>NZ_BCAH01000024.1 GCF_001293735.1 Limosilactobacillus gorillae | reverse complement strand
CCATAATATATCAATGAACGGCCAGTTGAAGGTCAGCCTGCCTGGCCATTTCGACGGCAGTGATCAACTTGTCCCGGTCGGTCAGTAAGATTCCCCGCTTATCATCCGGATAGGGATCCTTATTATCAGCCGTTTCCCCCGAAATACTACCATCCATAAAGACCTTGATCCCGGCCACCCGTAGCTTACCACTAATTTTTTTTGACAGAGGGGCGCCGTAATTTAATTCATCAAGGACATAGTACAAAGTCGCTTTGGGAACAAATTCCTCTTTAAAGGCATCGACATAGAGCTGCCAAGAATCATAGGGCTGCTTACGTCCCATCATCTCACCAATTGCCACTAAACCATTGGCCAAGTAGTGATTCGAGCTATCAACCAGATTCTTAACGTCGCCCTGATAGCTTTGCGAAGACTTAGCCTGGATCAGGAGCTGAGTGGCAGCCACCTCACGCATAAAACCAGTCGGCTCTCCGTTTTCATCGCGCTCAATTTTACCGCCCACTGGATCCGGCGTATCGCGGCTAATCCCTGCCAAGGCAAGGGCCCGTGAGTTACCGACCGAGGAGTGACAATCAGAACGGTAAATGAAGACCGGCTGGGTCATTGATACCCGGTCCAAATCCTCCTTGGTAGGCGATCGGTGTTCCTTTAGCTTAGTCTCATCAAATCCCCAGCCTTCGATCCAAACATCTGGGCCGGCACCGTAAGCAGGAGATTGCCTCAGAGCCGCCACCATTTCATCAATGCTGTTAACCACCGGAGGCGTACAGGCAACCCCGTGTAGGGCGTCAGCAATGTACTTCGGGTGGGTATGGACGTCAATTAGTCCTGGTAAAACCAAGCGCCCCTTCAAATCAAGCACGTCTTCACCCAGTTTTGGAACCAAACCATTTCCAACTTCGGTCACCCGTCCGTTTTCAAAGCGCATTCCATTCTCAAAATGGTCCTCAGTCGTTCCTAAGAAAATTCGCCCGTTTACAGCCAGTGTCATCTGAGCCATCCCTTTCAATTGATTTAATTATAGAATAACTATAAATGGAAGCGCTGTCTATCGATAATTTGATCCCCATCCTAAATTCTAGTGCTGAATTACCATGTGCAATGGTTTGTTGACATAATTTTCTATCTCACTTATATCCCCCGAGGGCATCTTAGCTAACTTAGCGGGAGTCTTCTTCTTCTGATCTAAAAAAGGCCGTGACATTTCTGCCACGGCCGCTTCAATTCATTATACGTATTGTAATTGGTGGTCCTGATTAAAGGCCCGGTCAATAATGGCGCTACCCAAACATTCTGAGCCATCATAGAACACAACCGCTTGGCCCGGGGTGATAGCACGAGCAGGATCATCACTAACAACGGTCACCATTTGGCCATCGTCAGACAGTTTAACCGTTACCCCTTCATCCTTTTGGCGGTAACGAAACTTAGCCGTACAGTGGAATTCCTTGCCATAACGGCTTACCACGTCATCGACCCAGTGAATGTCTGACGCCTCCATATGGGTTGCGTACAGATGCTCGTTTTCATAGCCCTGACCGACGTAAAGAACGTTTTTAGTAATGTCCTTTCCGATTACAAACCATGGGTCATTATTTTCCTTGGTCCCCCCAAGGCCTAGACCCTTACGTTGGCCGATTGTGTAGTACATCAGGCCGGCGTGAGTACCAACCACCTTACCATCAACGGTCTGCATCTCTCCCTGTTGGGCTGGCAGGTACTGGCCCAGGAACTCGCGGAAGTGGCCATCCTCACCAATGAAGCAGATCCCAACGGAGTCCTTCTTATCGGCGACCACAAGGTTAGCATCCTTAGCGAGCTGGCGAACCTCTTTCTTCGTGTACCCGGCCAAGGGGAAGAGCACCTTATCTAGCTGGGCGTGGTCCAGCTGGCTCAAGAAGTAGGTCTGGTCCTTAGTCTGGTCCTTGGCACGCATCAAGTGCATGTTACCCTCTTCGTCCCGTTTTAAGTCGGCGTAATGACCAGTGGCTACGTAATCGGCCCCCAGCTGGTTGGCGTACTCAATAAAGGCCTTGAACTTAATCTCCTTATTGCAGATCACGTCCGGATTAGGTGTTCGCCCCTTCTTAAATTCATCAATAAAGTAGGTAAAAACCCGGTCCCAGTACTCCTTTTCAAAGTTGACCGAGTAATACGGAATTCCAATTTGCGTTGCCACCTTGGCGACGTCCTTGTAATCTTCCGTTGCGGTACAAACCCCGTTTTCGTCGGTGTCATCCCAGTTTTTCATAAAAACCCCAACGACGTCGTAACCCTGCTGTTTTAATAGCAAAGCAGTCACGGAGGAATCAACTCCCCCACTCATTCCGACAACAACCCGGGTATGACTGTTATCAGTCATGCAAAATCACCATCATTTCATAATAGATTCTGGATCCATCTACGATTGAAGGTCGCATGTCCAGTATTTACCATTGTACCAAAGGCACACCCGGGATGCGAACAAAACCAACTGTTTTACCCCCTAACCAGGATCTCTCTTGCCACCATTTCATCAAGGATGAAGTGGTACTGGGTCACGAACTCCTCACTCCGTGGACCGGTGAAAATATTAATCTTACGCAAGCCGTCAGTACTAACCGTTGCCATCTTAAAACCCGTTAAGTCACCGTTAATGATTAGTTGCAACTTAGCGGCTGGTTTGAAGGGATTCGTTCGGTCCAAGGACCCAGTATACTTAAAATTTCCTTGGCGGGTCTGCTCAAAGCCAAGATCAATCAACGGGTACCTCTTGAGGTTTTTACTGATGGAGTAAACCGTGTCGTCACCCGGAATCTGAACCGTTGTTTGAAAGGCCATTAAGCATCCGCCCCCTTGTTTAAATCGCTAAAGAGTTGCAAAAGCATCGAGGCTGATCGCTTACCGGCTTCGATGATAAATTCATCAAAGGAGACCCCGGCGTTTTCGTCCCCAGTATCAGACATCGCCCGCACAACCACGTATGGAACCTTGTGATCAGTTGCTACCTGACCAACGGCCGCTCCTTCCATTTCAGCGGATAAGGCGTCCTTAAACCGAGCCTTGATTTGCTGAATCAATTCTGAGGAGGCCACGAACTGGTCCCCGGTTACAATCAGCCCTTGCTTGATGGTCAAGCCGGTCTCCTTTCCGGCCTTGGTTAGGTAATGCACCCAGGTCTGGTCGGCAGCAAAGCGAGCTGGTTGGGCCGGTAGCTGACCATATTCGTAGCCAAAGGCAGTTACGTCGACATCGTGATAAGCCGTTTCTGTCGAAATCACAACGTCACCAACGTGCAATCCTTCACCAATCCCGCCGGCCGAGCCGGAGTTGATAACCACGTCAACATCAAAATCGGTAATTAAGTGCTCAGCCGTAATCCCGGCTTCAACCTTGCCAATTCCCGATTCAACTAGTACCACGGCCTGGTTTTCAACTGTCCCCCTCAGGTACTCCTTACCTCCTAGGGTAGTGGTTTGCTTATCCTTCAATTGAGCGCTTAGTTCGCGCAGCTCCTCTGGCATTGCGCAAATAATTCCAAATGTCATGTTACTTCCTTTCTAATCAACAAAAAAGAGAATCAAATAGACGATGATAATCGCCACAATTAGCCCAAAAATCACCCAGTTAAGCCGCCTTTTCAGCCGCTTGGTAGCCGCTTCTTGGCGCTCTTTTTTAGCTAACTCCAGGCTCTCTTGACGTGTCATCTGCACACCACTTGTCACGGGTTCCTGTCCCGCACTTGATTGTTGCCGACGGTTGCGGCGCCGGCTCATTTCCTCTTGGTGTTCGTCCATCTAAACCCCCTGTTGGCTTGCCCAGTAATAAATGGCCATCGCCGTTTTCATATCAATAATCTGGCCACTGTTAATCATTTCCACGGCCTCTTTTAAACTAACCGCTTCAAGGCTTAACTCTTCGTCCCGGTCCTTTGGGAGGGTATGCTTGACGGGAGTGAGGCCCTTTGCAATAAAGAGAGTAATGATTTCATCAGAAAAACCAACTGAGCTGGCAGTAGCGTTGATTTTTTCAAAAGTCCGCGCTTCAAGACCGGTCTCCTCGTTCAGCTCCCGCTTAGCAGCGGCTAAAAGGTCTCCCTTATCACGGTCATCAACTTTACCGGCTGGAATTTCTAAGGTTACCTCCTTAATTGGAGCCCGCCACTGCTTTTCCAGCAGAATCTTACCATCATTTGTAATGGCCAAAATAGCAACGGCCGGGGCGTGATGAACCACCTCCCGGGTCGCCTGGTTTCCCGCCGGGGTTAATACCGTTTGCACTTCCACGTCAATCAGGCGGCCGGAAAAGATTGGCTGATTTTCCAGTACCTTTTCTTCAAAGTTCATTTTAAATCCCCCCTTCTAAAATTTTGACGTGGGCCGCCTGCGGACCGTGTTGTCCTTGGACAATCACCATTGAGACCGTCTGCCCCTTTTGAATTAGGAGTCGCTTACCTCCTTCAACAGCCCGCCGGGAAAAGAACACATCTCCGTCCATTGGGGTAGTTAGGTACCCCCACCCCTTAGTTGGGTCGTAGCTTTTAATGGTTGCTTGAATCATTAGTTCACCTACTTCTATATTTCTTTCTCACTTAGTACAAGAAAGCCCCTAACGCCCGTCATTAATACGAACGTTAGGGGCCTTGTCAAGGAGTGTTAAACTAGGTCTCTTCGACCCCTTCTCACGTACTCCTTATTTTACACCACTACCGAAGTAGCAACTACTTTTCTAATCCTTCTTCAACCGTTTCCGGGAAGTTTTCCCGCACGATGCTTGCGCAGTGAGCACAGAGTTGTGGGTAGGCCGAGTCAGAGCCAACATCTTCCTTGGTCATTCGGCACCGATCACACACCGTCCCGCTGGCCGGTTGAATCTTAACGGCAAAGTTATCGTCGAAGCTTTCGGCATCTGCCGGGGCATCACTTGCGGGATACAGGCTTAGCTTAGATACCCCAAACAAGAGACCTGCATCGGTCCCGAGGTTCTCCAGGAGCTCCCGTTGTGAATCCGTCAGGTAAACATCCGCACTAGCCTCTAGGGACCGCCCAATTAACTTTTGGTTACGGGCCTCCTCTAAAGCCTTCAAAACGTGAGAACGTAATTCCATGAAGCCTTCCCACTTTTCAAGCAGGGCGTCACCATTTTCAAATGAACGTGCTTCCGGAATTTCGGTCAACTGAACGAATTCCTCTGGTTCATCCATGTATGACCAAACCTCTTCAGTTGTGTGTGGCAAAATCGGCGTCAACAGGCGCGTCATCCCACTAAGAATTTCATAGAAGACCGTCTGCATTGAACGACGAACATGAGAGTCCTTGGCTTCAATATACAAGACGTCCTTGGCTACGTTCATGTAGAAAGAGGAAAGGTCGTTATTAACAAAGTTGATCAAGCGCTTGTAGGCATCCAAGAAGTCGTAGCGGTCGAAGTTATCCCGCATCTCGGCTAAGAAGCGGTTAAAGTTAACCGTCATGTATTGGTCGACAGCCTCACGTTTTTCGTAGGCTACAAAATTATCCGGACCAAAGTCGCTTGTGTTGGCAAGTAAGAAGCGGAAGGTATTCCGGAGCTTGCGGTAAGCTTCCGACATCTGCTGCAAGGTTTCCATGGAAACACGAACGTCGACAGAAGTATCAGCCGACATTACCCAGAGGCGAATAATTTCAGCCCCCATTTGCTTGACCACCTTGTTCGGATCGATGACGTTCCCTAAGGACTTGGACATCTTCTTACCGTTTTGGTCAAGGGTAAACCCTTGGGAGAGAACGGACTTGTACGGAGCATGGCCCGAAACAACCACCGAGGTAATTAAACTAGAGTTGAACCAGCCCCGGTATTGATCAGAACCTTCCAAGTACATGTCAGATGGGTAGGTCAAGTAATCACGTTCGGCCAGAACTCCCTGATGAGAAGAACCAGAATCAAACCACACGTCCATAATGTCAGTTTCCTTGGTGAACTTACCATTCGGGGAGTGTTCAGAAATGAACCCTTCTGGTAGAAGGTCCTTTGCTTCCCGTTCAAACCAGACATTCGATCCGTATTCACGGAAAAGGTCGGAAACATGGTTGATCGTTTCTTCAGTCATGATTGGCGTACCATCTTCAGCGTAGAAGATCGGCAACGGAACCCCCCAAACACGCTGCCGGGAAATAACCCAGTCGTCACGATCCTTAAGCATGTTACGCAGGCGAACCTTCCCCCAAGATGGGTAATAAGTAACCTCATCAACGGCGTTTAAGATTTCATCGCGCATCTTATCGATTGAAACAAACCACTGGTCAGTAGCCCGGAAAACGATCGGCTTCTTAGTCCGCCAGTCAAACGGATAGGAGTGTTTTAAGTCTTCCTCTAACAGGAGGGCGTCGTGTTCCTCCAACAGGCGTAGCGAAATATCATCGGCATCCTGGTAGAAGACTCCGTCAAACTCCGGCCCGTTTTCGGCGGTCAGGATCCCCCGGTCATTCATTGGCGCAAAGATTGGCAGACCATACTTCTTCCCAAAGTGATAGTCGTCATCCCCATAGCCTGGAGCAGTGTGAACAAGTCCTGTCCCGGCGTCATCGGTGACATAATCAGCGACCCCCACAAGCAGTTCCCGATCAATATACGGGTGGCGGGTGGTCATCCCTTCCATTTCGGCCCCCTTGAAGGTCTTGATAACTTGGTAGTCATCCCAGTTAAACTTTGGGGCCAAGTCGCCAAGTAAGCTGGATGCCACCACATACTTACGGTCACTTCCGCTTGGCTTAATCAGTGCGTATTCGTAATCGGCACTTACGGCAACGGCTTCAGAAGCCGGAATCGTCCACGGCGTTGTGGTCCAGCCAACCAGGTAGGTATCTGAATCTAACAGCCCCTTCCCGTCTTTGACCTGTTCGGTAAAGAAGGCCGTCTTGGCAACAACATCGTGATATTCAACTTCAGCTTCAGCCAAGGCCGATTCCGATGACCAAGACCAGTAAACTGGCTTCTTAGCTTGATACAAGAGTCCCTTCTTAGCAAAGGCACCGAAAACTTTGATTTGAGCCGCTTCAAATTCCTTAGCTAGGGTTAGATATGGGTGGTCCCATTCCCCACTTACCCCAAGGCGCTTGAAGCCCTTCTTTTGGATTTCAACTTGTTCCAAAGCGTACTTGTGACACAGGTTTCGGAATTCAGTCAGGCTCATCTTCTTACGGTCGTAACCAGCCTTAGTTAATTGGTGTTCAATCGGCAACCCGTGGGTATCCCAACCTGGAACGTACGGTGCCCGATAGCCAGTCATCGACTTATAGCGGACGATGAAGTCCTTTGAAATCTTGTTCATTGCGTGGCCAATGTGGATCGGCCCGTTAGCGTACGGAGGGCCATCGTGGAGCACAAAGCTTGGCTTGCCCTCATTTAACTTTTGTCGTTGCTCGTAAACCTTGTTTTCTTCCCACAGTGCTTCTCGCTGTGCTTCCGTTTCTGGAAGGCGTCCCCGCATTGGGAACTTGGTCTTTCCAAGGTTCAAGGTGTCCTTAATGCGCATCTTAAATTCCTCTTCTCTGTTTTCGAACTCGTTGATAAAAAACAAAAAGCGCCCCGTCCACCAAGGGACGAGACGCACTCGTGGTACCACCCAAATTTCAAGGGAGAATAGTCCCTTGCTTTGTCATTTGGTAACGGTCATGAACCGGTGGCCCTTACTACTTTCAGCACCACGCTCTGGGATGATTAGTTTGAAGGCCTTGATACCGGTCTAACACCAATCACCGGCTCGCTTAATCGTCAACACTTCTCACTGGTTCCCATCAATGCTTTTATCATCGTTTCAATCTTTACCTACTTACTTTCCCCGTCCGGAAAGATGACCACCGTCTTAGCCGGCGCCGTCGTCTCTGAACTGGACGCGGCTGGTGCTTGACTACTCGGTTTTTCTTCGGCTATTGGAGTTGATTCTACACTGACCTCAGAATTCTTGTCAAGATTGGATCCCAAAATCTTTTCAATTTCATCGTATTTGGAAATATCATCGTTAGCCAATAGCTCATCCCACTCGCTAGACTTAGCCACTTCCAACTGTGATTCTAACATCACCTGCAAGCGTTGCCGGAAGATCCGGGTCTGCTTCTTCAAGTCGTTGGTTTCCGTAGTCAGCTTTCGTGTGGAACTAGCAGCCTTTTCAATCACCAGGTTAGCCTTATCATTCGCTGCCGCCACGATATCCGTCGCCTGCTTTTGGGCTTCGCGAATCGTGATCTCAGCTTCCTTTTTAGCATTGTTTTTAACCTTGTCGGCCGCCTCTTGGGCTACCAGGATGGACTTATTTAATGAATCCTTTAAGTCGGAAAAGTACTTCAGCTTTTCTTCATTCGCCCGAACCTCTTCTTGCAACTCCCGGTTTTGATTCATTAAATCCGTAACGGTTGCGGCAACCTCCTTTAAGAAGGCACTCACCTCAGCCTGGTTATAACCACGCATCTTGGTATCAAATTTCTTGCTCGTAATGTTTTCCGCTGTTAAAGCCATACTACTTCCTCCAATCACTGTCCGCTAAGCATGAACGACGGCCAACCGGACCCGCCTTCTATCATGACGGTTGAACCCTAATTGTTCTTGAATCCGGATTCGTCCCCCGTGACGAACCGAAATTAAATCTCGGTTTGCTAATTCAAAGTCTGGGCGTTCAATTTTTTCCCAGTTAACTCGCACCCGCCCGCGTTCAATCTGCTGCTTGGCACGGTTCCTTGAGTAATTAAAACTAGCTGCTACCACGGCATCAAGCCGCAATGAAGCAACGGTTGTAACAACCTCTTCCCAATCTTCTTCAGGTGCGTGGGCCTCTTGTAAGTCACGTTCCTCTAAACGGACCTTTGTTTTTCCAATTGAAGTGACCTGCTGAATCAGATATTGGGTCAACGGTTGCTCCACAACTATCTGCCAATGATTATCCCATGTGATGATGTCACCAAATGCCCCACGCTCAACCCCAGTTGATAAAACAGCGCCCATCACTTGGCGATGATGAAGTTGGGCAAATTTTTGCGGGTAGTTAATTTCCAGCAACTGTAGATCAAAATCATTCTCGCTCGGCTGATAGTAGGCCGGATATGCAAGTCCCCGTTGCATTTCCGCCCCGGGATAGCCCCCGAAAAAGGCTACTTTAACCTCGTCTTGTCTGTTAGTCAGTACCCGTACAATGTAGCGCTGGCGTGGGTTTAAAAAGGGGGTCAAAACGGGACGGTACTGATCACCGGCTGTCGTCAGCCAATCATTAACCTGATCAATAAACGGGGCTTCATCCTCCCGAAAGTGTTGCGTGACATTTTCCTCAGCCATCTTGTTCCCCCTACAAAAGATTGATCAGAATTTGCCCAACCATTTGAACCCCATACTGGGCAAAGTAAATCACAATCAGGGCCACCACCGGGGCAAATGAAATTCCCCCCAGTGGAGGAATTATCCGCTCAAAGAAGCTCAGGTACGGTCCCACCAGACGCCCTAAAAAGCGTCCTAAGGAACTATCCATGGCCCCCGGGAACCAAGTTAATAGGCACCAAATAACAATTAATAAGCTATACAAGTTTAACAGGCGGATTAGCGCCCACATAATTAAGGAAATGATCAATACTGCTCTCCTCTACCATCATCCAATCCGTCCCTTGAATGATTCGGGGCTAGTTTACCCGAAATTTCAAAGCGCTGGGGGGTGCATAAGAAAATCTCTGCGTCAATTCGTTCGATCTTTCCGTTGATAGCATAAGTTGCCCCCTTCATGTATTCTACAATCCGGAAGGCCACCTTGGTATCCATCTGGTCAAAGTTAACAATTACGGCGTTACCATTCAATAAGTGGTTTACGATCTCCTTACCATCACCATATACCCGGGGTTCAATCAGCTCAATCTTACTTGAAAGGTTTTGCTGAGACACCCGAGCGTTATTGATCGAGACAACTTTATTTGAACGTGATACTACCGGTGCCGGTACCGGAGCTGGCTCCGGCTGTGGTTCTTCGTAATACTCGGACGTTTCAGGTTCCTCATCTAAGTCTGAAAAAATTTTCTTAAAGAAATTTGCCATGAGCCGTTCCTCCAATCAGTTCTTTTTTATTATCCCTTTTTACTTACGTCGATTCTTAAAGAAAGCCGGCGTTGAAAGATCATCGTCCCCATCATCAACGTTAGATAAGTTATCATCTTGAACGCTGAAGGTTGGCTTCTTGACATGGTTGAAGTCTGCTCGACGTGCATCGCCTTCCAGATCATTGCCTAGGTCCTCATTCCAGTTTTGGAACGGATCGTTGTTAACTGGTGCTTCACTGGTTTCAGATACCGGCGCCGCGTTTTCCTGTGGTTGCACTATTACGCGGGGCTGAACCGGGGTTTGAGAAGCTGGTTGGGCCGGGGCTTGAGTTTGCGTAGTGACTTCTTCCTTATCGTTATCCTGCTTGGTCCTGTCAATCCCAGTTGCGATCACAGTCACCCGGATCTCATCATTCAAGGTTTCATCGATTGCCATCCCAAAGGTAATGTCAACGTTAGTGTTAGCGGCCTGACGAATTACGCTAGAGGCGTCTTCGGCTTCAGTCATTGAAAGGTCCTTACCCCCGGTAACGTTAACTAAGACGTGTTCCGCTCCATCAATGGAGACTTCCAAAAGTGGTGAGGAGATCGCCCGTTTTGTGGCTTCCTTAGCCCGTTCTTCACCGCCAGCAGCCCCAATTCCCATCAAGGCTGCTCCTTGGTTTGTCATCGTATGGCGAATGTCGGCAAAGTCAAGGTTGATGTACCCTGGATTAGTGATTAAATCGGAGATCCCTTCGACCCCCTGGCGTAAGACATCATCTGCTTCCTTGAAGGCTTCCATCATTGGTGTCTTCTTATCAATGATTTCTAACAGGCGGTCATTTGATACCACGATTAGGGTATCAACATTTTTCTCTAGGTTTTCCAGCCCATCAGCGGCTAGCTTAGCCCGGCGCGTCCCTTCAAAGGAGAACGGTCGCGTTACAACCCCGACGGTCAAAGCGCCAGAGTCCTTGGCGATCTTTGCAATCACCGGAGCAGCCCCGGTACCGGTCCCCCCGCCCATTCCGGCGGTTACGAAGACCATATCGGCACCATCAAGAGCCTTGGTGATTTCAGACTCGCTCTCCTGAGCAGCCTTGGCCCCGACTTCCGGGTTGGAACCCGCTCCGAGTCCCCGGGTCAGCTTCGGCCCTAGGTGGAGCTTAGTCTTGGCGTGGGATCCTTCTAGGGCTTGCAGGTCGGTATTGGCAACGATGAAGTCAACCCCATCAACATTTTCGTTGATCATTTGGTTGACGGCGTTACCACCACCCCCACCGACACCAATCACCTTAATCCGGGCGCCTGCTGGTTGTAATTGCTCGAGTTCGTTGGTTGCGTTATCCATGACTATTTCCTCCGTCGTTATCAGTTCTAATCAAAGAAGTTACTGAAAAAATCTACAAATTTATTCTTTTTCTTCTTTGTTGATTGTTCACTAGTTGGTTGTTCTTGGGGTTCCGTTTGTATTGGGTGCGGAGCCCGACTCGGCTGATTATTCTGAGTCAGGCGACGAGCTGGTTGTGATTGAGCAGCTCGCTGGCTCACCGGTGCTTGCTGTTGTTGAACAACCTGGTGAACCACACTAGCAAAGTTTCCCTCCTGGTGGACCGTTTCTTTCAAGAGTTGGTCAACATCATGCAAGTCGTCTTCATACTTACAAAGGGCAATTGAAAGGGCAAAACTCGGGTGACGAACTCCCATTTGATCAGGAATATAAACCTTCACGTTACCATCGAAGTACTCACTTGCGATCTCCTTAATTCCAGGTAGAATCGCAACACCGCCGAGAAGAACAACACCCCCAGGCAACTGCGGAACATTGATTGATTGAAGCTTCTTTTGGGAACGTTCAAAAATCTGGCGTACCCGAGCCTCAATCACTTCAGCTAAGTACTTTTCGCTATAATTAACCGGCTGGTTCTTACCCACAACGTCAACGGCTAATTGAACCTCATCACTCGCCTGACGTGAATCAGCGTAACCATGGTCACGCTTGAGCTGTTCGGCGTTGCGCTGGGAAGTATTTAACACCGTTGAGATGTCGTGGGTAATTAGGTTTCCCCCCTCCGGATCAACGTAGGCAAACTTAAGCTGGTGATCATGAATGATGCTGGTGGTGGTTTGTCCACCCCCTAGGTCAACCAAAATTGTACCAAAGTCTTGTTCACCATCGCTTAATAATTCAAAGCCGGTAGCAATCGGAGCTACCACGAGATCTTGAATCTTAAGCCCTGCTAAGGCGACCGCCTTCTTAGTATTGTGGACAATCGTCTTCGGTCCTGAGTACATCGTTGCCCGTAGCTCTAAACGAACGGCAACCATTCCCCGGGGATCTTCAATCTTGTTAAAGTCATCAACGGCAAAATCACGCAAAATAAGGTCGATCACCTCCCGTTCTGGAGGTAGGTTCTGCGTCATTGCAGCCCTTGCAACATCGATGACGTCCTGGTTGATAATTTCACGCGGTTGCCCCTGGCTGGCCACAGTAATCATTCCGTGAACCTCGGTCATCTGGAGGTAATTCGCCGGCAAACCAACGATCACCTTATCAATGTCAATGCCAGATTTATCCGTTGCTTGACGAACCGCAGCTTGAATGGCGTGGGCTGTCTTCTCGATATCGACAATCACGCCCCGACTAAGTCCACCAGTCGGTTGCGTGCCGACGCCTACAACCCTTAGTTCACCCTTAACGTCCTCACAGACGAGTGCCTTAATCGAGGTGGTTCCAATATCTAATCCTACGTAGATGTGTGAATCGTTCATTTCTCCTGGAACCTCCTAAAACCAAATTACTTAAAAGTAAGGGAACATCCCTCTGGTTTATACTTTTAGTTAGTATAAATTCTAACACAGAAACTCCTTATCCAAAAACCCCTAGATGGTCAAAAATGAATACGGTTCCGTATTTATTTATTCTTGTTACCGTAAGCATATGAGTAAGCGCCAACTTGTAAGTCGATAACACCCGCCCCACTCATGTTGGTGACAATTGATGGATAGTACTTCATTTTATTACCCAGGGTTGAAGCATTAGCCAAAACGGTGTTGCCATCGTTCATGTAAATCTTTAGTCGCTCATTATTGGTCTTGGTTGGGCTATAGGCTACCTGAGAAATTCCCTGGCGGATGGTTTCCGGTAGCTGCCCAATTTGCTGGGCCGTCTGCTTTAACAGGTACTCATGTTTATTAAAACCTGCGTAGGTAATGAAATTATTTAACTTCCCATTAATCGTCTGATACTCTCCTGTCGCTAACAGAAGCTCCTGGTGACCGTTATGATTAACAATTCCAATTACCGGATTCTCGGTTACGGTGACCTTAACCGCCTGGGGACCACTCAAACTAACTTTTAAACCCTTAATTTGCGGATTATTCCCCTGGGCCTGTCTAGATACGTTTGCCTGGTCGAAGATAATCCGCCAAATAAAGGCGCCGGACCGAATTCCACTTGCCTTTTCCACCTGATAGCTCGTTAAATCCTCGTTACCCACAACCTTAACTCGCGTGATCTTTGAAAGGGGTGAAACCACGTAGAACATTACCACTAAAATAATAATAAAGGGGATTAGGACTGAAAGTGCCCGGCCCGCATTGCTTTTTATCTGGTAAGCACGCAACTTGGGCAGGTCCTTTTTGAGCCCCCGGTGGCGCTTTTTAAATTGCTTGCGACCATCAATGACACTCTGCGCCTCTAAAGTTGCCAGGCGTTCAGCATAACGTTGATGATCACGATTGCCCTTTGATCTGGCCATGATCCCCCTTCTTTCTACTTATTACTTATAGTGGTCGGAAATTGCCTTTTTCAAAACGGCGATTAATTGGTCACTTGCGTCTGGGTGTCCAACCTGCTTAGCATTATCAGCCATCTTCTGTCGGGCTACAGTGTCATTCATTAAGTGGTTTGCCTGCGAAATTAAGGAACGTCCATCCAATTGATCTTCTAGGATCATCAGTGCAGCCCCTTTTTTCACCAAAGCCTCCGCGTTTTTGACCTGGTGGTTAGCCGTTACGTACGGTGATGGGATCAAAATCGTTGGGATTCCCAGGGCCGTAACCTCAGCGATCGTGGTTGCTCCCGCTCGTGACACCAGGACATCAACGTGAGGGAGTTTATCGGGCATATCATTAATGTACGGAACTACCTTGACGTTTTCACCAATTGACTGCCCCTTCAAAAGCTCCATTACATCGTTATAACGGTTTTGCCCAGTCGCGAAGATAACCTGGTAGGGCTGCTGGTTAAAGGTTGGAATGGCCTCAACTACCGCTTGGTTGATCTTCGGGGCTCCCTGAGAGCCACCAAAGATCATCATGGTCGCAACCCCATCCTTTAAGCCATCTTTTTTCCACGAGTAAGTCGAGTTGGTCCGCTGAACAACTTGTTGAGCCCGCGGGTTCCCAGTCATTGTCACAGATGCCTTGCCAAATTGACCTTTTGCCGCCTCAAAGGCAATCGCAACTTCATCAACGTAACGGGCCAAAAACTTATTGGTCACCCCCACGACGGAATTTTGCTCATGGATGACCGTTGGTATTCCCATCTTAGCGGCCGCATAGAGGACCGCCCCGGAAACATAACCTCCAGTTCCAAGAACCACGTCAGGGCGAAAATCTTTAATCAGTTTTTTCGCTTGTGAAACAGCCTTCAGGAAGAGGTAAACGGTCTTAAAGTTCTCAAGGGACAGGCTACGCCGGAACCCCTGTACCCGCATGGTCTCTAACTTTAAGCCGGCCTTAGGGACAATCTTAGTCTCAAGACCGCGGGCTGCCCCAACATACAAGACCTCCGTATCAGGTTCAACCTGCTTCAAGCGTTCAATAAGGGCCAAAGCCGGGTAGATATGTCCCCCAGTTCCCCCACCGGAAACCATTAACCGCATTAGTCTTCCTCCTTTTTACCCGTTAGCTTTTCAACTGCTTCAATGAAGCGATCCCCACGGATCTCAAAGTTTGGGAACTGGTCCCAACTGGCATTAGCTGGCGAAAGCAAGATAACATCCCCTGATTCGCTTAGCTTCCAAGCTTCTGGAACCGCCGTAACTACATCCTGACTCTCAATAATCGTTTTAATTCCAGCCGCTTGACCCGCTTCCTTCATCTTATCCTTACACTCACCAAAGACAATCAGTGCCTTGACGTGTTGCTTAAAGTACGGAACCAGGCGTTCGAAGCTGTAACCCCGGTCAAGTCCCCCAGCTAAAAGAATTACCGGCTGGCTGAAGCCCTGCAGAGCCACTTCGGTTGCTTCAATGTCGGTTGACTTTGAATCGTTGTAAAAACGGCGTCCCTCATATTCCATTACGTACTGGAGGCGGTGCCGGACCCCAGTAAAGGTAGTCAGAACCCGAACAATTGCTTCATTTTTCACCCCGGCCACCTTAGCTGCCGCAATAGCTGCCAAGGCGTTCTCGATGTTTTGAGGACCAATCATGGTCACATCCTTAGCGGCCATGATCCTTTCATTCTTCCAGTACAGATCACCTTCGCGTTGGTAGGCCCCTTCTTCGGACTTGTCCAAACGAGAAAACGGAACAACCGTAGCGTTAGTACGCTTGGAAAGTTCCTGCCATTCTTCGTTGTCCCAGTTAATCACCAGGTAATCGTCCTTAGTCTGGTTACGGGTGATCCCAAGCTTGGCATCAATATAATTTTGACGCGTCTTATGGTAGTCCATGTGGTTAGCAAAGATGTTAGTGATTACGGCAATGTGAGGATGATAGGTCGGGGCGCCAAGGAGCTGAAAGCTCGAGGCCTCGGTCACAATCGTATCGTCTTTCCCCAATTCTTGGGCAACCTTTGAAAATGAAACTCCGATGTTGCCGGCGTAAGCAACCCGGTTCGGATTATCCTGGGCAATCATTTGCTCCAGAAGAGTCGTCGTTGTCGTCTTCCCGTTGGAACCAGTTACAGAGATTAGGCGCCCTTCAAAAATTTTGGCCCCCAACTCAAGTTCAGTAATGATTGGGGTGCCCCTTTTGACAAAGGCCGCCACCAACGGTGTATCATATGGGATTCCTGGGTTTTTAACCATCAAGTCAAACCCTTCTTCGCTCAAGCTAAGCGGGTTTTCCCCCGTAATTGTCTTAATCCCGGCGGCCTTTAACCCTTCAACCACACTGGGATCTTCAGGAACCTGCTTATCATTTGCAACCACCGTTGCTCCCAGCTTTACCAGTAGCTTAGCGGCGTTGATCCCGCTAATCCCAAACCCGAGAACTAGAACCTTCTTACCTTGATAATCCTTAATTTGCTTCACGATCGTACCTCAAATACTCAAATCATTATCCAAAAAATAAAATTGTTGCCACACTAAGGGCACTAGCGATTAATCCAACCAGCCAAAAAACGCCATCAATCTTCCATTCGCTCCACCCCATCATTTCAAAGGTGTGGTGAATTGGCGTCATCTTGAAAAGACGCTTGCCGGTTCGCCGGAAGTAGGTTACCTGCAAGATCACCGACAGGGTTTCTAAGACATAAACGATCCCGATGATCAAAAGTGACCACTCGTGGTGTAACAAGAGCGCCACGGCAGCCAGACTAGCTCCCAACGACAGAGATCCCATGTCACCCATGAAGATCTTAGCCGGCTTGTGGTTGAAGGGGAAAAAGCCTAGTAGCGCGCCGATCATGGCTAAACAAAAGAGTGCCACTTCGGCCTGCCCCTGAACTAGGGCGAGGATTAGGTAGGCAGCAAAGGAAATTGTTGCCAGCCCAGTTACTAGTCCATCCAGGCCGTCCGTTAAGTTAACGGCATTAGAAAACCCAACCATCCAAAAGATACTGAACAGAGCATATAACCAACCCCAATCACTCAGCCCAAAGCCCATCTGAAAGCCTTCGTGCTGGTAAATAACCACAAAAATCATTGCCCCTATAACCTGGGCCAAGAACTTTTGCCAGGGCTTAAACCCTTCATTTTGATGGTTAAAGATTTTGATCGAATCGTCCCACATTCCGATCAATGCGTAGGCCACCAGGGTGAACAACAGCGCCCCTAAGGTCCCGTTTAAAAGACCCTGCCAGGCCCCCACCCATAAGCAGGTCAGGAGGGCGGCGACCACAAATAGTAGCCCCCCCATTGTTGGGGTCCCGGCCTTTACTTCATGCCAAGTTGGCCCCTCTTCCCTGATCTGTTGTCCCTCTTTTTTTGACCGAAAATAGCGGATCAAACTCGGCATTAACAAAAAGGTGATTAGAAATGCACTCACCAGGGTTAAGCCCGCTACCAAGATACTCATTCATTTGCCTCCAAATTAATTATTTTCTTCTCTTCCACTTACTTTGCCTTATAAGTAACCTTCAGTACTGCGCCCTCCTTAACAACAGCGCCCGCACTGAGTGACTGATTACTTACGTAGCCGCTTCCCGACGAAGTTATCTTCAAGCTCATTATTTGGGCTAACCGAGAAACATCTGCTTGCGACCAACCGGTGATGTCTGGCATCGTCATGGTCCCACCGGTCATTAGAATCATTCGGCTGTTAATGATCGCTTCTTTCCCAGCCTCAAGTGATTGGGCGGTGATTTTTTTGTCACTGCCGACCACCGTTACCTGAATCTTCTTTTTCGTCAGGTCCGCTTGGGCCGTTTGGGCATCCTCACCAACGTAATTACCAATCTTAACGACCCCTTGTTGACCCTCGTCTTTCAGCTTGGCTTGGTCCAACAAGTACTTGATGATCGGTGTCGATATTGAAGATAGATTAGTTTCAGCAGCCTGCGTCAACTTCTTTGGCTTCTTCATCGATAGGTAAATAATATACTTAGGGTCCTTAGCCGGAGCAAAACCAACAAAGGAATAAATGTAATCATTCGTCCCCCGTTCATAGCCGTTGGTCCCCGCAATCTGGGCGGTCCCAGTTTTACCGGCGATTCGATATCCATCAACCTTGTAGGCCTGCCCAGTTCCAACCTTGTTGTATATTACCCCTTGCATATACTTGCGAACCTGCTTAGCGGTTGAAGAAGAGATTGGGTGGCCCACCACCGTGGTCGTTGTCTTCTCAACCGTTTTACCGGTATTAGGATTAGTAATCTTTTCAATCCAGTATGGTTTAACCATCTCACCGTTGTTGGCAACGGCGGTAAAAGCCTGCATCAGCTCCATCACATTAACGGTGATTCCCTGACCAAATGCGGTATTGGCCTGCTCTAATTTACCCTTGTAGGTGGTGTAGCCGGCGGTCTCGTTGCCCATTCCGTACACGTTAACCTTTTTTAAGAGGCCAAAACGTTTAATGTACTTCATCCACGTTTTAGCACCCATGTTTTGTTCCACATGAGCAAAGCCAACATTGGAAGAACGATAGAAACCTTCCTTATAGGTAATGTTTCCCCAGCCACTGACTACCCAGTCAGTAATCTTACCACCACCCAGCGAAAAGGTCCCTGATTTATAAGTTGCATTGGGGTTGAAGTGACCACTATTAATGGCGGCTGCCAAGGCCAGCACCTTCATCGTTGACCCAGGCTCAAAAGTATCCTGGGTCAAAGCGTTGGTCCAAGACGGATTTGACGAGTTCATATTCGGCCGCTGGGTAGCGGCTATAATCTTTCCCGTCTTAGCTTCCATCACGACCGCCGTTAGCCCCTCGGCTTGGGTTGCCCTTTCGACCTTGGTAACTAAGGTTTCCATTTGGTGTTGAACCTTGTTATTTAGGGTGGTGGTAATGTTGTCACCATTCTCTACCTTACGTCCATTCGTAGTCGAATCAGCTAGTTGATAACCATAGACGTCTTGTTTAACGGTCCGATAACCATTTGCCCCGGTTAGCTGCTTATTAAAGTAGCCCTCCAGGCCCATCTTACCGACTAGGGTGGTCGTCCCGGTCTTGGTGTTATTCTTTAACGTCGTTATCCCCAGAAGCTGACTTGCAAAGTTACCTTCCGGGTATTCACGTGCGGGAGTCTGGATAAAGTTGATCCCAGGTAGGTTAGCCTTCTTGATCTTCTCCATGGTGGCAACGGAGAGATCAGACCCTGCCGTTCCAAATTGCACCTGGAAAACCTTCTTACTGCTTGGGGAAAGAATCTTGACCACTTGAGACTCACTTAAACCCAGGTACTTAGCTAATACTTTAGCCGTCTTTTTTTTGTTGGTTACATACAAGGGTTTACCAGTTGATAAACGGTAATTTGAGTCTAAAATAGCGTAAACTGTATATCTACTGGTATCGGTAGCAATCGGATTCCCTTCGGCATCGTAAACGGTCCCTCGCTTAGCCTGAATTATCTGTGAACTGGTATAGAGTTTGGTCGCCCGTGTTTTGAGATCGTGGTTTTGTACATCCTTAAAAATGGCAATATAACTAAAACGAACGGTAAATAGAATAAAGATACTGGCCGCAATCACAAACAACCACATTCCAAAGGTCTTGCGGTCCCGCCTGTTTTCCCCATTTATCGTTCGTTTTTTTTGCTTCCACTTGACCATTACTTATTAACGTTCCTTACACTAGCATTTGAATCCGTTAACCCATACTTCTTGGCCACCTTCTTTAAGTGATCCTGACTGGTTAATTCCCCAATTTGCTGGCGCTGGCTCGTGTTTTGACTGGTCTGGGTTGCAATCTTTTGCTGAATTGTTTGTAATACCTGCTGACGACTTGTCGTCTGAATCTTGGTTGAGACCAAGGAAATCGTCAACCCAATTACTAGGACACAGGCCAAGGCAATTGTCAACTTTTCAAAGGTTGACAAGGGAACCCGTTTTGACTGGGGTTGAGGCGCCGGACTTGGTTGAATCTGCTGGGCCGGGTCCTGGGCCGGATTGGTTAATTGTTGTGCTGTATTCGATGCCATTTTTTCCACTACCTATCTTTATTTGGTTCTTTCAATCACGCGAAGTTTAGCACTGTGCGCCCGATGGTTTTGAGCAAGCTCTTCTTCAGTCGGGAGTATCGGTTTTTTATTAATTAACTTGAAATCGGGCTGGGCGTCTTGTGGAATGACAGGTAGACCCGGTGGAAGTTCAGGAAGGGTCGTTCGTTCCTTGAACATCGCCTTTACCAACCGGTCTTCCAAAGACTGGAAGGTGATCACGGAGATTCGTCCCCCAATCTTTAAAAGACTTAAGGCTTGTTCCAATGATGCTTCTAATGCCCCTAATTCGTCGTTAACGGCAATCCGAATCGCCTGAAAAGTCTTCTTGGCCGGGTGTCCCCCGTGCCGCCGAGCGGCTGCCGGAATTGCTTCCTTAACGATTTCAGTTAATTCAAAGGTTGTTTCAATCGGCTGTTTTTGACGGTGTCGCTCAATTGAACGGGCAATTTGCTTGGCAAACTTTTCTTCCCCATAGCGGTATAAAATTCGCACCAGCTCCTGGTAGGACCATTCGTTAACTACCTGGTAAGCCGATAATGACTGTCCCTGGTTCATTCGCATGTCAAGCGGCGCATCGTGTTGGTACGAAAAACCTCGCTTGGCGTCGTCAAACTGGGGCGATGAAACCCCGAGGTCATAGACGATTCCATCAATTCGAGTAACCCCCTGCTTTAAAAGAGCTTCCCTTAGGTTGCGGAAATTAGATTGAATTAGTGTTAACTTGTCACTATCCAGTGCTTCTTTTAAGTGCTCCTGATTGAAACGAATCGCCGTTTCATCCTGGTCAAAAGAATACAGGTGGCCGCTAGTCAGGTGGCTTAAAATGAGACCACTGTGACCACCACCGCCAAGGGTGGCATCCACATAAACTCCCTCGGGCTTAATCGCCAGACCCGCGACGGCTTCATGTAGTAAGACTGTTACGTGATTAAATTCTGCCATCTCGTTCCCCTTCTAAAAGCTAAGCCCATCAAAACCAGCTGCTAACTGATCAAAATTGCTTGCTGCATCATCTTGGTAGTTTGCCCACCGGTCGGCATCCCAAATTTCAAAGTGAGAAGCCACCCCGATCACAACGCAGTCCTTCTCTAAAAAGGCGTGTTGTATCAGGTTGGTAGGCAGATTAACTCGTCCTTGTTTATCAAACTGACACTCACTGGCGGCAGCATAAAAATAACGAACCAATTTCCGGGCGCTAGCGTTGGTTGATGGCAAACTGGCAAGTCGTTGCTGAACGGCTTGCCACTCGATCAGCGGGTAGCCATATAAACAGTGGTCTAGTCCCCGAGTGATGACAAAAGCATCCCCCAATTGCGAACGGAATTTGGCGGGAATGATCAACCGGCCCTTATCGTCAATTGTGTGCGTGTATTCGCCCATGAACACGGTGACTCACCCCCCAAGTTAAAAACTACACCAACAGTCTACCACATTCCCCCACTTCTCACCACGGGTACCAATGATTAATTCCTTAAGAAAAAGTGATGGATACTAAAGATTGCGTTTCCATTACCATTAGTTACAAAAAAGCCCCCTAGTGGTCGGAATTATCCGGTCACGCAGGGGGCCTTGTTTAGTTATACAACGGGGAGGTTCCAAGAAAACAGGGATAGTATGAAGATTACCGTCCAAAAGAACACACTCAGACGCCAAAAGGCCGGCCAGAACCGCTGATACAAAAACTGATGATTGGCCACTAGCTGGCGAACAACCATTCCAATCCCAATCAGCATCCACCCAATCATCGGATAAGCAAACCAGTAGAAACCAAGGTTCCAAAAGCTACTTATCAATAGTATGATGGTCCAGGCCCACAAAAGCCGGCGAGCCGGCTTTTTTTGCCTCAATAGGCGGTTGGCCAGCATTTCCACCACACCATAACCTAGCAGCATCACTAGTTCGGTAATAATCATTTTCAAACAAACCGCATCCTCTCATACAATTCTGTTAATTCTACCACATATCGAACTCTAATTTGATCTTGGCTAACAGAATGCGGTACACTAAAAAAAACAAATTAACGGAGTGAACACAATGCCGAAAAAGAAGACCCGGTTCCAAAAAATTACGATGGTGGCCGTCTGGCTAATGCTGATTGCCATGCTTGGCTCCCTTATCTTCGGAGCCATTGCATCATTGGGACTGATTTAAGCAAAAAAAGGACTGTAACAAAAACTGTTACAGTCCTTTTTATTCTAAATGCATCCACACCCGGACCCCACTGAAAACTGATTGACGCTAGCAGAAATATGACAACGAAATCACAGATTTCTGTCACACTCCTTTCTATTTTTCTGGCTGACGGTAAACTTCGCGTGGTTTAGCTCCATTAGCCGGCGAAACGAAACCACGTTGCTCCATCTCATCTAGGATCCGAGCGGCCCGATTATAGCCAATCCGGAAACGTCGCTGGATCATTGACGTTGATGCTCGCTGTTGATCAGTCACGAAGTCGAGGGCTTCATCAAACAAGGGGTCCGTCGCTTCTTGTTCTTCGGCTGCCTCCATCTCGGCATCTGAAACTACCATCTCCTCATCGTATTCTGGCGCGCGCTCTTCCTTAATGAAGTTGACAACTGCCTCTACGTCCTGGTCGGAGATAAACGCTCCCTGAACCCGGGTTGGCTTGTTTTTATCAATCGGTTGGAAGAGCATATCCCCCCGCCCTAAGAGGCGTTCGGCGCCATTAGCATCTAAAATCGTCCGGGAGTCAACCCCTGACGAGACGGCAAAGGCAATTCGGGATGGGACATTAGCCTTAATTAACCCAGTAATGACGTCCACCGATGGGCGCTGGGTTGCCAAAATCATGTGGATTCCGGCAGCCCGTCCCATTTGCGCGATCCGTACGATGGCATCTTCAACGTCGTGAGAAACGGTCATCATTAGGTCTGCTAATTCGTCCACAACCACAAGGATTAGCGGCAGTGGGCGGTGATCTTCATCGTCTTCCTGACTTACACGCTGATTATACCCCGCTAGGTTGCGAATCCCAAAGGCCGCAAATAATTCATAACGGCGTTCCATTTCGGCCACCACCTTAGCTAGGGCACGGGCAGCCCTCTTTGGATCGGAGACAACCGGTGAAAGAAGATGGGGAATCCCGTTGTAAACCGATAATTCTACCTTTTTAGGATCGATCAAGAGCATCTTAACCCGACTAGGCTTAGCCTTAAACAGAATGCTGGTTAAAATTACGTTGATAGCAACGGATTTTCCGCTCCCCGTTGCCCCCGCAATCAAAAGGTGCGGCATCTTAGTTAAATCAGCAATCATCACATCACCAGAAACGGTCCGTCCCAATGGAACCGCTAAGGGACGCCCATCATTTGGCGCGGCCTCCTCCAAATCCCGAAAGCCAACCGTGGCGATTTTTTGGTTGGGGACTTCAATTCCAACTAGCGACTTACCAGGGATTGGGGCCTCAATTCGGATATCCTTAGCAGCTAGGGCCAAAGCTAGATCATCAGCCAGGTGGGTAATTTTGGCCACCTTCACTCCAATGGCCGGTCGCAACTCATACTTAGTTACTGACGGTCCCAGACTAACGTTTTCAACCGTAGCCTGAACCCCAAATGACTGCAGGGTCTCTTGCAAGGTTTTTGTGTTAGCCTTAATTGCATCGAGGTCAGCGGTTTGATCCGTTGGTGCTACCTTGGTCAGTAGACTTGTTGGCGGCAGTTGATAGTCCTGGTCGTCATCCTGCCCATTTACCCCGGTTAATTCCGTTTCGTCAGTGGACTTTACCGGCATGCTTGACTTAGGCTGGCTGGCAACCATGATCTTTGGGGCCGGTTCAGGGGTTGGCTGCGTTGCTTGCTCTTTTTCGTCCCTTAGTTGGTCAGCAATGGGCTCCGGAAGGTTTTTATCCTCCGTTCTTGGCGACGAGCGACGATCCCGAAACCGCTCCAAAAGATCTGGCTGGGAGTGTTTTTGAACTCGTCGTGGTTGATTTGCCGACTGCTTTTTCTTATCCCGATAGTTTTGGTAAGCATTAGTAAGCATCGCTGCGATCCCATCGATTACCCGATGCCACGGGAGATCGAAGAAGATCACAACCCCAACGATCATCAAAAGCCAAGCCAAAACAAGGGCCCCAGTGGCGGCCACCAAATAGACGGTTGCACTATACAGGACCCCGCCAAGCAGCCCCCCACCAATTGCCACAGTTGTGTCCCCGTTGATGATCGCCTTGTTAAGGCTGTTCCAAGTTGTTAATAAGTAATTACTATGGGCGTTAAGGCTGTTAAACATCGCAACATGCAGATTTAATAATAAACCGGCGTAAAAAACGAGCGCCCCAATCAGCCACCGTGGTTTAAAGCGTGGCCAACGCCCATACAGCGTTAGTCCCAGGCAATAAAGGATTGCCACCACCATCAACTCCGGGGCCGACTCACCTCCAATCAGCTCAAACAGACCCAATGTCAGAGTACCAATAATGCCTAGCCGAAACAGACCTACTAATAAAACCAGGATTGCCAAGATCCCGGCTAGGCTTTTGACCAGCCGATTTTGTACCTTCGGCCTAGTCTTGGTTGTTCGTTTCTTGCGTACCATGATACCCCCTACTTCAATTTGTCAAAGGAATACTTGTGCACACGGGCTAAGTTGGGAAAACCTTGTTGACGAAGGGCTTCATAGATCACAATTGCCGCAGTATTAGAAAGGTTCAGTGCCCGGATATTGCTATCATCTTGTGGAATCCGAATTGCCTTTTCAGGGTACTTACGCATGAATCCTTCCGGTAAGCCGGTGGTTTCCTTGCCAAACAAGAAGTAATGATCCCCTTCAAGCGTGTAATCAACCTCACTGTAATCACGTTCGGCAAACTTAGAGACAATGTAGAGATGGGTTAAATCAATTGAATCTAAAAAGGCCACCAAATCGTCATGGTAGATAACCTTTACCTTGTCCCAGTAGTCTAATCCGGCCCGCTTCATATGCTTATCATCGGTCGAAAAGCCCAGTGGCTTAATCAGGTGTAAAGTAGTGTCGGTTCCGGCACAGGTCCGGGCGATGTTGCCTGTGTTGGCCGGAAAGAGGGGTTCAAATAATACAATATGGTTTGTCATGACGTTTCCTTTCAGTTTGGAAAATAAAAAAGCAGGGTCTCGGTGTAGCCACGGCGAAACGCTGCTTTAATGAAGTACTCTTTAATAAATACCAACGATTGCTCGATGTCATCTACTAAACGATTTCTAAAGGCTATTTTAACACACTCTTCATTAGATGCTAAAAAATTAAACCTTTTTTTTGGCCACGAGGACGGTAACGTCGACGGTCACCGCTGCCAGGCTCTTTAAATCCTCATCACTTAATTTACGAGCATCCTTTCCCCAGTGTAACGGCGACATTTCGACCATTGCCTGTCGTAGCTCCATTGGTAACGGAAACTGGTAGTGGACTGGGATCTGCTTAGCATTAGGGTAGTGATCCATAAAAAGATCGACCACTGGCTGGTTATTATAGACGGAATGGCGCCCCACCGCACCATACAGGAGGCTCCGTAACTCAGCTAAGTATCCAGCATTGGGAATCACCTTGATTAATGTCGCTCCAGGTGCCAATAAACGGTCAAACTCCTTGTAATCCGACGGGGAAAAGAATTCGACTACCGCCCCAAAACTTTCGTTTGCAAAGGGGAGCTTACGCAGATCGGCAACACAAAAGAAGGCTTCAAGATCGAGCTGGGCCGCCAGCTGGATCCCCGCCTTTGAGATATCAAAGCCCACCATAGTATCTTGACTGTTCCGTAGCTTGGCCAGTTGTAAAAGAGGCGTCCCCTCTCCCGTTCCAACATCCAAAATTGTAGTTGGGGCACTGGGTAGCTGACCACAAACGGCTTGTACCATTGGTGAAAAGAGACCCGCTTCTAATAAACGGCGACGATCGGTCAGCATTTTACGGTCATACTCATCGTTACTCCTTCCCTTTAAAAAATATAGGTAGCCGTGCTTGTTAAAGTCCGTCCGGTGACCAACCGAACAAACCAACGAGTCCCCCTCAATTGTAAGTGTTGGATCGCCACACACCGGGCAGATAAAAAGCGTTGAGTGGTTTTGAACCCACTGCTTGGCCCGTTCAATTTTCCTCACTTCATCACCTATCCCTTTCTATTACTTACCTAAGTGTACCAGATTGTTTTCCCTAGCGCTTTTTAATGGCGACTGCTATCATTAGTGATGAAACTAACAAAGGAGTGACAATTGTGAACGAAGACTTTTTGATTGGAACGTATACTAGCAAAACCAGCAAGGGAATGTATGCCGTCACCTTGAATCATGACCAAAAAAAATTAGAAAATGTCCGCCTCGTCGTTGCATCACAAAAACCAGCCTACCTACAACAAGTTAACAACCGGGTTTATGCCGTTAAGCAAGATGGTAACCTCGGGGGAATCGCATCTTACCAACTGAGCACTGATGGAGTAGTCTCCCTAATTGATCAACAACTAGGTGCCGGCGCTCCGCCTGCTTACGTGGGCTACGACCAGACACGCCAGTTGGTTTATAGTGCCAACTACCACAAGGGAACCGTAACTGTCTTTAAACTGGACCAAGAAGGACACCTCACTAAGACTGATGAAGTGACCCATCAAGGTGAATGTGGGCCTAAGCCAGAACAAGACGCTCCCCACGCCCACTATGCTGACCTCACCCCTGACAAGCGTCTTGCGGTTTGTGACCTTGGGATGGACTTAGTGGTTATTTATGACGTTAGTGATGAGGGTAAGTTGACTCAGGCCTCCCGCTACCAAGCCGAAGCTGGCTTCGGACCACGCCACCTTGTCTTCCATCCTAACGGCCAAGTTGCCTACGTTTTAGGTGAACTGAGCTCAAAATTAGAAGTCCTCAAGTACGATGAGCGGACGGGTAGCTTTAGCCACCTCCAAACAATTGATACGATCCCAGCGGACTGGAACGCTCATAACGGGGCTGCCGCCATTCACGTTTCTTCAGATGGCAGATTCGTTTACTCCTCTAACCGGGGTGAAAACACAATTGCCGTCTTTAAAGTTGAAGACGACCTTACCTTGCGCCACACCCAGTCAATCACCACAGCCGGTGACTTCCCACGTGACTTTGAATTGAGTCAAGACGAAGCCTTTCTGGTTGCCTCCAACCAAAACAGTGATAATCTAACCTTGTATTCACGCGACGCCACCACTGGTCAGTTAACTCTCTTACAACAAGACGTTGCCTGCCCAGAACCCGTCTGTGTTAAGCAATGGGTAAAATAGGTCCCCTATATTTAAAACCTGAATAGTAGCGGGAGTGCGATAGAGACCATAAGATTTCTATCACACTCCCGTTTTACATTCTCCCATTTTTAACCAGGTCATTCCCTGTGCAAAATCATCCGGAAGGGATGCAGAAACTGTGATCGTCTCCTGTTTAAAGGGGGAATAAAAGCTAACAAGCCGGCAGTGAAGGGCCTGACGATCCATTCCCTGCCCGGTTCCATACATATCGTCACCAAGAAGCGGGTGGCCCAAAAAGGCGAAGTGGACTCGGATCTGGTGAGTTCGGCCCGTATGAAGGCGAATCCGAACGGCGCTGGCGTTTGCTGTTACCTCTTTACACCAATATTCGGTTGCCGATGGCTTCCCATCCGGGGCCACCATTCGTTTAACAAAGGAATCAGGATCCCGCCGGATCGGGGCATCAATGTAACCATGCGTAGCCCCTAAGGCTCCCGTGACAAGAGCAACGTACTCTTTTTTTACTTGTCTGCTCTTTAATTGTCGATCCAAAACCGCATGGGCGAAGCGATGCTTTGGGAAAATTACTAGTCCCGACGTAAACTTATCTAGCCGGGTTGCCACGTGTGTCACTTGGTTGGGATAACCTTGGCGTTGGTAATAGCCCTTTACCCGGTTCACCAGGCTATCTTGTACGCTGACACCGTGAGCCGGTACCGTCGCCACCCCAGCTGCCTTATTGACCACTAGGAAGTCCTCGTCTTCATAGGCAATTTCAAAGGGAGCTTCACTAACTGAAACAATTGGGTTAGCAGGTTCATCTGGAAGCACGAGACAGACTGTCTCTCCAGGCTGTACGAGGTCAATAGCCCAGGCAATACGATCACCAATTCGCATCTGACCACCGTGAAAAATTGCAACTTTTAGAAGGGAATTGGTCACCCCAAAGGAGCGAAATACTGAACGTAGCCGCCGGGGACCTTCGCCCTGGTATTGCCACTGAAATTTCATTAGCAAGTCTCCCCGATAAATGAGTTCTTAACCCGCATAAAGAAGTTATTGTGACGATACTTAGCAAAATGAATTTTTTCCTTCGCCACGCGGTAAGTGATCTCCTGGAGATGCCACTGTTCTTGGCCTAACATCATCTGTTCACGGTCACAAGTCAAGACCGCCGATGAGTCGTCATGCAGACGGAAGGTTAACTTTGCATCGGTTCCAAAGATAACCGGTGACCCCAGTGTCCGAAAGACTCGGTTGTTTAACGAAGCCATTTCTGCCAGTTGAAAACCGATAATATTAGGATCCATAATCGCCCCACCAACGGATTTATTGTAAGCCGTCGACCCAGTTGGCGTAGAGATACATAGTCCATCACCACGGAACCGTTCAAACAGCTGGTCGTTAACGTAAACGTCACAAACCATGGTCTTGACGATATTGCGAAGAGTCGACTCGTTCAACGCCACGATGTGTTTAACCTTGCCGTCGCTAAGGGTCGCCTCCATATCCAAAAGTGGGTAGGCTACCGACTGGCCACTATCATTTTGTAGACTCTTTAACAGCTCTTGGACTTCGTAATTACGCCAATCGGTGTAAAAGCCGAGATGACCGGTATGAATTCCGACAAAGCGCACCTGATCTAGTAGGTGTTGGTAACGGTGAAAAGCTGACAGTAGGGTCCCATCTCCACCAATCGTGATTACGATATCAGGGTGGTCCTCATCATATTCCAACGTTGTTCCTTGAATCCCATCTAAAATCGCTTGCCGAACCCGCATAGATTCCGTTGACTGATAGGTATAGACTGCAATCTTCATCTCTTCTTATGCCCCTTAAAGCTTAGTGATCATCATTTTGTTCTTCTTGGTCACGGCCATTGGCCTGCTCCCAACCGGAAGATTTACCATAGGAAAAAAGGTTTTGGGCCTCCTGGATCTCCTCTCTAATCTCAGACATTTCTTGATCTAATTCGAAGGCCGCTGCCGCTGCCCGTTGCAAACGGGTCGCCAACTCTTCCGGAAAGTCCCCTTGGTACTTATAGTTTAAAGAATGTTCTACCGTTGCCCAAAAGTTCATTGCAAGGGTTCGAACCTGTATCTCGGCTAGGATCTTCTTTTCACCGGTAATTAACTGAACCGGGTACTCAATTACAATATGATAAGAACGGTAGCCACTGGGCTTAACGTTCGTCACGTAATTTCGCTCTTCTAAAATAGTGATATCACTGCGTTCGCGTAGCAAATCCACAACTGCATAGATATCTTCGACAAACTGACACATGATCCGTAGCCCAGCAATATCTTGCATGTCTTGTTCTAAGCGATCCTCAGTTACGTGACGGCGTACCATTTTTTCCTTAATGCTATCCACCGGTTTAACCCGACCGGTGACAAATTCAATTGGTGAATGTTGTGCCCCCTCTTGATATTGTTTCCGCATTCCCCGTAATTTTACCTTTAGTTCGTTAACTGCCTGTTGGTACGGCAGCAAAAATGCATGCCAGTCTTCAATCATTCGATCCCTCCCGTTAGCTACCAACTATTTTATCATAACGACCCGATTAGTCTCAAAAATGATATCGGCAAATCTATTTACTTTACAAGTTTTACTAAATTTGCCAAAATGACATTGTTAAGGGCCCCACCTAAACTCGAAACTAATTGATTGGAGGTACCTATCGGTGCTTGAAGTCTCATTATTTATCAACCCGCTAGGAACCCGCTGTTATAACTGCGAAAATGACCTTTTACGTGCTAAGAATCAACTTCCTAACCTTGACCTCACCTATAATTTTATTCCCCTCGTCAATATGCGTACCATCGAACAGACCATGAAAGCCCATAGTGTTGCCCCAACCTTGGCAAATCGTCAACTGGTTTCAGCGACCCTTTTTCAAGTAACCCTTGATTACAAGGCGGCCCTTTTTCAAGGGCGCAAACGGGGACGCCATTTTTTATTGGAGCTTCAAACCGCATTAATTCGTGAGGGTCAAAATTATAGCGAAGACCTTACCTGTCAAATTGCCAAACAAATCGGTTTAGACCTAGCAATGTTTAAAGAGGACCGCATTGGTAAACTGAGCCGGAAAGCCTTTGAAGACGACCAATGGATCGCAAATGAGATGGGCGTTGCCGAATCATCCACCGCCATTATCTTTAATAGCGACCACCCCAATTACGATACTATGGTACCTAACTTTGACTATAAAAGCCTGCTGTCGATAATTGAAAACGGACATCAGCAGTCACCACACCTTAGGCACCACAGCCGTCAACCGAACTTTAGAACTTATTGAACTTGCTAAACTAGTAACCATTGGGCACATTAGTAAACTATTTTAATGATTGGAATGACATTGGAGGTTTTCCTTCAGTGTCATTCCTTTTTTGTGTAGGTAATTTAGCTTTTGTTCATAATTATCAAACCAGCGAGCTCGTGCCTGATATACATAGCTACCAGCCTGAGTTTTAATAATGCCTTCCTGAAGTAAGTCGTTAGTTAACTCATTTAACTGATAACTCCGTAGGTTCTGCTGTTGAAGGGGGTCAAGTGCAGGGAGCGCAAGCCATTTCGTTTTTGTTGCCAACCAGGCCTGCCACTGTAAGGGTGCCCAACGTTTACCAATTTGCTCCTGCTCCAAAGCTAAAAGGAGACGAATCCGCCAACGAAGGGGCTGCTCTACCGTTAGCGGCCACCACTCACCTCGTCCGTGAGCTACCAGCGGACATGCCGCCAACTGATGGTCTGCCTGATAGGCCTGACGAACCAACCCATCTTTTAAAGAAGCATAACGTTGTAGGTTCTGCGTCTCACCCCTCACTCGAGCCCACCACTGTGGACCACCACCCTTATCACAATAATAAGGGTGTACATAGCGAAAACGGCTTGTACGAGGCTCCCAGAAGGTAATACATGGTTGACCGTTAACTAGCTGAGTAAATCGTGCCTTAATTTCACGGTGCAACTGGCGACGCTCATAGGTGGGACCTAAGATCCACCGAACCATAATTCCTAATTGGTGGTAGCCCTTAGTTCGCTCAGCCAAACGCTTAGCACTAAGTGGGCTACACTGAAACTCCAGGGCAACCGGTTGATTATTGATAACCACTAAAAGATCCGCCCGCTGATTAATTGCTGGTAAGGCAACCTCTAGTTGAGGAGTCCACCCGTGCCTTTGTGCCCAACGTCGTAGTGTCTCCTTTCCATATAAATGGGTCTCGCTCTCCCCCGTGGAAAACCTGCAACCACTGTTTGGCCGGTGGGCAAAGTGACTAACCCGCTTCCCTTGGCGTAGCGTTAACAAGGCACCACATTCTGGACAAAAATATTGATGCTCTTGGTTAGTCATACTAGCCAATACCAGTTGACCATGTTGATTTTTTGCCACTAACATAAAAAACCCTCCTTACTTTAATAAGTACGGGGGGAATTTAATTCTTTAACGAAATTTTACGAGAAGTAATGGCGAGCCAATTCAAAGGCAGCATGTTCCATAACTAACTGACCGTGCTCAGCAAGTACTAGCTCCTCTATCTTGCTTGGCTGAGAATACTCGTAGATGATGGCCAGACGATCCTTGACGCTCTCCGGCGATAACTCACCGTTTTCAAAGAAGGTGACTACGGCAAGATAGGAGCCATTATACTTATACAGATCTGCCGCCATGTTGATGGTATCGATTATCCTGGCAAGAGATACAAAGTCTTCAAAAGAACTAAATTTAACCACTCGAGTATACTTCTTGACATTCGGATCATTTAAGGCTGCTGCAATCTCATCGCTGTCATCAGTTGGCTGATCACTTGAAGCTCGAAGATTTTCCTTTGATTCCTTATCAAAATCGTGACCACGAAGCTCATTTTGCAAAAAACGAGAAATATTCTCAACGGCTTGATCTTGTAAATCTTGACTGGCGTCGTCCCTATCGCGTTTAGTGATTAATAACTTAATGCCATCGTTGACTGGCATTACTTGGAAAAGAACCGTCTTGTCCATTGAAAATTGATGCTGTGGATCGACCTCATCTAAGACCTCTTGGAAGAAATCCTCCATTTGCTGCTGATTTCCCATTAGGTCGACGATCCCGATACCACGCTCGGTTAATTCATCCTTATGGAGCATCACCTGGAGCGTATCATCGTCTATTCTTCTAACTTCCATATTGCGCCCCCTCACTCCCAATTTTATACATTGTTTTTTCTTACTCGTTACTTAGTAATTTTAACGAATCCTGGCCAAAAGTAAAGCCAGACCTGACGAAAAAAGGATGGCCTAGCACTAGCCATCCTACTTCACCGGTTATTCCGCCATATTTGCTCGGCGTTGAGCTTTTGCTAGCTCCAAGGCTCGAACTTCTCGTGGTAAGAACCGCCTAATCTCGTCTTCATTATACCCAATTTGAAGGCGCTTGTTATCAATAATGATCGGACGCCGCAATAGCCCAGGGGTCGTTCGAATTAACTCATAAAGCTCTGTCATCGGTAAATCATCAACATCACGATTAAGGTTTTGGTATGCCTTTGACCGCTTTGAAACAATGTCTTCCGTTCCATTTTCAGTCATCCGGAGGATATTCTTAATCTCATCCATCGTTAGTGGTTCAGCAAAAATATTCCGTTCAGTAAAGGGAATATTATGATCCTGTAGCCAACTTCGAGCCTTTCGGCAAGAAGTACAACTCGGAGACGTGTAAAGTGTAACCATAAATATGCCTCCATTCATTTTTGCTTTCCTACTCTTATCACTCTTTAAATATTATACCCCTCATTTCTAAATAATGAAAGGTATTTTCATAACTTTTTGTAAGTGAAATTAGTAGTAATAAACCCTAGATGAAATTCCTTTATTACTACCCTTTTTCTTAATATTTAGTTTTTGAGGATACATTTTTATCAAGCGATTAATCAAACATAAAGCTAAGAATAAACTTTTTAAGAAGTTATTCTTTTGTTGCTCCCATGTCAAAGAATACGAGTAAAATAGAGATTTGAAAGGGGAGAATATGCTTATGTTAAGTCAACTTTCGTATACATCTGGTTCTAAGAGTATTTTAGAACCGTTTATTAAAAACTATTCTGACCGGCACCTGGTCATGACCATGGATGCATCTAACCAAAATCGGTGCACCCTTTTTGACCTCTCGGGTAAAGAACCTATCTTTTCAACTCCAATTCGTTTCACAACCCTGCAACAAAATGGCTCACTAACCTCATTTGGTCCCTTCATCCATCTGGAATCTTACCACCTGGATACCGACCCTGAAAAACTACTTTTAAAGCACGCTAGCCAGCTACTCGATGACCTCACAAATCAGCCTGGCTTCAATGGGGGCTTATTGCTACGTAATCAGGACCATACCGGTGCAATTATCATGCTAACTACCTGGGAAAATGCTGGCTCCCTCAGTAACTGGACAGAAGGAAGCAGCGCAAGGGTTCTAAGAGAGTTCCAAACACCGGGGCCGCAAAATACCTTCTATCACCAGGATTACTTTGTTGATCAGAATTAAAAGGCTTTATTGCTTAATCCTGTCAATAGACTACCATGTGCGGTAATTTATTGGCAGGATTTTTATTTGAACGGGTATAATATTAAATCTTCCGTTTACGTTTTATAAGCATCGCTATTGGTACGCTTTGTGATCACCATACACAGTAATTACTTCAGACAGGATGGCAAAAGAGGCAGCGACAAACTGTCACTGCCTCTTTTAGCAATTTACACAAGGATATAACGACGAAAAAACGTTTTTTTCTGCTACACGTCCTTTATTTAGACGGTCCGTACGAGACTCGAACTCGTGATCTCATCCGTGACAGGGATGCGTCCTAACCAGCTAGACCAACGGACCAAGAAAATTGCGGGGGCTGGATTTGAACCAACGACCTCCGGGTTATGAGCCCGACGAGCTACCAGACTGCTCTACCCCGCGATAATAAAATGACCCGTACGGGATTCGAACCCATGATACCACCGTGAAAGGGTGGTGTCTTAACCACTTGACCAACGGGTCATTATCTTTTGACAACATCACTATTATACTAAAACAGTGATTAAAATACAATAACTATTTTAAATTATTATTGTCAATAAACAAATGAAGAACTAAAGAGTGGCATAAAAAAAACCACGGGCTACACCCATGGTGTAAAACGGAGAATGAGAGATTCGAACTCTCGCGCCGGTTTCCCGACCTACACCCTTAGCAGGGGCGCCTCTTCAGCCACTTGAGTAATTCTCCAATGGGTCTAAGTGGACTCGAACCACCGACCTCACGCTTATCAGGCGTGCGCTCTAACCAGCTGAGCTATAGACCCATTATAAGCGGGTAACGAGAATCGAACTCGCGACAACAGCTTGGAAGGCTGTGGTTTTACCACTAAACTATACCCGCAAAATATGGCGCAGGACGGAATCGAACCGCCGACACATGGAGCTTCAATCCATTGCTCTACCAACTGAGCTACTGAGCCATTATATAAATAAAAACGGTCCGTACGAGACTCGAACTCGTGATCTCATCCGTGACAGGGATGCGTCCTAACCAGCTAGACCAACGGACCAAGAAAATTGCGGGGGCTGGATTTGAACCAACGACCTCCGGGTTATGAGCCCGACGAGCTACCAGACTGCTCTACCCCGCGATAATATAAGGAGGATAAGAGATTCGAACTCTTGCGCCGCGCTAACGACCTAGCGGTTTTCAAGACCGCCCCCTTCAGCCACTTGGGTAATCCTCCATAAAGCTGAAAGTATCCTGGGACCATCAAGCGATGGACCTGATGGACCTTGTAGGACTCGAACCTACGACCGGGCGGTTATGAGCCGCTTGCTCTAACCAACTGAGCTAAAGGTCCAATACAACCACCCAAATCGCGGCGGGGGGGATCGAACCCTCGACCTCCCGGGTATGAACCGGACGCTCTAGCCAGCTGAGCTACACCGCGAAAAAGAGATTACAATTATTAGATTGTAAATCGGGAAAACAGGATTCGAACCTGCGACCCCCTGGTCCCAAACCAGGTGCTCTACCAAGCTGAGCTATTTCCCGTTAAATGCACCCAGAAGGAGTCGAACCTTCAACCTTCTGATTCGTAGTCAGACACTCTATCCAATTGCGCTATGGGTGCGTATAGTGCCGAGGACCGGGATCGAACCGGTACGGTCATCACTGACCGCAGGATTTTAAGTCCTGTGCGTCTGCCAATTCCGCCACCCCGGCATATTATAGAATTGGCAAAGCGGAAGACGGGATTCGAACCCGCGACCCCCACCATGGCAAGGTGATGTTCTACCACTGAACTACTTCCGCATAATATTAAGTTAATGCCGACTAGAGGGCTCGAACCTCCGACCCCCTGTTTACAAGACAGGTGCTCTGCCAACTGAGCTAAATCGGCGTGTGATTCCCACTAAGTAGCGAATGAGCCGTGACGGGCTCGAACCGTCGACCCTCTGATTAAAAGTCAGATGCTCTACCAACTGAGCTAACGGCTCAATGGAGGATACAGGGCTCGAACCTGTGACCCTCTGCTTGTAAGGCAGACGCTCTCCCAACTGAGCTAATCCTCCATACTAGCGTGGCAACGTCCTATCC
>NZ_BCAH01000023.1 GCF_001293735.1 Limosilactobacillus gorillae | reverse complement strand
TCGGTGCGTAGTTGACATCGATCATCTCAATTCTTGTGATTTGATTAAAAAGACATTATAATTTGATTATATAATATTGGAAAGTGGGTGAGCAAGTGCAACTTTTACAACGAATTGCGGCCGGGCCGCTTGTTTTGGACGGCTCGATGTCGACGCCGCTAGAGGCCGCTGGTGCTCAGACTAATAGTGACCTATGGACGGCCCAAGTCCTACTCGACCAACCAGACCTGGTTTGCCAGGTTCACAAAGACTACTTTCGGGCCGGGGCCGATTTAACAATTACCAATACCTACCAGACCAACGTCCCTGCCTTAATGGCCCACGGGCTCAATAATCAAGAGGCGCATAAGCTAATTCAAACGGCCGTTGACCTGGCTAATCAGGCGCGTGATGACTTTGAACAAGAAACCGGCCGCCACAATTACGTGGCCGGATCAATTGGGCCATACGGGGCTTACTTAGCCGATGGCAGTGAGTACCGGGGTAATTATGAATTAACCACCATTCAGTATCAGCATTTTCATTTACCTCGCCTGATGGCCATCTTAGCCACCGGGGTCGACTGCCTGGCGCTTGAAACCCAGCCCAAGTTGAGTGAGGTTCAGGCGATCCTAACCTTGGTTAAGACCCTGGACCCGACTATCCCCGTGTACGTCAGTTTCTCCTTAAAAGATGCAACCCACCTGAGTGACGGAACCAGCCTCAAGGAGGCGGTTCAGACCGTTAGCGAAGATCCTCAGGTCTTTGCCATCGGGGTTAACTGCGTTAAATTGGACCTGGTGCTCCCGGCGATTACAGAAATCAAGGCGGTTACCAAAAAGCCCATCGTGATTTACCCTAACTCAGGGGCAATTTATGACCCCAGGGTAAAAAAATGGCACTTTGAAGCGGACGCCCCACGCTTTAGCGATCAGATTGCCAGCTGGTACCAAGCTGGCGCTACCATTATTGGGGGCTGTTGTACCACTATGCCGGCTGACATTGAAGAGGTGGCTAAAGTAATGAAGGGATATAAAAAATGGCAGCCTGGCCATAGCCGGGTTGCCATTTTTTAGTACTGGTCTAAGATGTGATCGACGGCTGGACCATACGATTCACCAAAGAGAATTAGATGCATGCACAAGTAGTAAAACTGATAGTAGGGGAGCCGCTTTTGCCAGCCGTTTTCCAAGGGGTAAGCTGCCTGATACGCCTGGTAAAAGGCCGGTCGGAACCCGCCAAAGATGGTGGTCATGGCCAGGTCGAACTCGCGATCCCCATAGACTGCATCGGGGTCGATCAGGGTTGGTACTTTATCAGCTGTGAACATGAAGTTGCCGGCCCACAAATCACCGTGCAGGAGGCTGGGGGTAATACTGCGGTGCTGGCAGTCAGTTAAAAAGTGGCCTACCATGCGTTCAAAATGGGCGTTACGCCAGTCATTCCACCGACCGGCCTGAATGGCGGCGTCAACTTCGGGCTCCAGGCGCTGGTGGAAGTAGAATTCTGCCCAGGATGGTGTGAAGTGATTATTTTTGACCAGGGCCTTGGTACGGTGGTTTTCAAAGAAACCAAATTGGTCGTGGTGGACCTGGTGAAGGGCGGCGACGGCCTTACCAAGGTCTTCTTGCGACCCGGTACCTTCGTCAATCCAATTTAGGATTAAATAAGCATCGCCCTTAATCTGACCGTTAAAAAGCGGACTTGGGACGTTGACGGCTGCGCTAAGTGCCTTTAGGCCGTGAATTTCGTGGGTGAAGTAAGTAGCCGGCTGATTTTCTTGGACCTTCATAAAGTAGGTTTTAGTAGCTGTTTCGAGGCGAAAAGCCTTATTGATATCGCCACCACTAACGGGTTGCCAAGAAATGATTGGTTCTTGAATTGGTAGTTGGGCGAGCCATTCGTGATCCATTATTTCTGCACTTCCTTAAAGTAATTTTCTAAGCCGGTAGTGACATCCTTGGCGACCCGGGCTTGGTAACCGGCCCGCCTGATCTGACGGAAATCTTTAGTAGTGTTGATGTAGCCCATCTCGCATAGGATTGCTGGTTGAGTGTTGTTACGGATTACTAAGAAGTCGCCAAAGTCGATCCCGTTGTTACGCAGGGGGAGGTTGTCAAACTGTTTATTGACTGCGGAGGCAAGCCGTTTACTGGCCCCTGTGTGATAGTAATAGGTAGTAACCCCGGTGCCCTCGTTAGCACTTGGTGAGGAGTCGAAGTGAAAGGAGATAAAGGCGTTAGCGTGGCTACTTTCAGCCAGCTTAGGTCGGGGCGAGAGGCCAACGTAGCGATCGGTATTACGGGTCATGATTACACGGGCTCCCTTGGCTTGCAAGTCTTTTGCTACCTTTTTAGCCAGGCTCAGTGTGTACGTTTTTTCCATGTAGTACTTTTTGGTGGAGTTTTTGTACTCGGCTCCCGAGTCACTTCCCCCGTGACCGGGATCAATGACGATTGTAGCCTCGGCCAGACTGGAGGCCTTCGGGTTGGTCTTATCGTTGAGCAACCAGGAGGCAACCCAACCGGTCCTGTTATTGGCTAAGCGAATCTTATACCAGCCATTTTCCTGGCCGATCACCTGGGCGTGGATTGACTTAGTTAAAGCGATTCGTTTGTAATCCATCCCAGGTCCCGTCCGGACGTTGAGTTTTTCTGGGTTAATGGTGATGGTCTTCCATTGGACCAACAGGGTGATTAAAACCAAAGCAACAATGATGAAAACGGGGCCGAGAACCTTTCCCCGCGATAGCTGGCGTAACTTTTTGATAACGATTTCCTCCGCGCTCTGTCAACATTGATTTTATTATAACATTCGCATGGAATTTTACGATGCTTAACTAGGGAAGCTTTAGCAGATAATTCTTGATTAAGTGAAGGTGAGAACGCCCCATGAAAAAGAACTCTAACGCCCATAAAAAGGGATGACTGGTGCTTGACGGCGGGGCGGTTGCCGAGTAAGGTAGGAAGGGTAAATCAAAATAATGACTGTCAATGAAGAAGAATGATCAACCAGAGTGGTTTAAGCGAGTGGGTGGTGGTGCAAGACCCAACGGATGCTGGTTGAGTGACCCTTTGGAGACTGGGCGTCTGCCCCGCTGATTATTCAGCGTTACCCACGAGTTGATACCAAGGTGGTACCGTGCATTCTGCACCCTTGTAATACGGGGGTGCTTTTTTTATTGAGAGCTTTAGGAGGAAGAACATGCGCTACCAACGGCCAAAAGGGACAGCCGATATCTTGCCAGGACAAAGCAGCGCCTGGCAATACGTCGAAGGCCAAGCCCGTCAAATCTTTAAAACATATGGCTACCAGGAAATTCGAACACCCCTATTTGAATCATATGACATCTTCTCTCGCTCGGCCGGTGATACGTCCGACGTGGTGACTAAGGAAATGTATGACTTCAAGGATAAAGGAGATCGCCACATTGCTTTGCGTCCGGAAGGAACGGCGGGGGTTGTCCGTGCTTTTGTGGAGAACAAGTTATATGGGCCAGAATTTAATAAGCCTTATAAGGTTTACTACATGGGACCAATGTTTCGTTACGAACGGCCCCAATCTGGGCGGCAGCGTGAATTCCACCAAATTGGGGTTGAAGCCTTTGGGGCTGACAATCCAGCCGTCGACGTTGAAGTCATCACGATGGCTCTGCGTCTCTTCAAAAAGCTGGGCTTAACGGACCTGCGGGTAGCTGTTAACTCCTTAGGAGACCAGCAAAGCCGGGCTGACTACCGCCAGGCCTTGATTGACTACTTAAAGCCTCACTATGACGAACTTAGTGAAGATTCCAAGGAACGCCTGGAAAAGAATCCCCTGCGGGTGCTAGACTCCAAAGATGAGCGCGACCAACGCTTTGTTGAAAATGCCCCGTCAATCTTGGATTACCTAACTGATGAAGCCAAGCAACGCTTCGATTTAGTTAAAGAGATGCTAAACAGCCTGGGAATCGACTACGTAGTCGACTCAACGATGGTACGGGGGCTGGATTACTACAACCACACCATCTTTGAAGTGATGGTTAAGGCTAAGTCACTCGGCCACGGCTATACCACCATCTGCGGTGGGGGCCGCTATTCCGGACTGGTTAAAGAACTTGGTGGTCCAGATGAAGCCGGGGTCGGCTTCGGGATCGGCCTGGAACGCCTAATCCTCTTACTGGGTGACGAAGGAATCGAACTGCCAACTCAAAACAGCTTGGACGTTTACGTGGTTGGAATTGGCGAGGAAACCAACCTGGCCAGCTTCCAGCTGGTTACTGCTGCACGCGATGCCGGCCTGGTAGCTGAACGCGATTACTTAAATCGCAAGCCCAAGGCCCAGTTTAAGACGGCGGCCAAGGAAGGTGCCAAGGTAACTTTGACGATCGGGAAGCGTGAGATCGAAGAGGGAACAGTTCACTTTAAGGTGATGGCAACTGGCAAGGAAATTTCGGTTGCAATGCAAGACTGCTTAGCCGATTTCGGTAAGGTCTATCAAGAACACGTGGAGGAAGACTAATTATGAAGCGGACCAATTATGCTGGCCGGACGAGCGAAGAACAAATCGGCCAAGAAGTTGTTGTTAAAGGATGGGTGGCCAAGCGCCGCAACCTCGGGGGCTTAATCTTTATTGACCTGTGGGACCGCGAGGGGATCGTCCAGCTCGTTTTTAACGAAGAAGAGGACCAGGCGGCCTTTGAAGTGGCTAACCAGGCTCGCAACCAATATATCTTAGAGGCCCGCGGGCTAGTTCGGGCCCGGGCTGAGGTTAACCCAGACATTGCCACTGGGAAGATCGAAATTGAGGTTAAGGAAGCTAACATCTTAGCTAAGTCCCAAACGCCGCCGTTTGAGGTTCAAGACGACGTAGACGCTTCAGAAGACTTACGGCTTAAGTACCGCTACGTTGACTTGCGCCGGCCAAAGATGATGAACTACTTGAAGTTACGCTCCAAGGTGACCTCGGTGGTTCATAACTACTTTGATAACAATGACTTCATGGATATAGAAACGCCGGAATTGACCCGGTCAACGCCGGAAGGGGCACGTGATTACATTGTGCCGTCCCGTGTTTACCCGGGCCACTTCTACGCCCTCCCACAGTCCCCGCAACTCTTTAAGCAGCTCTTAATGGCTGCTGGGGTTGATAAGTACTACCAAATCGCCAAGTGTTTCCGGGACGAAGACTTGCGTGGGGATCGGCAGCCGGAATTCACCCAGATTGATACCGAAATGTCCTTTGCTGAGCCCGAAGAGATTCAAGAGATGGCGGAAGGTCTGATCAAGCGGGTCATGAAGGAAGCCGTCGGTGTAGACGTACCAACCCCGTTCCCACGGATGCAGTGGCAAGAAGCAATGGATAAGTACGGTTCCGATAAGCCGGATACCCGCTTTGACATGTTGATTCAAGATGTTTCCGATCTAGTCAAAGACTCTTCCTTCAAGGTTTTCTCGGCGACCGTGGAAGCTGGAAACTTTGTGCGGGCAATCGTCGTGTCCGGTGGGGCAGATAAGTACTCCCGTAAGGACATTACCAAGAAAGAAGATTACATCAAGCGCTACGGAGCAAAAGGGCTGGCCTGGGTTAAGGTAACTGAAGAGGGTTACAATGGTCCGGTGGCTAAGTTCTTAAATGACGACGCAAGCGCCCTTAATGAACGCTTGGATGCCAAGGTTGGCGACTTGATCCTGTTTGTGGCCGGTTCTTTTCACGTGGTCTGCGATTCCTTAGGTTACCTGCGTGAAAGCATTGCCGCGGAGATGGAGCTAATTGATGAAGATAAGTTTAACTACCTCTGGGTGGTTAATTGGCCAATGTTTGAATACGATGAAGGCTTTGGCAAGTGGATCGCCGCTCATCACCCGTTCACAATGTTAAATGAGGACGATCTTCACTACTTAGAAGAAGGCGAAGATCCTCACAAGGCTCATGCTCAATCTTATGATATTGTCTTAAACGGGAACGAAATCGGGGGTGGCTCGATCCGTATTCACGACCCGGAAGTTCAAGAAAAGGTCTTCAAGGCCCTGGGTTACACCAAGGAAACCGCCCAGAGTCGCTTTGGCTTCTTGATTAAGGCCCTAGAAAACGGGATGCCGCCGGAAGGTGGGATGGCCTTTGGCCTCGACCGCTGGGTAATGCTCTTAGCCCACGCTGACTCCATTCGCGACGTGATTGCCTTTCCGAAGAACTCCAAGGCCGTCGAACCACTGACTGCGGCCCCAGGTACGGTTGATGATGAACAATTAGACGTCTTGCACCTGACGATTCAAGAAAAGGGAACTGACGACGCTGAATAATTCAGTTTATCCTTAGTCCGGGATTACCAGCAACCATTATTAAATCAGCTTAAAGCGGGAGGAAGTAGGCATGCGCGTAAACGTTTTACAACACGTCAGTGATGAGGGACCGGGGGCGATTTTAAACTGGGCGGCCCAAAAAAAGGCCACTGTTACCATCTATCACCCCAACGACTTTGGAATTTTACCAACCGTTGATGAGACCGATCTGTTAGTGGTGTTGGGTAGCCCGGCCAGTCCGAACGATGACGATCAGTGGATCAAGGACGAACGAATATTGATCAAGGAAATGCTAAGTGCTAAAAAGCCGCTCTTCGGTGCTTGCTTTGGCGCCCAACAGATCGCAATGGTCTTGGGTGGAAAGGTTAAGGATGCCCCGGCTAAGGAAGTTGGCTGGCTTGAAATCACTAAGCAAACCGACCTAATTCCGGACCTGCCGGACACGGCAATGCCCCTCCACTGGCATCAACAGATGTTTACAATTCCAGAGGGGGCGCAGCTTCTTTACTCATCTAAGTACTTACGGGAACAAGGCTTTATCTATCAAAATCTGGCGATCGGCCTGCAGTGTCACTTGGAACCCTTGGAATTAAACGTTCGCGAGATGTGTGCTAACGATGGTGCATACGCCGTAGGGTCAGTTTTAAACCAGAGTGCAAATGAAATCGTCGGCCATGGGGTGCCAATCGACAATCAACGGGTTATGAACCGGCTGTTGGACTACTTAATGCAACAAAGTTGAAAAAACGTTCAAAAATTGATTGACGCTTAAATTATGCTTGTTTATAATGGTAATCGTAGTGGAAAGACCAGGAAACCTTGGTCATGACAGTACGATCTTAAGCTCGGAGGGAGGGAATTTTACAATGTCAAAAACTATCGTTCGTAAGAATGAATCGTTAGACGATGCTCTTCGGCGCTTTAAGCGTACCGTTTCACGTAACGGGACTCTGCAAGAATACCGCAAGCGTGAATTTTACGAAAAGCCAAGTGTTAAGCGTAAGTTAAAGTCTGAAGCGGCACGGAAGCGCAAGAACAAGCGCCGTCGTTACTAGTCGCGAAAAGCTCCCGCCGGTTATCTGGTGGGGGTTTTTTCTTATTATACTGGGGGTTTTAAGATGAGTTTATTAGATCAATTAACCAAGGACATGGTTAGTGCCATGAAGGCAAAGGATAAGGTCACGCTATCCGTGGTTCGAATGTTAAAGGCGGCTGTTCAAAACGAACAGATTGCCGTTGGTCATGACTTAACGTCGGATGAAGAAAATACGGTTTTAGCGCGGGAATATAAGCAACGCAAGGAAGCCTTGGAAGAGTTCACGACCGCTGGGCGCCAGGACTTGATCGACCAAACTAACCATGAGTTGGCCGTGGTTGCTAAGTACATGCCAAAACAAATGTCCGAAGAAGAGGTTCAGAGGGTAGTTAAGGAAACGATCGCAGAGGTCGGCGCCGAAAGCATGAAGGACTTCGGAAAGGTGATGGGGGCTATCATGCCGAAGGTCAAGGGACAGGCCGATGGGAAGTTGGTTAATCAAACCGTAAAGGACGCACTGCAAGGATAAGGTTAAGGGGCTACCATTTGGTGGCCCCTTAACCTTGCACCCGAGGGGCGCTCCGCGGTAGAATTAAGGAAATACTCTGCGCCCGGCGGCGTTATAAAGGAGACTTACGTTTTTGAGCGAAAACGAAACTTTTGCCGTGAACTTTCAAATTGAAAGCCCGGAAGTTGAAGTGGCCCTGTTGGGGACCCAGGACAAGTATGTTGCCCTATTAGAAGAGGGGATGAACGTGACAATCAACCCCTTTGGTGACCAGTTGCAAATCCAAGGGGACCCGGAAGATGTTCACTTGACCGAAGCGGTTTTAAAGCAGCTGGTGGGCTTGATTGAACAAAAGATTCAGATTTCTTCAACCGACATTGTTTCGGCGATGAAAATGGCGCACCGGGGGACCCTTGATTACTTCAAGGATCTTTATTCTGAAACGATCATTAATGATCGCAAGGGTCAGGCGATCCGAGTCAAGAACTTTGGTCAGCGTCAGTATGTTCATGCCATCAAGAAAAATGACATCACCTTTGGGATTGGTCCGGCGGGGACCGGGAAGACCTACCTGGCCGTTGCCATGGCCGTAGCAGCCCTTAAACGTGGGGAAGTAGAACGGATCATTCTGACTCGTCCGGCAGTGGAAGCTGGTGAAAGCCTTGGTTTCTTACCTGGAGACCTGAAGGAAAAAGTTGATCCTTACTTGCGGCCAATTTATGATGCCTTAAATGCCATCTTTGGGGCCGAGCATACCGAACGTCTGATGGAACGGGGGACAATTGAGATTGCTCCCCTGGCCTATATGCGGGGGCGGACCCTGGATAATGCCTTTGTTATCTTAGACGAGGCGCAAAATACGACCAACGCTCAGATGAAGATGTTTTTAACCCGGTTGGGCTTCGGCTCCAAGATGGTTGTTAACGGGGACGTCTCCCAAATCGACCTACCCCGCGGGGCGAAGAGTGGGTTAATGGGTGCCCAGCGGATCCTGAAGGGCGTCTCAGCAATTGAGTTTGTCACCTTCAGTGCCGCCGACGTGGTTCGCCACCCGGTTGTCGCCAAGATTATCACTGCATATGAACAAGAAGAGATACATGCTCGGGAGAGTAAGTAATGGAAATACAACTGCGTGACCACACCGATGGAAAATTGACTAGGGATCAATCGGAGCTTTCAAAGCGGGTGTTAGAACAGGCGGCTCAAAAACTGGCGGTCCCTTCTAACGCCGAGATGTCATTAACCTTTGTCTTGAATCCTGAAATTCGGGAATTAAACCGTGACTATCGGGGAGTTGACCGGGCAACGGATGTAATTTCCTTTGCCATTGAAGATGATGACGACCTGGCCGGGTTACCCGAAGAAGTTCGGGCAGAACTCCCGGTTGAACTGGGTGATTTGATCATCTCAGTTGATAAGATAGAAGAACAGGCCCTCTTTTTAAACCATTCTGAAGAACGGGAATTAGGCTACCTTTTAGTTCACGGTTTTTTACACCTTAACGGTTACGATCACGAAGAATCAGATGATGAGCAAGAGATGTTTACCCTTCAGGAGGAGATTCTAGATGAACTTGGACTCAGCCGGTAAGCAAACCGAGAAGAACCGCCATTTTGGCCAGTCCCTTCACCACGCGTGGGGGGGAGTCGTTCATGTCGTCAAACAGGAGCGCAATATGCGTTTTCACCTGTTAGCCGCGGTGGGGGCAATCTTGCTTGGGTGGCTTCTGAAGGTATCAACTTTAGAGTGGCTGTGGTTAGCTCTGGCAATTTTTACGGTCATCTCCGCGGAGTTTACCAACACGGTGGTTGAAGCTCTAGTGGATTTAATCGTGCACCACCACTATGACCTAGGTGCCAAGTACGCCAAGGACGTTGCTGCTGGGGTGGTTCTTTGTGCAGCCGTTTTTGCGGTTGTGGTTGGCCTGTTAATCTTCTTACCCCGCTTAATGAAACTTATGCAATAGAAACGAGGACCTAATGGATAATCCAAACTACAAGTCGGGCTTTGTCGCCTTAATCGGCCGACCTAACGTCGGTAAGTCAACCCTGTTAAACTACATGGTCGGTCAAAAGGTTGCGATCATGTCTAATGTTGCCCAAACCACCCGGAACAAGATTCAAGGGATCTATACCAGTGATGACGCCCAAATCGTCTTCATCGATACCCCTGGGATCCACAAACCGCAAACTCGTCTGGGCGACTTCATGGAACGCTCTGCCCTCTCTGCTCTGGATGAGGTTGATGCGATCCTATTTGTGGTGCCTGCTAACGAAAAGCGGGGCGCTGGGGATAACTTCATCATTGAACGTCTGAAGAAGGTTCAACAGCCAATCTATCTGGTTATCAATAAGATTGATCAGGTTAACCCCAATGACCTGCCGGATATCATTGCCCAATACGAAGGGGCGTTGCCGTTCAAAGAGGTTATTCCAGTCTCGGCTTTGCAGGGAAATAATGTCAACGGCCTGATTAACAAGCTGGTTGAACAGCTGCCGAACGGGCCACAATACTATCCGGCTGACCAGGTCTCTGATCACCCGGAGCGGTTCGTAATTGCTGAAATGATTCGTGAAAAGGTCTTTTTAAACACCCGCGAGGAAGTACCGCACTCGGTAGCCATTGACGTAACTTCGATTCAACGAGAAAACGACGAAACAATCCACGTGTCGGCCAACATCATTGTCGAACGGCCGGGACAAAAGGGAATTATCATTGGTAAGGGAGGCTCAATGCTCAAGAAGATTGGGACAGCCGCCCGCCAAGACATCCAGGCCCTCTTAGGTGACAAGGTCTACTTGCAGCTGTGGGTTAAGGTGGTTCCGGGCTGGCGCGATAAGTCGGCCATGCTCAAAGACTATGGTTATCGTCAAACCGATTATTAATCTAAATGGGGGCGCCCTTATGGTGCCCCTTTTAATTAAGGGGGGACTTTAAATGGCACGGGTAAATGAACCCTTTGAAGGAGTAATCATGTATCGGCGTGACTACCGAGAGCGCGACCTGTTGGTTAAGATCTTGACTGACAAGCGAGGACCACTGATGTTTTTTGTGCGCGGGGCTAAACGGCGGGGGTTTAGGATGGCCGCCGATATTCTCCCCTTTACCTACGGAACTTACGTGGGACTACTTGCTGATGACGGCCTATCCTACATTGTTTCGGCCCAGGAGACCCACCAAATGCGCGGAATTGGCAAAGATCTTAACCGTAATGCCTACGCTACCTACCTGTTGGAACTAGTCGATCAGGCTTTTGAAGAGGGGGTTGCGATGGGGGGCTGGTTTCAGCAGGTGATGGCGGCTTTGAAGCTGATCGATGCCGGCCGCGATCCTCAGGTGATTGTCAACGTCATGGAGGTTCAGTTATTAAACCGGTTCGGAGTGGCCCCAATTTGGACCCGGTGCGTGGTATGCGGGCGAAGTGACCTACCTCTTGATTATTCGGAGACCCAGGGGGGGATGCTCTGTATAAACCACTTTAATGAGGATGAGTACCGCCTGCACCTTAGTCCCAAGGTGACGGCTTACCTGAGGCTCTTTGCCACCCTTAATTTGGCCCAGGTCGACCGGGTTAACGTTGCTTTGGCAACCAAGCGCCAGTTAAAACGGGCCCTAGACAAGATTTACGACGATCAAGTCGGTTTACGGCTCAAGTCCAAGCGCTTCATTCATGAGATGGACAGCTGGACCAGCCGTTTACAGAACTCCCGGCAAACATCGGTATCAGATGATGAAAAAAGCCCGTGAGGAGTTGACTTTTCTAGGTAACGTTCGTATCATAAAAAAGTGTTAATTAAAAATCTGCAACGATGACGGAAGAGATGGTTCAACCGTTTTAAAAGCGACCGGGGAAGGGTGTAAGCCCCGGATGGCGGTAAACCTGGTGGCACTCCCGAGTTGCCTTAACTAAGCTGTCCCACCTTCCTGGGAAAGCAGGGTGGAACCGCGAAGTTATTCGTCCCTGCAATGACCGGCTCGGCCGGTGATTGTGGGGGCGTTTTTACGTTTGAAAGGAGTAAGACAATGGCAAAGAAACTGAGTGTTCAAGAGATCATCTTCACGCTTCAAAAGTACTGGGCAAGCCAGGGTTGTATGCTGATGCAATCCTACGACACGGAGAAGGGGGCGGGGACGATGAGCCCGTACACCTTCTTGCGGGCAATTGGTCCGGAACCATGGAACGTAGCTTACGTGGAACCTTCCCGGCGGCCAGCTGACGGGCGTTATGGAGAAAATCCAAACCGTTTGTACCAGCATCACCAGTTCCAAGTCTTAATGAAGCCAAGCCCGGCCAACATTCAAGAACTCTATCTGGGCTCCCTTCGTGAACTGGGAATCGAACCCTTGGAACACGATATCCGCTTCGTTGAAGATAACTGGGAAAACCCATCAATGGGTTGTGCCGGAGTTGGTTGGGAAGTTTGGTTAGATGGGATGGAAGTTACCCAGTTCACTTACTTCCAAGTTGTTGGGGAGCTCCAAATGGACCCGGTCGCCTCTGAAATCACTTACGGGCTGGAACGACTGGCTGAATACATCCAAAACGTTAACTCTGTTTTCGACTTGGAATGGGCGGATGGCGTCTTGTACGGTGATATCTTCCAAGAACCAGAATACGAACACTCCAAGTACTCCTTTGAAGAAAGCAATCAAGACATGCTCTTGCAATTCTTTAAGGATTACGAGCAAGAGGCTAAGCGCTTAATCGACCTGGGATTAGTCCACCCAGCCTATGATTACGTACTCAAGTGTAGCCACACCTTCAACCTCTTGGATGCTCGGGGGGCGGTCTCCGTTACTGAACGGGCCGGCTACTTACACCGAATTCGAATCATGGCTAAGTCGGTGGCCAAGGCCTTTGTTGAAGAACGGCGCAAGCTAGGCTTCCCGCTGATCCACGACGAAGAAAAACGCCAAGCTGTTGTGGCTAAGTACACTAAACAAGCTGAAGAATTAGCTAAGCGTAATGAAAAGCGGGCGAAGAAGGGAGAAAACTAATGGCACATTCATACCTACTCGAAGTCGGCCTAGAAGAAATGCCGGCCCACGTGGTTACCCCAAGTATTAAGCAATTAAAGACCCGGGTGGCCAACTACCTCAAGGAAGAACGAATCGACTTTGATGACATTCAAAGCTACTCAACGCCACGGCGCCTAGCCCTGTTGATCTCGGGCCTGGCCGACAAGCAACCGGACGTTGATGAATCCGTCAAGGGACCAGCTAAAAAGATTGCCCAAGACGCCGATGGCAACTGGACCAAGGCCGCCATTGGGTTCACCCGCGGTCAAGGAGCCACGGTTGATGACATTGAATTTAAGACCATCAAGGGCGTGGACTATGTTTACGTGGAAAAGCACATCCAAGGAAAACCGGTGGCTGAAGTCTTAGCCGGTTTAAACGACGTGATTACGGCGATGAACTTCCCAACCTTAATGCATTGGGGGAGTTATAAGCTTAACTTCATCCGGCCAATCCATTGGCTGGTTTCGCTGTTGGATGATCAAGTAGTCCCATTTGATATCTTGGATGTAACGGCGGGCCGTTTGACCCGTGGACACCGCTTCTTAGGCCACGACGTTGAAATCAAGTCCGCCACTGATTACGTGACCACTTTAAAGGACGACTTTGTGATCGCCGATGCCAAGGAACGTAAGGAAGAAATTCAGCGTCAAATCCAAGCGATCATTGACAAGCACGATTGGGTGATCGACTGGGATGAAGAGCTCTTGGAAGAGGTTAATAATTTAGTTGAATGGCCGACTGCTTTTGCCGGCGCATTTGATGCTAAGTACCTTGAATTGCCGGAATCCGTTCTGATTACTTCCATGAAGGACAACCAACGTTTCTTCTGCGTTCGTGACCACCAGGGTAAGCTTCAGCCGGCCTTCATTTCCGTGCGCAACGGGAACGCTATCCACTTAGACAACGTTATTAAGGGGAACGAACGGGTGCTGGTTCCACGCCTAGAAGATGCTAAGTTCTTCTTTGATGAAGACCAAAAGATGACGATTGATCAGTACGTGGAACGCTTGAAAAAGGTTTCTTTCCACGATAAAATTTCATCAATGTACGACAAGATGGCCCGCACCAAGGCCCTAGCAAACCTACTGGGCCAACAATTGGGCCTGAGCGATCAAGAACTGGCCGACCTTTCTCGGGCTGCTTCGATCTACAAGTTTGACCTGACTACCCAAATGGTCGGTGAGTTTGCCGAATTGCAGGGGATCATGGGTGAAATTTACGCTAAGCGTTTTGGTGAAAATGAGACCGTGGCTGCCGCCGTTCGTGAACACTACATGCCAATTTCTGCTGATGGAGAACTGCCGGAAACGACGGTTGGGACAGTACTGGCCATTGCCGACAAGTTGGATTCAATTTACTCCTTCTTCGCCGTTGACATGATCCCGTCTGGTTCCAATGATCCATATGCCCTACGTCGTCAGGCATACGGGATTGTACGAATGGTAACCGCTCGTAAGTGGCACTTAGATCTCTTAGATTTCCAGGCAACTGCTAAAAAAGCTGTTGAAGCGGCCACTCCAGCGATGGAATTTGATTACGAAAAGAATGAGGCAGCCGTTAAGGAGTTCTTTATCGACCGGCTCAAGCAACTCTTCAACTTAGATCATCTACGCCACGATATTGTTGATGCGGTTACGGATACCCACGTTACCGATCCGGTAGCGATTGTTGAAGCAGCCACGGTTTTAGATGCCCACAAAGATGATGCTGGCCTAAAGGATCAAGTTGAAGCCCTGACTCGGGTGATCCGGCTGGCGAAGAAGGGGAACTTGGCACAAGAGGACGTTAAGGTTGACCCGAGCCTGTTTGAGAACCCGTCAGAAGGTCAACTAGACGAAGCCGTTAAGGCATTGATTGACGCCCGAGCTAACCGGACGTTAGATGAACAGTTCAGCGCCCTTTTGGCATTGGAACCAATTATCTCAGCTTACTTTGAAGAGAACATGATCATGGATAAGGACGAAGCGGTTAAGAATAACCGCCTCTCCTTGCTGACGATCTTGGCTGACCAGACGGCAGCCTTCGGGAACTTAGACCGATTAATTGTTAAGTAAGCATCTAAGTTGGCCCACCATTAAATTTGTGTTATTATGTTAGCTAGTAAAAATGGGCCCCAAACAATTTAATGCTGTTTAATCCGAAAGGTCGCATTCCGGTGGGAAGGCGACCTTTCGTAACTATCGTCTACGAGAGGGGGAATGGTGGATGTCTCAAATCCCAAGGGAAACGATTGACCAGTTGCGCAACCAGGTCGATATTGCCGACGTCATCAGTCAGGATATTCAACTCAAAAAGCAGGGGAAAAACCTGATGGGTCACTGTCCCTTTCATGAGGATGCCACCCCGTCCTTCTCGGTCAATGAAGAAAAGCAGTACTTTTACTGCTTCTCGTGTCATCGTAGTGGGGACGTCTTTAGTTACTTGGAACAGCTTCATGATCTCTCCTTTACTGAGGCTGTTGCACAGGTGGCCGATACTGCGGGGGTTGATTTGCCTAAAGCAAGTGAACAAATGGAAACCACCGCATCGCCCAATACCCCCCTGTACCGCCTTCACGAAGAGGCCAGCCGCCTCTACCACCACGTATTGGTAAACACCGTTGCCGGTCAGGAGGCCCTAAAGTACCTAACCAACCGGGGGATGAGTCGGGATCTAATCGAGCAGTTTAACCTCGGCTTTGCTCCCGCGCGAACCAAGGAGGACCTTCTGGTTAAGTACTTCACCCAAAAGGACGTCGATTATCAATTGATGCGCTCGTCAGGTCTCTTCATTGAAGATCAGACGGGCCAGCTGCATGACCGCTTTGTCGGGCGAGTTATCTATCCGATTAAAAACGGCAACGGGCAACCAATTGCCTTTTCAGGACGTCTCTTGGATCAAAAGGCGACCGAAAACGCCCCCAAGTATCTTAATAGCCCGGAAACCCCGATTTTCAATAAGCGTCGGACACTCTTTAACCTTGACCAGGCTAAGAAGGCGGCCCGAACCGAGGGTCACTTAACCTTGTTTGAAGGCTTTATGGACGTGATTTCGGCTTTTGGAGCCGGGGTAAAGTCGGGGATCGCCTCGATGGGGACCTCCTTTACTGACGAGCAGGTGGCCGTAATTACACGGACCACCAATCAGCTAACCATCTGTTACGATGGCGACTCAGCTGGGCAAAATGCAATTCAGCGTGCTTTGACAATGCTGGAGAACCGACCTTTAACTTTACGGGTGGTTCGCCTACCGGCCGGAATGGATCCGGATGAATACGTTCAAAAAAACGGCCAGGCGAAGTTCCAGGATTATATGGCACACGCCGAGGAGACCCCAACGGCCTTTCGGCTTGATTTTCTAAAACAAGGACTTAACTTAGCTAACCAAAGTGACCTGCTACACTACGTTGAGGCAGCTCTACATGAGGTTGCTAAGGTTAAGGACCCGGTTGAGGCTGACCTGTACATTCAAAAGCTGGCGAAGGACTACCACTTAAACTCGGCCACCTTAACCGAACAAGTCAAGGCAATTACGCCGGCGCCACAGCTAGTGTCACGCTCACCAGCCCACCAGTCAACTGACCGGTGGCCAACCCAGCGAGTAAGAAATGCATCACACCCGCCAGCAGCTGAAGTAGCGGTACCTCCCCTTCTAGGGCGAGTGGAGCTGGCTGAGCAACGTCTTATGCGGGAGCTGTTTCACAACCCCGCAGTACGCAGTCATATTGCGGCAATTGAAAACTTTCACTTTGTTGACCAGCCCTACCAGTTGCTTGACGCGGCCGTAAAGGAGCAACTGGCTCAGACCGGTAGTGATGAGGTTGACATTGCCCAACTGATGGGGGCACTTAGCGATGGACACCTGCGGACCTTGGTGGGGCAAATTGAGCAGCGGGTGGTCCCGGATGAATCCACGGACGAAACCGTCGACGATTGTTTAGCCGTTCTCGTCGATGTCGCTCCGCTTGAACAACAAGTAAAAGCAAAAACGGCTGCCCTTCAGGAAGCTGCCGCCTTAAACGACCAACAGTTGATCACCAAGCTGACAATTGAACTGATCGAACTTCGGCGACAGGAACAGAAGATAAAAACGGAGGATGTTAATTAATGGCAAAGAGCAGTAAGAAGAACCTGGTAATTTCGAACTTAGATGATTTTAACCAAGCTGAATACGATAAGGCCGTCGGGGCTTTGATTCGTAATTACAAGAAGGCCAAAACCATCCAGTACGATGAACTAACCGAAAAGATTGCTAAGCCATTTGGGCTCAACGCCGATGGGATGGATAACCTGATACAAAATGTTGAAGACGCGGGGGTTTCCGTCGTTGATGAAAACGGCGATCCGGATCCCCGGGTACTTAAGGTAACCGAAAAGCTATCCTCCAAGGCCTTAAAGGACACCACGGCGCCATCTAGCGTTAAGATTAATGATCCCGTTCGGATGTACTTAAAGGAAATCGGCCGGGTGAACCTGCTGACGGCTGACGAGGAAGTAGCCCTGGCCTTGCGGATTGAAAAGGGTGATGAAACTGCCAAACAGGAACTAGCTGAAGCCAACTTACGACTAGTTGTATCAATTGCTAAGCGTTACGTTGGACGCGGGATGCAGTTCTTGGATTTAATCCAAGAAGGGAACATGGGGCTAATGAAGGCGGTCGAAAAGTTCGACTACCGGAAGGGGTTCAAATTCTCAACTTACGCTACCTGGTGGATTCGCCAGGCAATTACCCGGGCGATTGCTGACCAGGCCCGTACGATTCGGATTCCGGTTCACATGGTTGAAACGATTAACAAGTTAATCCGGATCCAGCGCCAGCTTCTCCAAGATCTTGGCCGGGAACCACTGCCGGAGGAAATTGGGGCTGAAATGGACATGGATACTCAGAAGGTTCGTGACATCCTAAAGATTTCCCAGGAACCAGTCTCCTTAGAAACACCAATTGGTGAGGAAGATGACTCTCACCTGGGTGACTTCATCGAAGACCACGATGCCACTAGTCCGGCCGATCACGCCGCATACGAGATGATGAAAAAGCAGCTCGAAAATGTGCTGGATACGCTGACGGACCGGGAGGAGAACGTCTTGCGGCTCCGGTTCGGTCTGGATGATGGTCGGACACGGACCTTGGAAGAAGTCGGCCGCGTCTTTGGGGTAACCCGGGAACGGATTCGGCAAATTGAAGCCAAGGCTCTGCGTAAACTTCGTCACCCATCCCGTTCTAAGCAATTAAAGGACTTTTTAGAATAGGTCAAATACAAAGGGAGGCTGTGATAGGATAACACAGCCTCCCTTTTGTTCAGTATTGTTGATATGTGATTGTAAGGAAGATTCCGGGAGGGATAACGATGCAAGCTGGAAGAACGGTTCACCTGATGGGAACGGTGATCACACTGGTGGTCAACGGAGACCAGAGGAGCGGAGCCTTAGCTGACCAGGCGGTGGAATACCTTAAGGAAGCTGAGCACCGCTTCTCAGCTAACGATCCAAGTGCCGACTTGATGAAGATCAATGCCCAGGCTGGCAGGGGGCCAGTTGAAGCAGCGCCGGATCTTTATCAATTAATTAAGCTGGGGGTCCACTACAGTAAGTACCCCGGGGGTAATTTAAACGTCGCTATTGGACCCTTGGTTAAGCTTTGGCACATTGGGTTTAAAGATGCCCGGGTTCCCAACCAAGTGGAAATTAAGCGGGCTCTGAGTCTCACCGACCCGCACCAGATTACCCTCGATGATTCAACACACTCGGTCAGCCTGGAGAAGGCCGGGATGGAAATTGATTTAGGAGCCCTAGCGAAGGGGTATATCGGCGACCAGGTGATTGCCTGGCTGAAAGATCAGGGGGTCAAATCGGCGCTCTTGAACATGGGCGGCTCAACCGTGATCGGATTGGGTGGCAACCCAGAAAATGAGGATGGCGGATGGCACGTGGGGATTCAGAATCCAGCCGATCCAAATTCCTCCTACGGTCAGGTGGTCTCAATCAAAGATCAGGCCGTTACCACCTCGGGAGTAGCCGAGCGTAAGCTAGTCGTTGATGGCCATCACTACCACCACATCTTAAACCCAATGACTGGCTATCCGGATGAGACGACGGTGGTCTCCTTGTCCTTGGTTACTAAATCGGCTTTCTTGGGTGAGTTATGGACGACGATGTTATTTGGTAAGACTAAGCAACAGATCGCTGCCGTAGTGGCTACTTTAGATGATACGGCGGGGATGCTGATTGAAGAAAGTGGCGCCGTTATGAGCTTGTAAAGGATAGGTAGTTACCTTAATCACGATACTGATTCATAAGGGCGGTTAGCTTTTTCAAATACCCTTGCACCAACGCATGCGGGCCTAAAATTTTAACGTGCTCACCAAAGGTTAATAGATAATCAATCACGTAATCAAAGGTTCGTTCGTCGTAATGGCCGGTTAAATAGATCTCATCATTTGTTTCATTGAGGTGCATACCGGGATAGTTGCCCCTTAAGTAGTGCTCTTTGCCATGCTTGGTCAGTACGGCTTTAAATGGCACTCCCGCTTGACCCTGTTTAAAACGAGTTATTTTTTTCTGAAGGATCTTTCGGGGGAGGATGAGGGCTGAATCAGCCAGTTCATGGCAGGTCGTTAAATAGTCGCAACGGTAATTCCAACAGGTTGCCGTATCAAAACGCCAACCGGTAACCAACCAGTAACCATCGCGATAAAATAGTTGGTAAGGCTGGATAGTAATCATCTGACCCTTAAAAGTTACCCGGGCGAGATGATTATTGATGATAATTGCTAACAGGTCCCTTAAAAAATGATTGTGGCCAATAGCAGGGACATTATAAAAGTTGACGATATCCTGCTGGAACAAGACCTGGGCTTGCCGATGCGGGGCAAGTCTTTTTAAAAGTTTGCTATTAATGCGCTGAAAGGATTCGTTAAAGGGGGTCTCACTCATTGTCTCCATCGCCTTAAGGGCGAAAAAGATGGCGTGGATCTCATCTGAATTAAAATAAACGTTAGCTAAGAGGTCGTTTTGGATTAGGCGGTAACCACCAGCGGGTCCGACTTCAGAATACAGAGCTAAACCAAGTTTTTCCAGGCTGGCGATGTCGCGTAGGGCGGTTCGTTTGGAGATGTTGAAGGTGGTTATTAAGTCCTGTAGGTTAAAAAATCTCTTGTCGCTTAGATAGATTAGTTCTTGGTTGAGACGTTCAGCTTTTTGCATAAGGGTTTCCTTTTTAGTTAATGGTGACATTATCTGACATCATTATACCGTAAGTTAAGATTACCGATAAAAGGAGGAATTGACGATGTTAGAAAAGAGCACGACTTTAACAAAGAACTTCTTAGAAATTCTATCCGACCCACAACCGGTGACGATTGTGTCAGTCGATGCTAACCCGGCCCACGTGGTTAACACCTGGAGTACTTACATTAAGGTTGTTGATGAGGCGACCCTCTTGGTGCCAGCGGCGGGGATGCGGTCAATTGAATCAGATATTCAAGAAAAAGAGAGCACACTGACGCTAACCTTTGGCTCTAAGAAGTTCGAGGGAAGCGAAGGGATGGGGCGTGGGTACCATCTTCATGCTAAGGGAGAATTCCTAAGTACAGGCGTGGAATTCGATGAGATGAAGGCCAAGTTCCCTTGGCTTCGGGAGGTCTTGGTGATTCACGTTCAAGATATCGAACAAAAGATTTAATCTAAATTCGGGTGGTTCGGAAAGCACTTATTTCCGGGCTACCCGTTTCTTTTGCCATTGAAGGGGTGGCGCCGTGCTAAAATAGGGAAGAGGAATGCCAAAGAGGGTGATGACCAATTGACGCATTAAGGTCAAATGGGTAATAATAGGGCTAAAAAGGGGGAAACCAGTGTGATCGAAATTAAAAACCATCAAACTTCCTTTCCCAAGCTGCTGACAATGGGCTTTATTGTCATCATCTTGGTAGGAACGGGGCTTTTAATGCTACCCCTGTCTACCAGGGGACAGCGGGCATCACTCATTACCGCCCTGTTTACTTCGACCAGTGCCACTTGTGTGACTGGCCTCTCGCTGGTTGATACTGCTAGGTATTGGACCCCCTTTGGTCAGGTGGTGATTGCTGTCTTGATGGAGCTAGGGGGGCTTGGCTTCATGACCTTTGCCGTCATGGCATCAATGTTAATTCGTAAGCGGGTACGGATGTCAACACGTATTTTAGCTCAGGAAGCCTTAAACCTGGACCACCTGTCCCAACTTCGGGTTGTTGGGCTGATCATTCAGCTCTCATTGATTATTCAGGCGGTGGGGGCCCTATTATTGTGGTGTGATTTTGGTCCTCGCTATGGTTTTTTTAAGGGACTGTGGTTAAGTATCTTTCACGCTATTTCCGTCTTTTGTAACGCTGGTTTTGACCTCTTTGGAAATTCACTGGTTAACTTTAGGGAAGATCCTTACGTGCTGATCGTCATGGCACTATTGATCATCGCCGGTTCGTTTGGTTTCTTGGTCTGGGAAGATCTGTTGACATTAAGAAAACACCGGCAGATGTCTCTTCATACCCACCTGGCTCTTCGGACGGGATTGGTGTTAACAATCGGCTCAGTCATAATTTATTTACTCACTGAGCAGAACCTCCATCAGTTTGCGGGCCAGATGAATGGTTTTAACCGCTTCGTTAATACGGTCTTCATGGCAATCACCCCACGGACGGCAGGCATGACGACCTTTTCATACACTCAGCTATCGACGGCCGGGGTCGCCTTGACCATTTTGTTAATGTTTATCGGTGGGACGCCGGGTTCAACGGCCGGTGGGATCAAGACGACAACCGTTGGCCTCTTGGCTTTGCAAACCCTTGCTACCTTACGGGGGAAGAATGAGCCCACCCTGGCCCACCGACGCTTTGCTCAGGATAATGTTCACCGGGCATTATCCCTAGTTTTTATCTCGCTGGTGATTTTATCGGGGGCGATTTTTTTACTGGCGGAAACTCAACCGTTGCCGACCCATGATGCCTTATCCATGATTACTTTTGAGGCGGTATCGGCTTTTGGAACGACCGGGATTTCACTTGGGTTAACGAGCCGGTTTAACGTTTTGGGAAAGTTAATTTTGATCGCCCTAATGTTTATCGGCCGGGTTGGTATTTATACGGTAATGTTTTCGGTCTTTAACGCGCGCCCGACGCGTCAGACCTATCGGTACCCAAAGGAGCGTGTCTTAATTGGATAAAGCGGAAAGCTTTGCGGTGATTGGAATTGGTCAGTTTGGGGCCTCCTTGTGTGAAGCTCTCGTAGAAGCGGATCAGGAGGTTTTGGCGATTGATATCAACGAGGACGTGATTAACGATATAGCCGGATCGGTTATGCGGGCCGTCATCGCTGACGCCCAGGATGAAGAGACGATGAGAGACCTTGCAATTGGCAGTTTTGACCATGTTTACATCTCGATTGGTAAGGACATCGAGGCCTCCATTATGGCGACTTTAATCGTCAAGGACCTGGGGGCTAAAGACGTGATTTGCCGAGCAGAAAACCATAATCACGCCCGGGTTTTGGAACGGGTCGGGGCCGACCTAGTTGTTCGTCCGGAACATGACCTTGCTAAGCGATTGATCTTTTCGAAGCTCAACCCGTCGGTGATCGATTACGTCCACATTAATAAGAACACCACAGTTGCTGAAGTCGACGTCAAGAACCCAGCCTTTTTTAACAAGACGCTCCTGGAGCTGGACTTCCGTAATCGCTATCAGGTTAACGTAATTGCTGTGGTTACTGTAGACGATCAGGTCAATACGATGCCAACCGGACAGGACCGGATCCACCAGGGAGATAAAATTACCGTCCTTGGTGAAATGAAAGAAATACAAAAACTAAATGAGATAATTGGTGAAGGGTAGGAAACAAAAATGGATGCAGAGAACTTATCAAAGCGCTTAGCTGCGGTGGCCGCACAAGTACCTAAGGGGAGCCGTTTGGCAGACATCGGCTCTGACCATGCTTACTTACCCGCCCACTTATTGATGACGGGACAGATCGACTTTGCCGTGGCTGGCGAGGTGGTAGTCGGACCCTATGAGAACATGCTCAAAGAAGTAGCCCACCGGGGGTTAAGTGATCACCTAATCCCCCGGCTGGCCAACGGGCTGGACGCAATTAAACTCGACGATAAGATCGATACGGTGGTGATCGCCGGGATGGGGGGAACCTTAATCACTAAGATTTTAGACGCTGGCCAGGATAAGCTGGTGAACGTCAAGCGCTTGATCTTGCAACCTAACGTTGGTGAAGAAGGACTCCGGAAGTGGTTGGCTAATCAGCACTTTGAAATTGTTCACGAGGAAATCCTGGAAGAAGACGATCACGTTTACGAGATTATCGTGGCGACGCCAACCCTTAACCCAGTGGCCTACAATCACCGTGAGGCCTTATTCGGGCCCCTACTGATTCAAAAGGGCGGAGCAATTTTTAAACAAAAGTGGCAAAAGGAATTGGCCCGAGACCAATATGCAATTGAACAGATGCAGGGGGCTAAAAGTGTCCCGGTTAAGCGCTTGAGTGACTACCAGGCCCGGGTTAAGCTGATTGAAGAGGTGTTAGAAAATGACAACCGGAACTGATATCATCAATCGTTTTGAACGCTATGCCAGCCCCCAACTGGCCGAAAGTTGGGACCACGTGGGCGTGCAGGTTGGCAATCCCAACCAGACCGTTACCAAGCTAATGACGACCCTAGACGTGCGGCCGGCGGTGGTTGATGAAGCGATTAAGAAGGGGGTGGACTTTATTTTTGCTCACCATCCAGTAATGTTCAAACCAGCCAAAAACCTTGACACTCGGGATCCGCAAAACGCAATGTATGCCAAGCTCTTGGCCAATCAGATTACCGTTTACGCTGCCCACACCAACTTAGACACAGCTAACAACGGGATGAACGACTGGCTTGCTGCTCAGCTGGGCCTCACTAACTGTGTACCGCTGGTTGATGCGGGGAATGATCCGGTTTCTGGATGTCCAGTTGGAATGGGCCGGGTGGGGGACTTACCCCAGCCACTGAGCGTTCAAGATTTTACCCGTATCTGCCTAGGAGCCTTTGGGGTTGCCGGGGTGCGGCTGGTAACCCCAAAGGATGGCCCAGAACTGATTAGTCGAGTGGCGATCCTTGGCGGGTCGGGAAGTGAGTTTTACCCCCAGGCCCAGGCCTCTGGTGCCCAGGCCTACGTAACTGGTGACGTTAGCTACCACACTGCTCACGACATTCAAGCCAGTGGACTGGTCGTAGTTGACCCGGGTCACCACATTGAGGTTATCGCTGCCAAAAAACTGGCCGCGTTGCTCAATACTTGGAAAAAAGAGGAACAGTGGGACTTAACGGTGGAAGAATCCCAAGTCAACACTGAACCATTTGTTTTTGTTACTGCGTAATTTTTAGAAGGGAAGCGCGTCATTTATGACTGATTCAAAGTACCCAGGGTTGTTGGAACGGTTTATTAAGTATGCAAAGGTGGATACCCGCTCGGATGAGCAATCTGGGACGGTACCCTCCAGTCCTAAGGAAACCAACTTTTTAAAACTGTTAGCGGGTGAACTTAAGGAGCTTGGACTTCAAAATGTTCGGCTGCACCCAACTAACTCCTACCTATTGGCAACCATTCCATCCAACATTGACCGACCAGTTCCGGTGATGGGGCTACTTGCCCACGTCGATACGGCTGACTTCAATGCCGAAAACGTCAACCCACAGATTGTGGAAGACTACGATGGGAAAGGTGACATCGCCTTGGGAGATTCTGGCTTTAAGTTAACGGTTGATGAATTCCCATCCCTAAAGAAGTACACGGGCCAAACCCTGGTTACGACCGATGGGACGACCCTGCTAGGGGCTGATGACAAGGCTGGGGTGGCCGAAATTATCACCTTGGCGGCCTACTTGAAGGATCACCCCGAGATTAAGCACGGTAAGATTCAAATTGGCTTAGGGCCCGATGAAGAAATTGGGACCGGGGCCGACCATTTTGACGTTGACGACTTCGGAGCCGACTTTGCCTACACGATTGATGGGGGTCCGCTGGGGGAACTAGAGGACGAAACCTTTAATGCTGCCCAAGCTGAAATTGATATTCAAGGAAAAAACGTTCATACTGGGACGGCGAAGGATACGATGATCAACGCCATTCAAATCGGGATTGACCTGCAAAACCAATTACCCGCTCATGATCGGCCGGAAAAGACGGCTGACCGGGAGGGATTCTTCCACCTCGATAAGTTTGATGGAACCGTTGATCATGCCCGCCTGGTATACTTAATCCGCGATCACGATAAGAAATTATTTGAAGCTAGAAAGGAAACATTAAGGGCGATTGTCAATGATTTAAACGTTGCCCTGGGCGAAGAGCGGGTGACAATGAACCTGTACGATCAGTACTACAACTTAAAGGACGCCTTGAATGGTCACAAAGAAGTGGTTGAACTAGCTAAAAAGGCGATGGAAGAGCTGGGGATTACTCCTGATATCTACCCGGTTCGCGGGGGAACGGATGGTTCGACGATTTCGTACCTGGGATTGCCAACGCCAAACCTATTTGCCGGGGGTGAAAACATGCATAGCCGCTTCGAATACGTTTCAGTGCAAACGATGGAAAAAGCGGTCGATGTCTTGTTAAAGATGGTGGTGTTAAACGCCGCAGAGTAAATAAAAAGGGAACAGGAGCCGGTAAATTTAACCGGAATCCCGTTCCCTTTTTGAGTTGATCATCGCAATCCGTAGTTTAGTTAGAATTGCGGGATGGGTCAGCGTGGCTAGTCATCCAAGACATGACGTTAACAAAGATCAAGGCAACCACTCCGCCTAAGATAGCAGCGGTGGTAAAGTTAGTAGTTGCGGATTCAAGTTGACCAGCAATATAGCCAATTACAACGCCAAAGATAGCGCCCCAAAAGACAGCCATAACGTTTTGTATTACTAATTTCATGTGGTTCACCCCTTTAAAATACGCTTATATTTTAGCACAAATTTGGGGGTACGAACAGTAAGGATCTATGAACTTGACCTGTGGTAAGATAAGATGGAATTAAGGAGGGGTGAGAATGGATTTTGTACCCTTAGCAGTTAAGAGCATGTACTCCTTGTTGGAATCGCCAATCCGCCCGGTAGAACTAGTCAAGGTGGCTAAGCAACGGGGTTACCAGGCGATAGGAATTAGTGACCGGCGAGTTTTGTATGGGGCAGTTAACTTTGTTCGTCAGGCAAACCAAAGCGGTCTCCACCCGGTGATCGGGGTAAGCCTGCCAGTAACCTTTGAAGACGGTACGGTTGATTTAACCCTGTTGGCTAGGAATCAGGCTGGTTACCAAAACTTAATGCGCCTTTCCACGCTTGCGATGACCAAATGCAGTAACCAGGCACTCCCATTAAAAGAATTCATGGCCTTAGCCGGCGGCCTGGTGGTAATTGCTGAACCTCAGCTTACTTTAGCCGGTATGGGATCCCAAACGCTCTCAAAGCTTGGTCGGGTTGCAGACTATATGGGGATCAACTTAGATTTCAATGAGCGTGAACGTCAGAAGTTGATGGAGATTGCGGCTCATGGTCAGCTACCTCTGATTGCCCTAGAACGGGTGGAGTACTTAAATAGGGATGATTACTTTGCCACCCAGGTCCTGCGTGCCATCAAGGCTGGTCACACCATTGATGAGCCACTAAAAAAAAGCCACCGGCAGGGTCAGCACTTCCTTCACCCAATGGAGGATGTAGTGAGTGCCTATCGTAGAGCTGGCCTACAGGAAGCGGTTGAAGCAACCGTAACGGTGGCCCGAGCCTGCCAGGTGACCTTTGAACATCGAACGCCGGTGCTTCCCGATTTCCCGACTCCCGAGGGCCAAGGGGTGAAGCAGTACTTACAGGAGCTGTGTCAAGCAGGCTTAGCTAAGCGAGGGTTAACTGCAAATCACCGGGCCTACCAGGAGCGGTTGGCAAAGGAGTTGGCGGTTATCCACCAAATGGGCTTTGATAATTACTTTTTGATCGTTTGGGACCTGATGAACTTTGCGCACCAACACAACATTTTAACCGGACCTGGCCGGGGGTCGGCGGCCGGATCCTTGGTGGGGTATGCGTTAGCGATTACAGACGTCGATCCGCTTAAGTACGGACTCTTATTCGAACGTTTCCTGAACCCGGAGCGGGCCCAGATGCCAGACATCGACATTGACCTGCCAGATAACCGACGTGAAGAGGTACTGAATTACTTACATCACCGTTACGGTCACGACCGGGTGGCGCAGATTATCACCTTTGGGAGTTTAGGAACCAAGCAGGTACTTCGTGATGTCAGTCGGGTCTTCAGTTTGCCTAAGTACCAGGCCGATCAGATCAGCCAGGTTGTTGAATGCGCCCGGGATCCGAAAAAGCCGCAGCAAACACTTGCTGACCTGACACAAACCGCTCAACCCGTCCAAAACCTAGGCCGGGATGATGCACTAGTGGGACTGCTTTTGAAGGTGGCTGCCCGGCTCGAGGGACTGCCCCGGCACGACTCCATTCACGCCGCCGGGGTCGTGTTAGCCGCAACCCCCTTAATTAACACGGTGCCCTTGCAGGCCGGCAATGACGAAGGGGCGATGCTAGTCACCCAGTTTGAAAAGGATACCGTCGAATCGTTAGGCTTGTTAAAAATCGATTTGTTGGGCTTACGTAACTTAACGACGATGGAAACCGCGTTGGAGTTGATTCACCAGCGGTCACCGGAATTTTCCGTTCGCGAGATTAACCTAAACGATCAAGCCACCCTGAATTTGTTTGACCGTGGGCAGACCAGTGGGATTTTTCAGTTTGAGTCTAGCGGAATCCGGGCAACCCTAGTTAACCTACACCCGGATAACTTTGAAGAAATCGTTGCTGTTAACGCCCTTTACCGGCCGGGACCGCTGGAGAATATCCGTCACTTTATTGCTCGTAAGAAGGGGCAGGAAAAAGTGACCTTACCGGCCAAGGAACTGGCGCCCATTTTAAGCCCAACCTATGGAATCCTAGTCTACCAAGAACAGGTTATGCAGGTAGCTGCGGTGATGGGGGGCTTTAGCCTTGGAGAGGCCGACCTTTTACGTCGGGCGATGAGCAAAAAGAAGGCGCAGACGATGGTCAGTATGAAAGAAGCCTTTTTAACGGGGGCAAGGCAACGCGGCTACCAAGAGGCAGCTGCCGAGCAGGTCTTTTCTTACATTGATCAGTTTGCCAATTATGGTTTCAACCGTTCGCACGCGGTTGCTTATTCAAAAATGGCCTTTGAGATGGCCTATTTAAAGGTTCACTTTCCAGCCGAATTCCTGGCTGCTCTGATGGAAACTGATCCGGACACTAAGAAGGTATGGGCCTATTTCAATGAGGCTAAAGAGCTGGGGATCACAACGCACGGTCCATCAATCAACCACAGTCGAGAAGGGGTTAGCTTAATGGATAACCAAATGTGGCTGGGATTGAATATGATTAAAGGGATGCGCCGTGATTTTGTTCGTGCTGTCATTGAGCAACGTCAAGCCAGGGGTCCGTACCAAAATTTAGCGGACCTTGTCAACCGTTTGGACCCAAAGTGGCGGAAGGAAAACCTCTTGATTCCGCTGATTGATGCTGGGGCGTTGGATGGACTTGGATACAATCGGGCTGAGATGACTGAGGGAATTACGGCCGTTTTGGGCGGGGCTGAGTATGCCAGCCTTAGTGGAGACGGTGACCTAGCACCGGTTATTGTCCGACGTAATGAGTACCCCCTTGCTGTTCGGTTGGAGCGCGAGCAACGGGCCTTGGGTACTTATTTGTCTGGTCACCCGGTTACTCAGTACCAAGACCTGCGCGAACAGCTAGCTTTAATTCAAGTTAACCAGTTACGAGTAAACCAACGGGCCACCCTCCTTTTGATGGTAACTCGGTTAAATCAGGTAACTACCAAACGTGAACATAAGCCAATGGCCTTTTTAACCGCCAGTGATGAGACTGGGACGATCGAAGTGACGGTCTTTAACCGTCTCTATCAACGAGTAGAACCAATTTTGAAGATCAACGAAATCTACTTGGTAACCGGTAAGACCGAAGAACGTGAGGGTCAGGTTCAGCTGTTGGCTGATCAACTAGTCTTGGCTCGGGTTATTAACCGAAGATTTCACCCTGCTGATCATCGCTGGGTACTTCGCCTCCCTAGTGGGGTTGAGCAAACCACCGTGGTAAATGGGGTCAGGGCCCTTGCCAAGGAACATACTGGCAACGTGCCGGTTGTCATTTATAATCCGTTAACCAAACGGGGCACCCAGTTACCAGAGGACCTATGGTTAGCTAAGCAACGAGCGGTCCAGGAAGGGCTAATTAATCTTGTGGGTCGGGATAATTTAGCCTTCCAGCCGTTAAGTTAGGCAAACCGAAACAAGAAAACGTTTACAGCGAAAAATGCTGGAAATATACAAGACACTCATCGCAAAAGGTGCTATGATAAGCAGTGTGTAAAAAGGGACTAACTAGTCCGTAAAACGCAAAAGGAGAGATGTCACTTATGAAGAAGACCAAGATTGTCAGCACTTTGGGGCCGGCAAGTACGGATGTTGACACGATTGTAAAGTTAATTAACGCCGGGGCAAATATTTTCCGGTTTAACTTCTCCCACGGTGATCACCCTGAACACCTTGGGCGGATCGAAAACGTTCACAAGGCCGAAGAAATTACTGGCAAGCACGTTGGGATCATGCTTGATACCAAGGGGGCTGAAATTCGGACGACCGTTCAAAAGGAAGGGAAGATCGAATTCAACATCGGCGACAAGGTTCGTATCTCCATGGACGACAGCCTGGAAGGAACCAAGGATAAGATTGCCGTTACCTACGCCGGTTTGTACGATGACGTTCGTGAAGGCGGCCACGTCCTCTTTGACGATGGGCTGATCGATATGATGGTTGATGAAAAGGACGAAGCAAACAAGGAATTGGTTTGCCACGTCTTGAACCACGGAATCCTCGGTTCCCGAAAGGGGGTTAACGCACCGGGCGTTTCCATCAACCTACCAGGGATTACTGAAAAGGACTCCAGCGACATTCGCTTTGGTCTGGACAACGGGATCAACTACATTGCTGCTTCCTTTGTTCGTAAGCCACAAGACATCGAAGATATCCGTGTTCTCTTACGGGAAAAGAATATGGAGGATGTTCAAATCTTCCCGAAGATCGAATCCCAAGAAGGAATCGACAACTTCGAAGCAATCATCGAAGTTTCCGATGGTTTAATGGTTCCGCGTGGGGACATGGGGGTTGAAATTCCGGCAGAAAACGTTCCGCTGGTTCAAAAGAACATGATCCGTCGTTGTAACGAACTAGGAAAGCCAGTTATTACGGCCACTCAAATGCTAGACTCCATGCAAGAAAATCCACGCCCAACCCGGGCCGAAGTTTCTGACGTTGCAAACGCCGTCTTTGACGGGACTGACGCAACGATGCTTTCAGGGGAATCCGCTAATGGTGATTACCCGGTTGAAGCAGTTGCAACTATGAACCGGATCGACATCAAGGCTGAAAACAACCTTGAAAAGTTTGGTCGTGAAGTCTTTGACTTTGACAAGTCAGACGTTACTGAAACGATTGGATCTGCTGTAGCAACCGCAGCTCGCGACTTAGGCGTTAAGGCCATTGTTGCCGCAACGGCTTCTGGTTACACGGCCCGGATGATCTCTAAGTACCGTCCATCTGCTGACATCTTGGCTTTGACCTTTGATGAACGCACGGAACGCGGCCTGATGATCAACTGGGGGGTTCAACCATACGTTGTTGAAAAGCCAACCAGCACTGACGAAATGTTCGAATTAGCCTCTAAGGAAGCTAAGGACTTAGGCTTTGCCAACGCCGGTGACAAGATCATTGTGGTTGCTGGTCTTCCGATTGGTCAACACGGGACGACTAACATGATGCGGGTTCAAGAAGTTAAGTAATTCCCATTGGATTAATTAAAAATAATCCCCCAAGGTGAAGAATGGTTTGAATGACATTCCTCGTACTTTGGTTGGGAGCGCGATGACAGAGTCAGTACTGACTTTGGCCGCGCTCCTTTTTTGGTTAAGGAAACTTTTCTTTTGGGGCGATCTTTTGTATCATAGGTTAATTGAGAAATAAGGCGAGTGGAGGAACTGAAATGAATCAAGCATTAGGGAAAGTCGTGACGGCCGTCATGATCGATGAAAATGACCAGGACTACTTTGTCCAACCAGATCGTAACGGGCAAACGTATCGTCTGCCTAAGGAGGAAGCACCCCAAATTCTCCACATTGGAGGCTCCGTGGCGGGCTTCGTGTACGAAAACGACCATCACCAGCTTCAGATGACCTGTCAGCATATTCCGACCGTTTCGGTTGATCACTATGACTTTGGGACGGTAGTTGCGGTCCGGCGGGATCTAGGGGTTTTCGTTGACATTGGCTTGCCCAACAAGGACGTTGTAGTGTCCTTAGATGAGTTACCGACCTTAAAACACCTCTGGCCCCAACCTGGTGACCGACTCCTGATTGCCTTGAAGGTTGATGATCACGATCGGTTATGGGGAACTCTAGCTGATGAGGCAATCTTTGAAACGATTGCCAACCGGCCGCAAAAGAAGATGGTTAACTGGAATTTGAAGGCAACCGTCTACCGTCTGAAAATGGCGGGGACCCTGGTCTTAACTGAAAATTACTGCCTGGGCTTCATTCATCCTAGCGAACGGGACCAGGAACCCCGCCTGGGCCAGGTGGTTGATGCTCGGGTGATTGGCTTGTCTGGACACGGAAGTTTAAACCTGTCACTGAAGCCACGGGCCTACCAGGCGATTGGTGATGACGCCGAGCAGATTATTGAGCTCTTAAAGCGATCCCCGCAAAAGCAGCTACCTTTGACCGATAAGAGTTCACCGGAAGAAATCAAGGAGTTACTGGGGATCTCCAAGGGGCAATTTAAGCGTGCTGTCGGACACCTCTTGAAAGAACGGATGGTCAGTCAGGTCAATGGTAAGCTCATCCTGCTGAAAGAGGAAGAAAATGGCTAGGACCAAGGGGGGGCTGGCTAGCGACCTAGCCGGCTACAAGGCCTACCTCTTAGAAAAGGAAGTCGCTCAGCTCACTGTGGCCAGTTACCTTGCCGATTTGCAGGATACGATTAAGTACTTAGAGGAGCAGGGAGTTGATGATTGGGCAAGTGTTGACAGGGCAAGCTTGATGGGATATTTGACGAGCCTTAAAGATACCGGACATAAATCCTCAACGCTTAATCGTCGGGTGAGCAGTCTACGCCGTTTTTTTGCCTTTTTGCAGCGAGAGAGGAAGGTTGCAAGCGACCCGGTTTCTCTGATCAGGGTCGATCAGACTAAACGCTTGGCACCACGGGGCCTGGAGATTGAAGAATCAAATGTGCTAATTGAAAATGCGCCGGGAAAAGGGGACACCAAGGTGCGCAATCGGGCCCTACTTGCCTTATTGGTGGCCACTGGTGCCCGTGTCAACGAGATCATCGATTTAAAACTTTCCGATCTCGACCTCGACCTTGGGGTGGTTTACCTGGGTAAGAAAATTCGCCGCCTGGTGCCCCTAAACGAAGGGGCGAACCAAATCATCGGTGACTATATCAAAACTGAGCGGGCGAACCGAGTTCAACCAGAAGCTTCGTCAACCGTCTTTTTAAATAACCGGGGTGCGCCCCTATCGCGTCAATCGGTATGGGAAATTGTCAACCAGGCGGGGAAGTTGGGACAAATTAAGGGATCCGTTACCCCGCAGCGGGTGCGTGATGGCTTCGCCTATCGCCTCCTGAAACACGGTGCCGATCTGACCCTGGTTCAGAACTTAATGGGGCACCAAAGTATCTTGACCACCCAGATTTACCTGGAAAAATAAGGGGGACACCACGATGTTGGTTGCATACCGTAAGGATTATCAAAAGATTGCCATGGGCCTATTGTCTTTACTGCCGGCCTTTAAGGATTACCACCGCCTGAAGTTGGCGGTTGACTGGTCAGACAACGAGAGCGAGCCGATCTTTTTATGGCAAAACGAAACCATTAACCAGTTTACTGGGATTGTGGTGACCTCGGTGGGGCAATACTACGTTCTGGTTCGTCAACTGTCCTTTACCCCTAGTGACCGGGCGGGCAAGAACGTTTTTGCTCTGCTCTCGGCGTTACAGGAACGCTACCCACAAAAACGAATCATGGGGACCTTAAGCACCCAGGGACTGGTAACTAATTGGGCCCGGGATCGCTATTTTCGTCAGGGAGGAAAGCTAGATGACTGAAGAAGGACTTGCCCGGTTTGTGGGCCAGCCAACGATCGTTTTGCAAGATTTTGAGGGCCCCTTAGACCTTTTGTTGCACCTAATCAAGAAAGCTGAAGTTGACATTTACGATATTCCGATCGCAAGGATTACCAATCAGTACGTTGACTTCTTGCACCAGCAGCAAAAAAATCAGCTTAACATCGCTGGGGAGTACTTTGTGATGGCAGCAACCCTAATGTCAATCAAAAGTACCATGCTTTTACCCCACCCAACCACTGTTGACGATGAGCAAGTGGAAGAAGAGGCTGAGGACCCGCGTTCAGAACTAGTAGCGCAGCTCTTAGAATACCAGCGCTATAAAAAGGCAGCGGCGGCTTTAAAGGACAGGGAAGAATACCGTCAGCGTGAGTACACCAGAGAGGCCATGGCGGTACCAAAAGACCTGGTACAAAGCCGCTTTGCACCCGGGGTTGGGATTGAGGAGTTACAAAGGGCCTTTGAGCAGGTTATCAGGCGCCACCACTTTGAGGAGCCAGTGACGCAAACGGTTGACCCGGATCCGGTGACAGTAGCTCAGCGGATTGAACACGTGGTCGAAGTCGTTACCCGCCCAACCCGTTTTGAGGATTTATTTGATAACGATTGGACTAAGGATAGCTTGGTGACGACCTTTTTGGCGATCTTGGACCTAACCAAGCACCAGGTAATTTCTTTGGCCCAGTCTGAACGCTTTGGCCCGCTAATTGTTATGCCAGGCCCACGAAACGAGGAATATCGAAATAATGGAGAATATCGCACAGATTGAGGGACTGCTGTTCATCGCCGGTGACGAAGGAATCAGTATCGCTGATCTCGCCCGAATCACGGGCTTCATGAAACCAGCCGTCAACGAACTGCTGTCCCGTTTGAAAACTAAGTATCAAGAGGATGAGCAATCGGCCCTAACCTTGTTAAACAGCGGGGAAGTTTTCCGCTTAGCAACCAAGGCCGAATTAGCGCCGGTAATGAAGACTTACTTTGAGATTCCACTCACCACGTCCCTATCCCAGGCGGTCTTGGAGGTGTTAGCGATCGTTGCTTACAAGCAACCACTGACCCGGCTAGAAATCGATGATATCCGGGGGGTCCAAAGCTCTGGCTCATTGCAAAAGCTGGTGGTGCGGGGATTGGTTCAGACTCACGGACGTCTGGAAGTTCCGGGCCGGCCATTCCGCTACGTTACCACCCCGGCCTTTTTAGATTACTTTGGCCTGGAATCGCTGGAAGACCTGCCGCCATTAGCAATTGACCTGACGGAAGCGGATCTGGACGGGGATGTCTTCTTACGGGCCCTTCAATCACGAAATCAAGAACAAATGGGAGAGGATTAAATGGCAAAGGAACGTTTGCAAAAGGTTATTGCCCACGCTGGGGTTGCTTCACGGCGGGCGGCGGAGGGGCTCATCTTAACCGGTAAGGTTCGGGTCAATGGTGAACTCGTCACCACCCTGGGAACCAAGGTTGATGGTAATGATGAGGTCACTGTTAACGGTGAACCATTAGAACAAGAACAACACGAATATTACCTGCTGGATAAGCCACGCGGGGTCATTTCCTCGGCCCATGATGAAAAGGGGCGTAAGACGGTTGTCGATATCTTAAAAGACGAGGGGGTCACAACCCGGGTCTACCCGGTTGGACGACTTGACTATGACACTACCGGCCTCTTGGTGATGACCAATGACGGAGAGTTAGCTAACCAACTGATGCATCCTCGTTTTGAAGTAAACAAGGTTTATATCGCCAAAGTTAAGGGGATTTTGACTAATGATGAAATGCGTCAGCTCCGTGAAGGGGTGATGGTTGACGGTCAAAAGACCAAGGAGGCCAAAACCAAGCTGTTGGAAACTAATCAGCGTCAAAAGACATCGGTCGTTAAGCTGACGATTCATGAGGGTCACTACCACCAGGTCAAATTGATGTTAAAGGCAGTTGGCCACCCGGTCCTTAAGCTTCACCGGGAGAGTTACGGTCCCCTGAACCTGACGGGACTTAACCCAGGACAATTTCGGCAACTGAAGAGTAGTGAGGTTCGGGCGCTCAAGAAGCTAAACTAATTGTTATTTGACACCGGAAGGGTTATAATTAATAAAAGTTAAATAAATTAATTAGGTTTGTCTTCAAGGCAGGGTGAAATTCCCGACCGGCGGTATAGCCCGCAACCCGCATTAGCGGTGGAATCCGGTGTAATTCCGGGTGCCGACAGTATAGTCTGGTATGCAGAAGATCATTATAACGATTGTTTCAACCGGGAGGCGCCCATTTGGTGTTCCCGGTTTTTTCATAGTAGTGATTAAGAACCAAGAAGATGACCTCCTGGAGGTTATAAAAATGAATTTTTCCCACACGCGTGTTCAACGTTTAGCCGTTATGGCCTGTATGAGTGCACTGGCCTTTATCTTGATGCTGTTTGAATTCCCGGTGATTCCCGTAGTCAGCTACCTGAAGATGGACTTTTCCGACCTGCCGATTTTGATCACCACCTGGCTATACGGACCGGTAGCCGGAATCGTGGTGGCAGCCATTAAGTGTCTCCTACACGGGCTGATGTACGGCCTGTCAGTCGGTGAGTTGCTGGGTATTATTTCCAACCTGCTATCGTCACTATCACTTTTAATTCCGTTTGCCTGGTTCATGCGGCGGGGCAAAGGAGGCTTAAAGCGGCGCCTCGTGATGGGGGGGATTGTAGCGACCGTTACCTTAACGGTGGTTATGTCGTTGTTAAACTACTTTGTTTTAACGCCCCTTTACATGGCGCTGTGGGGGTGGAAGCCAAGCTTACCGCTGCCGGAATTAGTGGCCTTCGGAGTGATCCCGTTTAACCTGATAAAAGGGGTCTTAATAAGCTTAATTTTCGGTTTCTTAGCCTGGAGTCTACGTAACTGGGTGGCAACAAAATTAGAACGTTAAAATCGAGGCCCTGTCGTTCATGGTAGCGAGCGACGGGGCCTTGTTGTATTCTAAGGAGGTAGTAAAAGGGGGACTGGAAATGAATGATTACTGGCTGGTTTTATTTGATCAGCAGCCGCGCCGAATCCGGGTTATTGAAAATTTATTAAAAAACCGTCTTTCTGAAGCTACCATCTTCTGGGCAATGGTTTATGGAATTAGCGATGCAGTTGCTAGCCAACGCCATCTACAAAGAAGGGATTTTGAGGGGTGGCTGAAGCACCAGGAACAAGCGGGTCTGTTGATTAAAAAGGAGGGGCAGGCTTATTTGACCCCGGCTGGTTTGGTTAAAAAGAGGGCTTACTTAATGAACCACTACCGCCCTCACTTTGGCCGCTGGGGTTGGCAAATCAACCCGGAACGCCTTGCTAACCGTCTCTTGCTAGGGATTCAAGTAACTTCGGAGTTTGCTCATCATAATCGTCACTACCGGCCCCTAAACATCGGTAATTATGAAATGAACGCCGTCAAGCAATGGTTAATTAGGACTGGACGAGGAGTACAAAGAACGGTCTTTGAACAGATGAATCAGGCCTTTTACACCCTTGAAAGGACTGATCCCCGCCTACCCAAGGCGTTAGGAGCATTGTTGATCGGCTATCAAACCAACGGGGCCACGCTTGATCAGTTGGCAAGGCAACTAGAATTAAGTCAGGGAGAGACTGCGATTTTGGTTCGAGATGCCTGGCTTGGTATGGGGGTGCTTTTGACGGAAACACCTGGTCCGCTTAGCACCCTTGTAGCACCACTGATTAGCCAGAGCCCCCTATCGGCCAGTGCCCAACAGACCATGGCGGATTTTTTACGGGGGATGAGCCCAGAACAGATCAGCAACCGGCGGCATCGCAAGCTTTCGACAATTCGCGATCACCTCTTAAACGCTGCTATTTTAACCCCAACGGTTACCAACTTCTACCGCCTCTTCCCGGCTGGGATGCTGAATGAACTGGGTGCTCGCTATCAGGGACCGGTGGAAGAGTGGTCCTTTCTGGCCACCCACCCGGAGATGGACCTTAACCAGGAGTTTTTTTTGTTTCGCCTGTACCAGATACTGAGGTGCCAAGAAAGTGACTGAACAAATTGAACAGATTCGGGCTGTTATGAAGCGTGTCTTTGGCTTTGATGATTTTCGGCCCGGCCAAGAAGAGACCCTGTTAAAGACGATGACGGGGCAGCCAACCCTGGCTGTCTTGCCAACTGGAGCTGGTAAGACCTTACTTTACCAACTGCCAGGCGTGATGCTAGATGGCCTGGTGGTGATAATTACCCCTCTGATTTCATTAATGCAAGACCAGGTTGACCGGCTCCGAAATGTTGGACAGAGCCGGGTCGCAGCCCTTAATTCTAGTCTTGATTATCAAGAACAAAGGTGGGTTTTAAGCCACTTAAGCGACCTGGATTTCCTGTTTACCTCACCGGAAACGTTGATCAAACCCGATGTTTTAAGGGCGTTACACAATCAAACCATCAGTCTCTTTGTGATTGATGAAGCCCACTGTATCTCCCAGTGGGGGCCTGATTTTCGCCCGGAGTACCTCTTATTAAACCAGGCCTTAACGACCTTAAAGCCTCAACGTCTCTTGATGCTAACGGCAACCGCAACCCCGGCTGTTCAAGATGATATTATTAATCGACTAGGTTTAAATATCAATCAAGTAAGCCGGGTGGTGGAGTCGGTCAACCGTCCCAATATCTTTTTGGCTGTCCAGCACCTAGATAATCAGGACGCAAAACGACGACGCCTCTTGGAATTAGTTACCAAACTCGGGACGAGTGGAATTGTCTATCTTTCTAGCCGGGAAGGGGCTAATCAATTGGCGGCCTGGCTAAATGAACAGACGAGCTTACGGGTGGCCGCTTACCACGCAGGAGTTGCCCCAATTGATCGTTACCGAATTCAGCAGCAGTTTTTAACCGGCACGCTGGATCTAGTGGTTGCCACGTCGGCCTTTGGGATGGGAATTGACAAGTCAGACATTCGTTACGTCATTCACTTTCAGATGCCGGTCAGCTTGGAGGCCTATGTTCAAGAGATTGGTCGTGCTGGCCGGGATAGTCGGCAGGCCCTGGCAATTCTTTTATACTGTAGAGGTGACGAACAAATCCCCCTTCTACTGGGAAAGATTGACCTGCCGAGCGCCGAGATTCTCGATCAAATTAAGGTTGGGAAGACCACAGACACGATTTTAGGTGATGCTGCGCACGTGGTCAGTTTTTACCTTACTCAGGGGATGAGCGGACGAGAGGTCGTTAATGTCTTTGCTAAACTGGAGGAAAAACGAGCGGGGCAAGTTCAACGAATGCTGTCCTATGTTCAAGAAGATGGGTGCCGCCGTCAGAACTTGCTAGCCTACTTTGGTCAACGAGAATTTTTGAGTGATAAGTTTACCTGCTGTGACCTAACAAATCCGGATTGGGTAGTGGCAGATTTAGATTTGCCACCGGTCCAAAAGAAGGTCAGCCTACCAGTGCTTGACTGGCGTTCCCGATTAGAAAGTCTATTTGCCCAGCCGGGGTTGGGCTAGACACGTAATGCTTTTATGCGCTACAATCGTTGATGAAATCTACTTAAGGGGGTGTGGCGCATGACGGAACGCCGGAAAGACCAACGCAACGAAAAGCTCTGGGATAAGACCTTTACTGACAATCAGGACGTGGATGAGGAGGGACACCTTTCACGGACGGCCCACCGGAAGCAACGTTCGCATAATACTCAAATCACCACGATCTTGATCGTTTTGATTATTATTTTAGCGGCAACGCCAGTTCTGTATTGGGTTAACCATCAACAGTCGTTCAATCACCCACAACAAACCGTCAAAGTAGCATCGGCATCATCAGCTAAAAAAAAAGCCAGTTCGTCCAGTACCTCAGCTAGCGTGAGTAAGGCCAAACGGACGAGTAGTTCATCTGTAAAAAAGGCGTCTAGTGCGGCTAGTGTGTCCAGCTCATCACAGACTTCGTCATCGGTGAGTTTGGAGCAAAGTTCGGCTAGCCCGTCATCGTCAAGCAGTACGGCGGTCTATACTACGGTTGAATCCGGCCAAGGAATTTACCGGGTGGCAACCAATAATGGCCTGACGGTGGCCGAGTTGGCATCCTTAAATAATATCTCGCCCGCTACCCGGCTTTACCCGGGGCAGCGGCTACGGGTCAAATAAAATCTAGGAGTGATCTTTTTTAATGTCAAAGGGAATTCAAGTTGCAATTGATGGTCCTGCTTCAGCGGGAAAGAGTACGGTAGCTAAACTGGTTGCTAAGCGTTTTGGGTACGTGTACTGTGATACCGGGGCGATGTATCGTTCGGTCACCTTAGCCGCCTTGCGAAGGGGGACGGATTTAACGGACGAAGATCAGATTATCAAGGTCGCTAATGAGATTAAGATTACCTTTGCTCCGGGTAACCCGCAAAAGGTCTTTATCGATGGTCAAGAAGTCACCCAGGCAATTCGAGAGACCACAGTTGCCAAAAACGTTTCGGCCGTAGCTGCCATTCCAGGTGTACGGAGCCGGATGGTGGAATTGCAACGACAGATCGCTCAAGAGGGTGGAATCGTGATGGATGGCCGCGACATTGGGACAACCGTCTTACCGGATGCTCCCGTTAAGGTCTTCATGGTTGCCTCAGCTCACGAACGGGCTCGCCGTCGTTTCTTGGATAATCAAGAGCGAGGAATTGATGGTGGGACCATTGAAGAATTACAACGAGCAATTGAATTACGAGACCAAAAGGACTCCACCCGGGCAGTGTCACCGCTTACGCAGGCGGTTGACGCACACTTGCTCGATACCACACATTTAACGATTGATCAGGTGGTTGATCAAATTGCAACGCTGATTGAAAAAACTCAGCAACAAAAACAGTAAAATACTAGCAATGTCAGCTTAGATCCTGTAAAATATGATTTAGAGTTGATTGTTGCAAGGAGGATATTTTTAGATGGCTGAAAACGAAAACAATAACGCTATGTTAGAAGCACTTGACTCCATCAAGACGGTAAACGTCGGTGATGTTGTTAAGGGGAAGGTATTACAAATCGATGACGACCGCCAAGCGATCGTTGGGATTGAAGACTCTGGTGTGGAAGGAGTTGTTCCGGCCAACCAATTGTCTACCAAGCCCGTTGACAACATTAATGATGTTGTCAAGGTCGGTGATGAACTTGACCTGGTTGTTATTTCCAAGATTGGGAGCGACAAGGAAAATGGTTCTTACCTGCTTTCTCACCGGCGCTTAGAAGCCATGAAGGTTTGGAACGAAATTCAAAAGAAGTTTGACGATGGTGAAACAATCACCGCTACGGTTACGCAAGCTGTTAAGGGTGGTTTGGTTGTTGACGCCGGTGTCCGTGGGTTTGTTCCTGCCTCAATGATTACTGACCACTATGTTGAAGACTTGAACCAATTCAAGGGTCAAGAACTTGAATTTAAGATCGTTGAAATTGAACCAAGCGAAAACCGCCTGATTCTTTCCCACAAGGAAATTGTTCAAGCACAACACGAAGAAGCTGCTAAGAAGATCTTCTCTGAATTAGCCGCTGGCGACGTTGTTGAAGGTAAAGTTGCTCGGATGACTAACTTTGGTGCCTTCATTGACCTCGGTGGTGTTGATGGTTTAGTTCACGTTTCTGAAATTTCTTACGACCACGTTGCTACGCCTGCTGACGTGCTTGAAGTTGGTCAAGAAGTTAAGGTTAAGGTCTTGAATGTTGACCCTGAACGGGAACGGATTTCCCTTTCCATCAAGCAAACGTTACCTGGACCATGGGATAACATTGAAGAAAAGGCTGGCGTTGGTACTGAGTTAACTGGTACTGTTAAGCGTCTTACCAGCTTTGGTGCCTTCGTGGAAGTCTTCCCGGGTGTTGAAGGTTTGGTACACATTTCCCAAATCTCCCACAAGCACATTGCTACGCCAGCAGATGTACTTGAAGCCGGTCAAGAAGTTAAGGTTAAGGTCTTAAATGTTGACCCTGAACGTCAACGTTTAGGCTTGTCCATTAAGGCGCTTGAAGAAGCTCCGGCGGGCAGCGAAAACAACAATAACAATGGTGGTTCACGTCGTCCGCGTCGTCGTAATAACAACTACATTGCCGACGCTCCTGAAGAAGAAAGTGGTTTCAACTTTGGGGACCTGATTGGTGACAAGCTTAAGGGTTTTGACAAGTAATTATAACCATTTATTTAACATGGCCGGGAGCAATCCCGGCTTTGTTTTTGCTAAAATTTCTTGAAGGGAGGAAATACAATGGCAAATCCAGTTGTTGCAATTGTGGGGCGGCCTAATGTCGGGAAATCGACCCTTTTTAACCGGATCGCCGGGGAACGAATTGCAATTGTTGAAGATACCCCGGGAGTAACCCGGGACCGCCTTTACGCCCATGGTGAATGGTTGGGGAAAAACTTCTCCATGATTGATACGGGGGGGATTGAAATGTCTGATCAGCCCCTCTTGACTCAAATTCGCCAGCAGGCCGAAATTGCGATCGAAGAAGCTGACGTGATCATCATGGTTGTTAACGTCGAGAATGGGGTTACCGATGCCGATGAGCAAGTGGCCCAAATCTTATACCGCTCCAATAAACCGGTTGTCTTAGCGGTTAACAAGGTTGATAATCCTGAACGGCGAATGGATATCTTTGACTTTTACCAGCTAGGGCTGGGTGAACCCTACCCGGTTTCTTCCGTCCATGGGGTTGGCCTGGGGGACATGCTAGATGCGGTAATCAAAAACTTTGACGAAAAAGACGCTGAAGAAGAGGATAATCGAATTCGCTTCTCCTTCATTGGCCGTCCTAACGTCGGGAAGTCCTCCCTGGTTAACGCCATTCTGGGGGAAAACCGGGTGATTGTCTCAGACATTGCCGGGACCACCCGGGACGCGATCAACACTCAGTTTACGGCCCAGGATGGGCGTGAATTTACGATGGTTGATACGGCTGGGATTAAGAAAAAGGGGAAACTCTACGAGAATACCGAGCGGTATGCCTTGATGCGTTCGATGCGGGCAATTGATGACTCTGACGTTGTCCTGGTTGTTTTAAATGCCGAAGAGGGAATCCGCGAGCTTGACAAACATATCGCCGGGTACGCACACGAAGCTGGCCGAGCGGTCATCATTGTGGTCAATAAGTGGGATACAATTCCAGAGCGGGATCAGCGGACAATGACTGACTTCACGAACCTCATTCGTCATGAGTTCCAGTACTTGAGCTATGCACCAATCGTCTTTGTTTCCGCTAAGACCCGCCAGCGTCTCTCCCGTCTGCCGGAGATGATTGAAGAGGCCTATGATCATCAACACCGCCGGGTTCAATCGGCAGTCTTAAACGATGTTTTAATGGATGCCCTGGCCGCCAATCCGACCCCCTCATCCAACGGACGACGGCTACGGGTGTACTATGCTACTCAGGTTGCGGTAGCACCACCAACCTTTGTAATCTTTGTTAACGATCCAGACTTGATGCACTTTTCCTACGCACGTTATTTGGAAAATCAAATTCGGGCAGCCTTCGACTTTACTGGGACACCGATTCGTCTTATTAAACGCCGACGTAAGTAGAAAGAAAGCGTTTGTGCGATCTTTTGAGCTAAATTAAGAAGAGAAAATGCCAAAAATGGTAAAAACCCCGTGAAATGCCTTGCTTACGGGTTTTTACTATGATACCCTAGTTTTTGAAATAAGGCGAAGGTTCGTCATTGTTTCGTTAATTTTGGACCACTCAAAATTAACAATCGCTGGATCATCCCCTTAAGTGGGGGTGATCATTAGTGGGAGGTGAAAATGACATGGCAAATAAGGCAGAATTAGTTACCTACGTTGCAACTGCAACCGGTCTGACTAAGAAGGATGCAACCGCAGCTGTTGACGCAGTTTTCAGCTCCATCCAAGCTTCCTTGGCTAAGGGTGAAAAGGTTCAACTGATCGGCTTTGGTAACTTCGAAGTTCGTGAACGTGCTGCTCGTAAGGGTCGTAACCCACAAACTGGTCAAGAAATCCAAATTCCTGCAAGCAAGGTTCCGGCATTCAAGCCAGGAAAGGCGCTTAAGGACGCCGTTAAGTAAGCTTTTTGCTTAGCGTAAACGTGAGGGGCTGTGACATTTTGTCGCAGCCCCTTTAATATTGACAAGTACGTAACATGATAATCTGTCATGAACCATTTTATTAGTACCAAACATGATGAAAGGGGAGCGAAACGTGACCTATTCGGAACAGATGTTAAACCACATTGAAGAAGGGGATATGGCCCAGGCCCAAAAGTCCTTTGCCTGGGCCTTACGTAAGGATGATGATGATACCCTTTTTAGCCTGGCAGAGGAATTGTATGCCCTAGGCTTGACCAACCAGGCTCAGCGGACTTACCTAAAGCTGTTGGAACGCTACCCGGGTGAAGATGAGTTAAGGACGGCGTTGGCCGAAATTGCCATTGATAATGGCGATAACGATGAGGCCTTGGCATACCTGACCCAGATTAAGCCAACCTCTTCAGCCTACCTACAGTCCTTGCTGGTGCAAGCGGACCTTTATCAAACCGAAGAACAATTTGAAATTACTGAGACTAAGTTAAGAGAAGCCTACCAGATGGCGCCCGAGGAACCGGCGATCTTATTTGCACTGGCTGAGTATTACTACCTGATTGGTAAGTTTAAAGAGGCAATTCCCTTTTACTTTGCCCTGATCAAGAAGGGAAATCTCGAATTTGCTAAGGTTGACATTGCTGGGCGTCTGGGGACAGCCTATGGGCAACTAGGCAAGTTTGACCAGGCCCTAGGGTACTTAAACCAGGTGGCACCAGGTTATCAAACCAGCGATATTCGCTTCCAGACCGGTTTGACCCAGTTGGCTCTCCACCAGGTCAAAGAAGCAATTACGACCTTTAAGGGATTGATTGAAGATGACCGTCAGTATGCCTCAGCCTACCCAGCCTTGGCTCAGGCCTATGCTGATGAACACCACTACCAGCAGGCGCTAACCACCCTTCAAGAGGGGCTGGCCGTTGACCAATACAATGAGAACCTGTATGCTCAGGCTGCTGAAGTAGCTAGCCACGTTGGTGATATGGAGCTGGTGGGGACCTATCTTAAAAAGGCTCACGATCTTGCCCCTGACAATCAGACGATCACCCTACAGTTTTCTAACTTCTTGTTACACCAAGGTCAAGACGATCAAAACCTGGCCCTATTAACGGCGATAAGAGATGAGAATGATGACCCACAAGTTGAATGGAATCTGGCCCAGTCTTACTGGCGAAAGGAAGACTTTGATGCCGCTCAAGAATCCTTTGAAGCGGCGGCCCCGGCCATGGGTGACAATCCCGCCTTCTTGCGCCAGCTAATTGACTTTTACCAGGAGATGGGTTACCAAGACCAGCTTAAGGAGACTGTTGAGCATTACTTAACCATCGCCCCAGCTGATATTGAGATGCAAGCTCTTCTGGATGAATTAGAAGAATACTAAGGGAGTATAGTCAACTACGCACCGA
>NZ_BCAH01000022.1 GCF_001293735.1 Limosilactobacillus gorillae | reverse complement strand
TTCGGTGCGTAGTTGACCAAGGGGCGCAGGTTAATATTGATGATTTAGGAAAGGGCGTTAACTATTCTGTTTCTAAGAAACTATTATTGATGTTGATGAAATATGTTGCCCGTCAATGGCCAGGAGTTATTGTAAATGGAATTCATCCTGGTTGGGTACCAACTAAGATTGGTGGATCTAAGGCACCAGATAGTATAGATGATGCTTATAAAACTTATATTAAACTAGCAGTTTCAAACGATCCTGAAGTTTTAGAATCGGGATATTATTATTTCCAATCTAAGCGAATTCCATATGATCCTGAAATTGATAATCAAACTGAACAAGAGGCCTTAATTGCTAAATTAGCGGAATTGACGAAAGTTAATTTAAGTAAATTATAGCCAGAAACCGGGTCAGATATGAAGAGTTTTTCTTTACTTCTGGTTCCTATTAATATTTCGAACTTAATAATCCATAATTACTTGTACAACTATGTGAGTGATGTTATACTAACATAGTTGTAATGGAGAGTTGGCAGAGTGGTAATGCACCGGACTCGAAATCCGGCGAACCCATGTTGAATGGGCGCGCAGGTTCAAATCCTGTACTCTCCTTTAGAACTTCCTCTAACTTGCTTTTATTTCCAAGAGGATTTTGCCCCAAATGCTGATATGTCGGCGTTTGGGGTTATTTTTATGGTTTTCACTTCCTCTAATTACCTTATATTTCCAAAAGTAATGGTGCACATTTGGTGCACAATTAGAAAATTTAGAAGGGTCAAATGTGCACCATTAGTGTACGAAGAAGGACAAGCTCCTGTCCGAGTTCGCCATCTTACAAACGGGCTTTAGGCTGAATGAGGTAACGAGGTCAACGACGCTCTCGGGAAGATGCCGCTGAAGTTCTACACGGAGTTCCTGTACGAGCGTGTGTTTACTGAAGTTAAGTAGACATTCAATACACGTCAATTAAGGCGAAAAAGATTGATTTTATGCAATTCTTAAAATTTCGAATCTCAGTATATTACAGTATAATTTAATGAAATTTCTACTTTTTTTAGGTTTGAAAAATTAAATCGGATAGTCAAATAAAAGACGCTCTAATTTTATGATTAACTAGAGCGTCTTTTATTGATTTTAATCAATAATAAGTTATCGGTACAGCACAATTCACCAAAACAACCAATAGATTCAAGTAAAATTTGATATAAAAGTCACTTATAAAAATCCTTCATTAAGTTATTTAAGTCAGTTTTTAAAAACAATCCGCCTATTTTGAGTTAATTGACATTTTCTCTCATAGATTAGCTTTTCTAATATCTTTTCTCCTAATACTCCACCGATGTGAAACTTTCTTTCAGAAAAATCTAAACATACTTTGATATTAGGATCAGACCGATAACCCAACCATTGCTGCATAGCATTACTTCCTGCTTGCGTTAAAGAGTAGTTGATAGGGGATCCTTGTTCTATTAATTTATTTTGAATAAACCACTCAAATATTGAAACTCCTGCTTGTCCTGCTAAATGGTGCAAACATGTCCGTGCCTCACCAAGCTTAATTGCTTGAGGACGTCTAGATAGTTTTGCAAGGGCTTGTCTTCCTTGCTCCGTGATGAGCGTATTATCATTATTTAATTTATAGTAAGTTCGTCCGTAAAAGTTAAATAAAACTATTTCAGGACTAGCTTTCAAAAAGAAAACCACAACAAGTAATGATTACTGGGAGTACCTATTGTTACAGAGATCATTAACAATTATGAGGGCTTTCCTAACTTTAAGGGGGCGGGGTATACTAAATCAAAAGTTGGGAGGAAATATGAATGTCGGAAAATTACCGAAGCGTTTTTGATATAATTGGCCCGATCATGATTGGACCGTCAAGTTCTCATACAGCTGGGGCGGTGGCAATTGGTCGTGTGGCCCGGCAGGTACTGGGTCAGGTACCTCGACGGGCGATAGTTAACTACTACGAATCCTTTGCTCAGACACATCAGGGGCACGGAACTGACTACGCGATTGCCGCCGGGTTGTTAGAGATGGACCCTGCCGACCCCATGGTGCCAACTTCTCGCGAAATTGCTGCCCGGACTGGGATGGTAATTGATTTTAAAGAGCAAGTTGGGCCAAGTCCGATTGGTCACCCTAACACGGCCATCTTAGAGTTGATTGGTGACGATCGAGTCGTCCAGGTAGCGGGGTGTTCAGTCGGCGGCGGGGTTATTGAGGTGCGCCAGCTGGTTCTTGATGGGATGGTAGTACAACCGTCAGGTCCCCTTCCAATTGTAATTTACCAAGCATCGGTTGCCGATCAAACCAGTCAAAAAAGGGGACAGTTACTGGTCAACGACCTGGAGTGGAAGGCCCCGTTTATTCAACAGCAGCGCCTGGTTAGCCCAACGTCGACAATCTGGGTTTTTGACTTAAAAAACTACCTACGTGACGAAATGCGCCAGTACTTAGTGGATAATTATCCAGGGGTTATTTGTTTGGAGGAAGGCTAATGTTTAAATCAATTCAAAAACTGGTTACCGCCGCTACCGAGCAGGAGCTTCCCCTATCTGAGGTAATCATTAACCAGGAAATCCAGTCTAGTGGGCAGTCACGGGAACAGATCTTCAACCGGATGAAAAAGAACTTGGCGACGATGAAGGCCGCAGTTGAGCGTGGAACCAGCGGGCAGGGAGTTCATTCAGCAACTGGTTTGACAGGTGGGCAAGCGGTTAAAATCAAGGCTTACCGAAAGAACCACCGAACATTAGCGGGGGATGCAATGATGGCTGCCGTGGAAGGGGCCATCGCTACCAACGAAGTCAATGCCGCCATGGGGGTTATCTGTGCCACCCCTACCGCTGGGTCTTCGGGGACCCTGCCAGGAATTTTGTTTGCCCTGAGGGATCGTCTAAACCTAACCGAAGAACAGATGGTTCGTTTCTTATTTACGGCCGGGGGAATGGGAATGATTATTGCCAATAAGGCTAGCATTGCGGGGGCTTCAGGGGGGTGCCAAGCTGAAGTGGGTTCAGCTAGTGCAATGGGGGCCGCAGCGGCCGTCGAAGTAGCCGGAGGCACTCCCCAGCAATCAGCCCATGCCCTGGCCATTGCCATGAGCAACCTTTTGGGACTGGTCTGCGACCCACTTGCTGGCCTGGTTGAGGTCCCCTGTGTCAACCGCAACGCTACTGGGGCAGGTAACGCCCTGATCGCTGCCGACCTGGCCTTGGCGGGATGTACTTCAGTGGTTCCCGCTGACGAAGTGATAGAAGCGATGGATAAGATTGGACGCCAAATGCCAGTTGAGTTACGCGAAACCGGCCTCGGGGGCCTAGCTGACACGCCAACTGGTCAGCAAATTAAGTTAAAAATCTTTGGAAAGGAATTAGAGTCATGAGAACTCCCGAACGAATTCAGACTGAAATTATGGATGCCCTAGCCACGGTAATTGACCCTGAACTAGGGATCGACGTGGTCAACTTAGGGCTGATCAATGGGATTGAGCTCGGTGAGGATGGCCTCTGCCAGTTATCGATGACCCTGACCATGATGGGGTGTTCCCTGCAGGGCATCTTGCGCCGTGAGGTTACTCAGACACTAATTACCGTGCCAGAGATCAAGTACGTTAACGTTGAATTGGTGTGGGAGCCAGCCTGGACGATAGAGCGGATGAGTCGCCAGGCACGACTAAGCTTGGGAATTTGTCGATAAGAGCAGGGGCAGTAATAAAGCTACGATTAATTCAGGGATTTCATTTAGTTGGTCAGTTGACTAAATTTACCCCCTTTTAATTGAACAGTAGAACGCCGTTATGTTTATCAATTGGCAAATCAAGTACTGGGTGACCATTCTTGCGTGGGGACCCCAACCGTGATAGCATTTCTAGGGTTATAAATTACTGGTAGCCAAGAATGGGGCGCCGATATCAAATTGATAATGGGGGTTTGACTGTGAAAATCGGGATTGATAAATTAGCCTTCGCAACAACACCATACTACTTAACAATGGAAGACCTTGCCCAGGGACGTGGAGAGGATCCAAACAAGTACTTAATTGGGATTGGCCAGGACCGCCAGGCGGTTGTGCCACCGACCCAAGACGTGGTGACCTTAGCGGCAGCTGCCGGAGAAAAACTTCTAACAAACGAGGAAAGAGACCAGGTGTCAACAATTATTGTGGCAACCGAATCGGGAATCGATAATTCTAAGGCTACGGCGATTTACGTTAAACGTCTCTTGAAACTCAATGACTTTACCCGCGCCGTTGAGATTAAGGAAGCATGTTACTCGGCTACGGCAGCAATCCAGTTTGCTCGCGGTCTGGTTGCCTTAAAGCCACAGGAGAAGGTGTTGGTGATCGCAAGTGATGTTGCCAGGTACGGTCTGAACACGGGTGGGGAAGTGACCCAGGGGGCTGGGGCGGTTGCGATGTTAATCACCGCTAACCCTCGGGTGCTTGCAATTGAAGAAACCAGCGTGGCCTATGCTAAGGACGTGATGGATTTCTGGCGTCCGTTGTATTCTGAAGAGGCGATGGTTGACGGTAAGTATTCAACCAATGTTTACATTGACTTTTTCAAGCAAACCTGGACGCGTTATCAGCAACTGACTGGTCAAACGTTAGCTGATTTTACGGCCCTGGCCTTCCACCTGCCGTTTACTAAGATGGGCAAGAAGGCCCTGGAGGCCGAATTAGGTGAACGGGACGATACGATTGCAACCCGGATGCGAGCGAACTTAAAGGCGGAGCAAGCTGCTTGTCGTCAAGTTGGGAACCTCTACACTGGTTCGCTGTACTTGGGATTGATGTCGTTACTCGTTAACGGTGACGTTCAGCCTGGTGAACGAATTGGCCTGTTCTCCTATGGCTCAGGTTCGGAGGGTGAGTTTTACGCCGGCATTCTTCAGTCAGGTTATCAAGCGGGCTTGGGGGACTTAAGTGAACAACTAGCTGCTCGCAAGCGGGTTGACCTAGCAACGTATGAAAAAAACTTCAATGCTCAACTAGGGTTGAAGGAAGAAGATGTAACCTTTGAAACACCAACGGACGGACAACGTTTTATCCTAGCGGGACAAAAGAATCATCAACGCCAGTACGTTGACTTAAATGAAGACTAACAATTAATAATAAAACGCCCCTAAGCACTTCACACCAATGGTGAGTAGTACTTGGGGGTGTTTTAGATTTTAGAAGATATCATCGCGGAAGAGGCCGACAACTTTACCGAGGATAGTAACATCATCGAGGATGATTGGGTCCATGGTGTCGTTTTCTGGTTGTAAGCGGATGTGTCCCTGCTCCTTGTAGAAACGCTTGCAGGTAGCTTCGTTTTCATTAGTCATTGCAATAACGATATCGCCGTTATTGGCTGTTTCCTGGCGGCGCACGATAACCTTGTCACCGTTTAAAATACCGATGTTAATCATTGAGGTTCCCTGGATCGTTAGCATGAAGAGGTCATCGTGATCTGGGATCGACGGTGGGATTGGAAAGAAGTCGGTGGCGTCTTGGACGGCTAGAATTGGTTCACCGGCTGCTACCACCCCAAGTAAGGGGATTTTGGTTTGTTTTGGGGTAATCCCAAGAACTTCCATCCCCGCTGGCGTAATTTCTAAGGCCCGTGGTTTGGATGGATCTTTTTGTAGGTAACCCTTTTTGATTAAGCGGTTGATGTGGCCGTGGACGGTTGATGTTGATGACAGACCAACGGCTCCGCAAATTTCGCGAACGGTTGGTGGGTAACCGTGGGCGGCGACCTGTTTATGGATAAAATTAAGCACGGCCATCTGTTTATTTGTGGAATTCCTTGGCATCTTGAGTACCTCCGTATTAATGCGACCTTTATTGTATAATTTTAACATATTGAACGAGTGTTTGTAAAACGTACGTTCGAAACGGGGGTCAAACTTGAAATGCCGGTCTTAATTGGGTAGACTGTTCAAGGAATAAGGAATAAAAAGAGGTGCCAAAATGGCAGAATCACCAGAACAAGACCGTCTATTAAAACGGATTAACGAATTAGCCCACAAGAATAAAGAAGAGGGGCTAACGACGGCGGAAAAGGCAGAACGCAAACGCCTCCGTGATCAATACCTTAAGAACTTTCGGGCGTCCTTCCGTAGTAACATCGAAATGATGCAGATTTTCGATAAGAATGGTAAGGAAGTTACGCCGGAAAAAGTTCGTAAGATTCAGCGCAAGAAGGGATTACGTGACGATTAGCCTAAAAATGGTTGGTCAATCCCGCTGGATTGTGTAATAATTGACATTATTGATAATTAAGGGGGGAATCACCGTGGGTCTTACTATTGCTTTAGTAATCCTTGGGATCCTGGTTGGGGCAGTCATTGGCTTCTTCGGGGCTCGTCGTTACATGGAAAACTACCTTCGTAACAACCCGCCTATCTCTGAAGACATGCTTCGGACGATGATGCTTCAAATGGGGCAAAAGCCATCCGATCGGAAGCTGCACCAAATGATGCAGACCATGAAGAACCAGGCCAAGCGTGCTAATCGTAAATAAAAAAGATCGACCGCTGTTGGTCGATCTTTTTTATTTGGTTGGTTTTTGCGGAATAACGTAGTGGTAGTTGGGGTCGAGTTGCTTATCCAAAGCATCAAAGGCAGCCTGGAGTTCCTGTTCAACTTGGGCCATGTTTTCCTCCGTTAGGCGCATCTTGCGGTCGATGTAAATCGGCTTGCCAATCGCGATCTTCCGTTTTTGGCGCGTAAAGATGTCCTTAAACAAAAGGGGGCCTTGGTAGACCGCTGGGACTAAGGGAACTCCCGCCATTTTAGCAATCATAACGGCGCCGCCTTTTAACTTCGAAGAGTAGCGGGACCCAGATGGGAAAATGATGGTTGAAAGGTCGGTTTTCTTTAACATTGTGACCGGCTTTTTAATTACCGAGGGGCCCGGGTTCTTACGGTTGACGGGAAAGGCATTTAATTTGCGCAAGAAGTAGCTGGCTAACTTACCTTTAAAGAGCTCCTCTTTAGCCATGAACCCTAGTTTCTTAGGGAAGACGGCTAAGGCCAAAAAAACAGGGTCCATCCAGCTCCGGTGGGGTGCCACCAAGACGTAGTTACCCTCCGGAAGGTTCTCCTTATTAACAACTAGCTGACGCCCGTTAAAAAGAGAAATTAGGGGACCAAAGAAGTGGACTAAAAAACTATACAACATTTGTCATTCACCTTTATTTAAGCTAAATTTAATATCTGATATCGATTTATAGTATGAAGAAGAATTCGCCAACATGCAAGCCAGATTCAAATGGAAGGGGTAAGTATGGAACGAAAAGTTGAATTAAGGGCTGGAGAACGGATTGACCAGCTGTCGAGTCAAGGGGTACAAATCATCCAGTCCAGCGAGGTATTTGCCTTCTCCTTGGATGCCGTTTTGCTAGCTGATTTTGTGCGGCCGAGTCAAAAGCGGCGCGCCCTTTTGGTTGACCTTTGTGCTGGGAATGGGGCGGTGGGGCTTTTCCTGAACCGTCGTTTTGCCGGTCGGATTGTGGAAGTTGAGCTTCAAGCTCGACTGGCCGACATGGCCAAGCGTTCGGTGCAGTTAAACGGACTGGACGAGCGCTATCAGGTGGTCAATGGCGACGTTAAAAACGTCTACCAGTTTATTGAAAAGGATCGAGCCGACGTGGTGGTCTGTAACCCGCCGTACTTTAAGGATGAGCCGACTAGTCAAAAGAATCCTAACCAGTACTTGGCCACTGCTAGGCACGAATTGACCATTGATCTAGAGACGGTGTGTGATCGGATGAGTGGCCTCTTGAAGATGAACGGTCACGGCTACTTGGTTCACCGTCCCGTCCGGCTAACGGAAATTTTAGCCACCCTGGCCAGCCACCGACTCGAGCCAAAACGGATTCAGTTTGTTTACCCTAAACCGGGTTCGGAGGCCAACATGGTCTTAATTGAAGTAATTAAGGATGGTAAACCGGGAGGAACCAAGGTATTACCAGGCTTTTTGGTGGCCAACCAAGATGGTACTTACACGCCGGCGATGAAGAAGGCCCTCTATGAGTAAGAACTATTACCTGTACGTCCTCTTGTGCGCTGACCAAACCCTGTACTGTGGTTTTACTAACGATGTAAAGAAACGCCTAGCCACCCACCAAGCGGGGAAGGGCGCTAAGTACACCCGGGTGAAAAAACGGCATCCCCTGACCCTTTTATACCAAGAATGTTTCGATGATAAGAGGAGCGCCCTTAAGGCTGAGTATGCCTTTAAACACCTGTCGCGTCAGCAAAAGGAAGCATACCTAATTGCCCACGGCGTCAGCCCAATTAAACTTGCGGGGCGTTGCTAATTTAACCCTTGCTCAAATGGCTTTAATTCGGTATAATATCTTTCGGTGTTAAATTCACAATTCACACCCATTCATGATGGTTTGGGAAGTGCCAATTGGTGCCTAAGCCGTGTGAGTGAATGGGGAGGAAAAAACTATTTGGAGGGATTATTTATGCCTGTTGTTAGCATGAAGCAATTGCTTGAAGCCGGTGTCCACTTCGGTCACCAAACTCGTCGTTGGAACCCGAAGATGAAGCCATTCATCTTCACTGAACGGAACGGAATTTACATTATCGATCTTCAAAAGACCGTTAAGATGATCGATTCCGCTTACAACTACGTCAAGGACGTAGCTGCTGACGGTGGTGTGGTTCTCTTTGTTGGTACGAAGAAGCAAGCGCAAGATTCTATCGAAGAAGAAGCTACGCGTGCCGGTCAATACTACGTTAACCACCGTTGGTTAGGTGGTACCTTAACCAACTGGAAGACGATTCAATCCCGGATTAACCGTCTTAAGGAACTTAAGAAGATGTCTGAAGATGGCACCTTTGACCGTCTGCCGAAGAAGGAAGTTGCTGTTTTAACTAAGCAACGCGAAAAGCTCGAACGCTTCTTGGGCGGGATTGAAGATATGCCACGGATTCCGGATGTATTGTACATTGTGGACCCGCACAAAGAACAAATTGCGGTTAAGGAAGCTCAAAAGCTCCACATCCCGATCGTTGCCATGGTCGACACGAACACCGACCCAGACGACATCGACGTAATTATTCCGTCTAACGATGACGCTATTCGTGCCGTTCGTTTGATCACTGCTAAGATGGCTGATGCCGTTATCGAAGGTAAGCAGGGTGAAGACGACCAACAAGTAGCACCTACTGAAGACGTTCAAGAAGAAGTTTCTGCAGAATCCTTAAAGGACTTGAAGAACAGCGTCGAAGGTAACGACTAACAAATTAGCTAATACTTGGGCTGTTTTGCAAAAGGACCTATCTGGCCTGAGTGCAAAGCAGCCTTTTTTGAAAATTAAGGAGAGATACTGATGGCTGAAATTAGTGCAAAGCAAGTTATGGAACTGCGCAAGAAGTCTGGTGCCGGGATTATGGACGCCAAGAAAGCCTTAGTTGCTAGCGAAGGTGACATGGATAAGGCGATGGACTACCTCCGTGAAAAGGGGATTGCCAAGGCTGCTAAGAAGAGTGACCGGATTGCGGCGGAAGGTTTAACAGACATCGTGGTTAAGGGTAACACCGCTGCGATTGTTGAATTAAACTCCGAAACTGACTTTGTGGCTGCTTCTGACCCGTTCAAGGCTGTTTTGAAGGATGTTGCTAACCTGATCGTTGATAACAAGCCGGCTGACGTTGAAGCCGCCCTTGAATTAAAGACGGCTAACGGAACGTTAAACGACGACCTGATCGCAACCACCCAAAAGACCGGTGAAAAGGTTAGCCTTCGTCGCTTCACAATCGTTGAAAAGAACGATAATGAAAACTTTGGTGCTTACCTGCACCAAGGTGGCCGGATCGCTGCCTTAACGGTTGTTGAAGGTGCTGATGAAGTAACTGCTAAGGACGTTGCAATGCACGTTGCTGCTGTTAACCCAGAATTCCTGGACCGCAGCGAAGTTTCTGACGAACGCCTTGCTCACGAACGGGCCATCTTCAAGGAAGAAACCCTGAACGAAGGCAAGCCAGCCAACATCGTTGATAAGATCGTGGAAGGTCGCTTAAACAAGTTCCTTTCTCAAATCTGCTTAGCAGACCAAGACTTTGTTAAGGATCCAGACCTGACGGTTGAAAAGTACGTTGCTTCCAAGGATGGCAAGCTCAAGTCCTTCATCCGTTACGAAGTTGGGGAAGGAATTGAAAAGAAGCAAACTAACCTGGCTGAAGAAATCAAAGAACAACTGAATAAGTAATTTTTGGTTGATTGGGGGGCGTACATTTTCGTACGTCCCTTTGTGCGAAAAAACGAAAACAGACCAGGAGGATATGGAATGGCAGACGTAAAGTATAAGCGGGTTGTATTGAAGTTAAGTGGGGAAGCCCTTGCTGGGGACCAAGGTTTTGGGATTAATCCCCCTGAATTAAAGACGGTTGCAAAGGAGCTTAAGGAAGTTTACAGCTTAGGGGTCCAAGTAGCGATCGTTGTCGGCGGTGGGAATATGTGGCGCGGAATCACTGGTGAAAAGTTAGGGATGGAACGCGCCCAGGCCGATTACATTGGGATGCTGGGGACAATTATGAACGCCCTTTCCCTTCAAGATGCCTTGGAAGGGATTGGGGTCCCAACCCGAGTTCAAACCTCCATTGAGATGCGTCAAATTGCCGAACCATACATCCGGCGCAAAGCAATTCGGCACCTTGAAAAGAACCGGATTGTCATCTTTGCTGGGGGAACGGGGAGCCCGTACTTCTCAACGGATACCACGGCGGCTTTACGGGCAGCCGAAGTTAACGCGGACGCCATTCTGATGGCCAAAAATGGGGTTGACGGGGTTTACTCTGCTGACCCGAATAAGGACAATTCGGCAGTTAAGTTCGAACACTTGACGCACATGGATATTATTGAAAAAGGTTTAAACGTTATGGACTCCACGGCTTCAACCCTTTCAATGGATAATGACATTCCATTGGTCGTCTTTAACCTAAACACGCCTGGTAACATTTTGAAAGTGGTTCGCGGTGATAAGATTGGGACCACGATTGAGGGGGAAAAATAATGACTGGAAAAGAAATTCTGGCAGAAGCAAAGGATAAGATGGCCAAGTCCGGGGATGCTCTAAAGCGCACCCTGGCTGATATCCGGGCTGGTCGGGCCAACGCAAGTCTGCTGAACTCCGTGATGGTTGAATACTACGGTGCCCCGACGCCGCTCAACCAAATGGCCTCGATCACGATTCCGGAAGCACGCCAACTCCTGGTATCGCCATACGATAAGACAACCTTAAAGGACATTGAACGGGCCATTTATGAATCTAACCTGGGCCTCACGCCACAAAACGACGGAGAAACAATTCGGCTGATTGTTCCACAACTGACCGAGGAACGCCGTAAGGAACTTGTTAAGGACGTGAAGGCTGAAATGGAGAAGGCCAAGGTTGCCGTTCGTAACGTTCGTCGGGAAGCGATGGACGACCTAAAGAAGGGGAATAAGAATGGCGATTTCAATGATGATGAATTCCACGACCTTGAAAAGCAGGTTCAAGATGTAACTGATGCTGGGATCAAGAATTTGGAACAGATCGCTGCTGACAAAGAAAAGGAACTGTTAGAAGGTTAACTAGTTCTTGCTCGCCAGCTAACCACGGGGTTGGCCGGCGGGCTTTTTTTGTTAACGGGGCAAGGTTAGTAGTCGGACGCTCGAATATCTGGTAAGATGTTGATGATGCGAAAATTTTCTGAAATGGAGAATGAAGATGGATTCACAAAAACAAGTGGAGCTGGCTGGCCAACCGCATTTGGATCGGCAGCGAGTTCCGCACCACGTGGCCATTATTATGGATGGTAACGGGCGGTGGGCCCAGTCACGGCACCTCCCGCGGGTTGCAGGACACCAGCAGGGGATGCAGACGGTTAAAAAGGTAACGATCGCCGCAAGCGACCTGGGGATCAAGGTATTGACCCTGTACGCCTTTTCAACGGAGAACTGGAAGCGTCCCACCGCAGAAGTTAAGTTCTTAATGCAACTTCCAATTCGCTTTTTCAACACCTTTGTACCGGACCTTGTGGCTCATAATGTCCGGGTCATGGTGATGGGGGACACCGCCAAACTCCCAGACGGGACGCAAAATGCGGTCCAAGGGGCCTTAGATGCCACTAAGAATTGTACGGGGATGATTTTAAACTTCGCCTTAAACTACGGTAGTCGTGATGAGATCGTCCGGGCAACTCAAAAAATTGCCAAACAGGTAGCAGCCGGCGCCTTAGCACCAGAAGCAATTACCGAAGAGTTCATTTCACAGGAAATGATGACGGCGTCACTTGGTCAATTCGCAGATCCAGAAGTGATCATCCGGACCAGTGGCGAGGAACGACTCAGTAACTTCATGCTTTGGCAGGCAGCTTACAGCGAGTTTGTCTTCGTTGACGAACATTGGCCGGACTTTGACGGTGAGTCGCTTAAGCAGGCCTTAGCAGTCTTTCAATCACGCCACCGGCGCTTCGGTGGCCTAAAGAATAAGTAGAAACGAGGTAACTTACTTGAAAACACGGATTATTACGGCGGTGATCGCCTTAATTGTCTTTATCCCACTAATTGTTGTTGGTAGCTGGCCGCTGATGCTAGTAGCCATCGTCCTTGGAATGGTGGGAATGGGCGAGTTGCTCTTGATGAAGAAGATGTTCCTAATCTCCTTTGAGGCCATTGTTTCCTATCTGGGAGTGGCGGCTATGATCGTGCCCCAAACCTGGTTAGACTTTTTACCAGGCCAAATTGGGCGCTTAACCCTAGTTTACATGATGGTGATTCTATTACTTTTGCACACTGTCATCCGAAAGCAGCGGTTTAACTTTGACGACGCCGGGGTCTTAGCTCTGGGGATGCTTTACATTGGAATGGGCTTCAATACTCTGACGGTTGCTCGGGCGGTTAACCTTCAAACCCTTTTATACGGGATGCTGATTGTGTGGTTGACCGACTCGGGGGCCTATCTATTTGGACGTAAATTTGGCAAGCATAAGTTAGCGCCAAACGTGAGTCCTAACAAGACCTGGGAAGGTTCTATTTTAGGGACCATTGCGGCAACGGTGATTTTGACGATCTACCTGATCTTCTTGCCGGTGGGCTACAATAACCTGGCAGTGATGATTGTCCTGACCCTCTTGCTATCAATTTTGGGTCAGTTTGGCGATCTTGTAGAATCGGCGCTGAAGCGTTACTACGGCGTTAAGGATTCCGGAAAAATCCTGCCAGGACACGGGGGAATCTTAGACCGTTTTGATTCCATGCTTCTTGTCTTACCAGCTATGGCCCTGTTAGGGATTATCTAGCGGAGCAGAAGGGAGTGATTCTTTGATCATAACCATCATCACTTTTATCATCGTCTTTGGAATCCTTGTTCTGGTTCACGAATACGGGCACTACTACTTCGCCAAGCGAGCGGGAATTTTGGTGCGTGAATTTTCGATCGGAATGGGCCCCAAGGTTTGGTGGCGGCGTTCAAATGGGACAACGTACACCATCCGAATCCTGCCGCTCGGGGGATATGTCCGCCTAGCTGGGGCTGACGAAGATGAAGATGAATTACGTCCCGGGACTCCCGTCACCTTGCTGACCGATGTGAATGGCAAGGTAGTCACGATTAACGCTAGCGAAAAAGAGACCCTCTTAGAGGGGATCCCGCTGCGGGTCGTTGATAGCGACCTGGAAGATACCCTAACCATATCCGGTTATGAAAATGACGATGAGGAGACCGTCAAAACCTATCAGGTTGACCACGATGCCACAATTATCGAACGGGACGGAACGGAGGTGCGCATCGCCCCAAAGGACGTTCAGTTCCAGTCAGCAAGTCTTCCCGCCCGGATGATGACCAACGTTGCCGGACCGTTAAACAATTTTATCTTATCGCTGGTAGTCTTTATCATCTTGGGGTTCACTCTGCCGGGGATCCCGACCAATTCCAACACCTTAGGTGGGGTTACCAGGGACTCGGTGGCAGCGAAGGCTGGCTTGGTTAGTGGTGATAAGATCACTAAGGTTGGGTCCACTAAGATTAATAGCTGGACCGATATTTCCCAGGCAATCTCCCCCAAGGCGGGTAAGAAGGTGACCATCACCTACCAACGTGATGGTAAGACCCACCAAACACAACTAACTCCTAAGGCTACTAAGCAGGGGGGACAGACGGTTGGAATGATTGGGGTTCGGGAGCAGGAAAAGTTTGACCCGGCTTCCCGCATCACTTATGGTTGGCACCAATTTGTCACGGCTGGAACCCTAATTTTTGCCGTCTTGGGCCACATGATAACCCATGGCTTTAGCCTAAACGACCTTGGGGGCCCCGTGGCGATTTACGCCGGGACTTCTCAGGCCACCTCGTTAGGACTAAACGGGGTTTTAAGCTTTTTAGCAATGCTTTCTATCAACTTGGGGATCGTAAACCTAATTCCGATTCCCGCCCTTGATGGGGGCAAGTTGCTTTTAAATATTATTGAAGGGATTATTCGTCGGCCGATTCCCGAAAAGGTGGAGGGGATCTTGAATCTGGCCGGATTCGCCCTTTTAATGGTGCTGATGATCTTGGTAACCTACAACGATATTCAGCGCTACTTCATTCATTAAATAAAATTCATTAAGAAGAAGGAGAAATCAATTTATGAAACAGTCACGGATGCTAATCCCAACCCAAAAGGAGGCCCCGGCTGATGCCGAAGTCTTATCTCACAAGATGATGGTCCGGGCAGGTTACATTTACCAAGTCTCGGCTGGGGTTTGGGCTTACCTGCCGCTAGCGTACCGGGTGATTAAGAAGATTGAACGGATTATCCGCGAGGAAATGGATAAGGCGGGGGCCGTTGAAATGATGATGCCGGGCCTCTTACCAGCCGACCTGTGGCGGGAATCAGGGCGTTACGAAGCATACGGGGACAACCTCTTTAAGTTAAAGGACCGGCGCGAACGCGACTTCATTTTGGGGCCGACCCACGAAGAAACCTTCACATCCATCCTGCGTGACAGCGTTCACTCCTACAAAAAGCTACCGTTGGTGGTTTACCAGCTTCAAGACAAGTACCGTGACGAAGATCGACCACGTTACGGAATTCTGCGGGGGAAGGAATTTGAAATGCTGGATGGTTACTCCTTCTCCGCTGATCAAGCAGGCTTAGACCAAGCTTATAACCTGCAGGCCAAGGCCTATCGTAACATCTTTGATCGGATCGGCTTAGACTACAAGGTGATCTTAGCTGACTCCGGGACGATGGGGGGGAAGAACTCCCAGGAATTCTCCGCACCAGCCGCCATTGGGGAGGACATCATCGCCTACACGGACGGTGATTACGCAGCTAACCTCGAAAAGGCAACCACGAAGTTTACCCCGGTTAACCAAATTGGCGAACCTGGTGAATTGACCAAGATGGCTACCCCGGGGGCCCACACGGTTGACGAAGCTGCCGAAAGTTTAGGCCTGGAAGCTTCCCAAATCTTAAAGAGCATGTTCTTCTTGGCTAAGTTTGAGGGCGAAGAGATCAAGCCGGTAATGGTTCTAATGCGGGGTAACGACGAGGTCAACGAAACCAAGGTCTCCTCATACCTGGGGTGTGAAGACTTGACGATGGCGACCGAAGAAGATACTGAAAAGTACCTTAATGCTCACCCTGGTTCACTAGGACCGGTTGGGGTTGGCGAAGAAGTGATGGTTCTAGCCGATCAACACCTGCAAGGGATGGTTAACATGGCCATGGGAGCAAACGACGATGGCTACCACTACATTAACGCCAACTTTGACCGTGACTTTAAGGTTGACCAGTTCGGTGATTTCCGGACGGTCCAAGAGGGCGAAACGGCGCCGGACGGTTTGCCAATCAAGTTCACTAACGGGATCGAAATAGGTCACATCTTTAAGCTGGGAACCCACTACTCTGAGGTCTTAGGGGCCACGGTTCTAGACCAAAATGGGCGTGAAGTACCAATGATCATGGGATCATATGGGATTGGGGTTTCCCGCCTCCTTTCAGCTATTTCGGAACAAAACGCAGACGAAAATGGGTTGGTTTGGCCTCAAGCTGTGGCACCGTTTGACGTTCACGTGATTCCAGTTAACGCGAAGAAGGAAGACCAAATGGCGATGGCTGAAGAATTAACGGCTAGCCTGGAAGAAGCCGGTTACGAAGTCCTTTTGGATGATCGTAAGGAGCGAGCCGGAGTTAAATTTGCCGACGCCGACTTGATTGGAGTCCCAATCCGGGTGACGGTTGGGAAGAAGGCTGGTGAAGGGATCGTTGAAATTAAGATCCGCAAGACTGGCGAAACCCTGGAAGTTCATAAGGAAGAGTTGGCAACGAACATTGCAATCCTTTTGAAACAAGAACAGGGTGCAGAATAACGAGTAAGTGAGTGGCTCTGGTGTAACACCGGCCACTTTTACTATTTATTGCAAATTTTTGGGAAGGTGTTAGAATCGGACTTACGAACAAATGTTTGAAAGAACAACGCCCTGATGGAAAGATACAAACTGAGGAGGGATTTTGTGGCCTTAAACAAACAGGAACAGTTTGAAAAGCTACTGGAGCAAATTGGCTTTACCGACCCCCGTTTAACCGGGGGTGAGATAAAACAAGTGGTTGTTCACCAGCAGTCACGGGTGTGGGAGATTCACTTACACCTGCCCAAGGTATTACCACTAGCCGTTTATACCCAATTGGAGCAGAAGACGGCGGTTTCCTTTCACCAACTTGCCAAGGCGCGGGTGAAGTTTGTCCTGACCTCAGAAGAAACGGAACTTGATCAACACTTACTGGGGGACTACTGGGCTTATGTGGTTCGGATGGTGGCTGGTAATTCACCGATGGCACAAGAAATCTGTTTGAAGACGACCCCGGAAATCGATGACGGTCGGGTCAATCTGCTAATGGAAAATGAAGCAGTGGAACAGATTTTTGCCACCAAGTTATTGGGCAAAATTGAGGAATGTTATCAGCAACTGGGTTTTGCTCCCTTTCATATTCATACCCTGGTCGACCAGTCGGCTTCCCAGGCGAAGATTGAGGAACTAAAGGCTAAACAAAAGAAGGCCGATGAAGAACTGGTTAAGCAGGCCCGGGCACAGATTGAACAGGCCAAGCAAAAGCAGCAGCAACAAGCAAGTACCGCCGCTATCGAGGGGCCGGTCATAATTGGTCGGCAGATTAACCCCAAAGAAGAAGTAGCTCAAATGGCGACGATCACCGAAGAAGAACGTAGCGTTGTGGTCGAAGGGTACGTTTTTGCCAAGGAAATTAAGGAATTACGTTCCGATCGGCAGCTATTGATTATGGAGATTACGGACTATACCTCTTCGTTTTCGGTCAAGAAATTTGCTGACAACCGGGGGAATGATAAGGCTCAGTTCGCCGCCCTTGAAAAGGGGATGTGGGTTAAGGTCCGTGGTTCAGTCCAAGAAGACACCTACATGCGCGATTTAGTGATCAATGCCCGTGATATCAACGAGGTTTCTCACCAACAGCGTCAGGATCGGGCCCCAGAAGGGGAAAAACGGGTGGAGCTGCACCTGCACACCACCATGTCGACGATGGACGCTACCAACACGATTGGTGAATACGTTAAACAGGCTATTAAGTGGGGGCATTCGGCAATTGCCATCACTGATCACGCCGGCCTGCAGGGCTTCCCAGAAGCCTTTAGCTCCTCTTACGATAGTAAAAAAGGCCAGAGTAAAATCAAAATGCTTTACGGTGTTGAGGCGAACGTGGTTGACGATGGGGTGCCTTTAGTTTATAACGAAAATCACGCAAAACTAAAAGGACAGCCCTACGTAATCTTCGATATTGAAACCACGGGGTTATCTGCGATTTACGACCGCATCATCCAGGTATCGGCGGTTAAAATGCAAGACGGCGAGGTCTTAGCCCACTTTGATGAATTTATCGACCCGGGCTTCCACCTGTCGGAACAGACCACTGCTTTAACCTCAATCACTGATGACATGGTCCAGGGTTCCAAGACCGAAGAAGAGGTCTTAAAGCTCTTTGATGACTTTGCTAAGGGGGCACTCTTAGCCGGACATAACGTTTCCTTCGATATGGGCTTCATGAATGTAGCTTACGAACGTCACGGAATGGGGCAGATTGCCCAGCCGGTGATCGACACCTTACCGCTGGCCCGCTTTTTGTACCCTAAGTTACGCGGGTACCGTTTGAATACTTTGAGCAAGCGGTTCAAAGTCTCTTTGGAGCACCACCACTTGGCTTCTTATGACTCAGAGGCCACGGGACACCTCTTGCACATCTTTTTAAAGGATGCCGAGAAACGTTATGGGGTCACCTACGTCGATGACTTAAATAAGCACATGACTGATAACGGGGCTTACCGGCATGCCCGGCCATTTCACGTCACAATCCTGGCCGCTACTCAGGCCGGGCTAAAAAACCTTTACAAATTGGTTTCTTTGTCTAACGTCGAGTACTTCGCCCGGGTTCCCCGGATTCCACGCTCGGTATTAGCTAGTCACCGTGAGGGACTTTTATTGGGGACCGCCTGTGCCGATGGGGAAGTCTTCACGGCGATGGTGCAAAAGGGGTACGGTGAGGCTAAGCGACTGGCGGCCTTTTACGATTACTTAGAGGTCCAGCCGAAGCCAAATTACGCTCCACTGCTGGAAAGCGGGGTCATCACTGATCAAGCCCAATTAGAAGACGTCATTAAGAACATGGTTAAACTCGGCGACGCCCTTAATAAACCGGTCGTGGCAACGGGGGATGTCCACTATATCAATCCTGAAGATGCCATTTACCGCAAGATTTTGATCAACTCTCAAGGTGGCGCGAACCCCTTGAATCGGACGCAGCGCCCTGACGTTCACTTCCGGACTACCGACGAGATGCTAGAGCTCTTTAACTTCCTAGCTCCGGACGTGGCTAAGCGAATTGTCGTTGATAACACCCACTTGATTGTCGAGATGGTTGACGACGGGATTCGCCCGGTTAAGGCCGGCTTGTACCCACCGCACATGGAAGGTGCCGAACAGGAGATCCAAGATCGGACCTGGACGACGGCCAAGGAGTGGTACGGCGATCCCCTGCCAAAACTGGTTAAGGACCGGGTCGAGTTAGAGCTTAATTCGATCGTTTCCAATGGATTCTCCGTGCACTACCTGATCGCTCAGCGCCTGGTAGCTAAGTCGACCAAGGACGGGTACCTCGTCGGGTCCCGGGGGTCGGTTGGCTCGAGTGTGGTTGCCACCTTATCCGGGATTACCGAGGTTAACCCCCTACCGCCGCACTACCGGTGCCCAAAATGTCAGTATTCTCACTTTTACACCAAGGGGGAGTACTCCTCGGGCTTTGACTTGCCAGACAAAAAGTGCCCCCAGTGTGGGACCCTGATGATCGGGGATGGCCACGATATCCCCTTCCAAACCTTCTTGGGCTTTAAGGGAAATAAGGTTCCCGATATTGATTTGAACTTCTCGGGAGACTATCAGCCGATCGCCCACAATTACATGAAGGTTTTGTTCGGTGAAAATAATGTTTACCGGGCCGGTACAATTGGAACGGTAGCTGACAAGACGGCCTACGGATACGTGAAGGCCTATGAACGCGACAAAGAAGTTCAGTTCCGAGGGGCCGAAGAGGACCGGCTGGCCAGCGGGGCAACGGGGGTCAAACGGACAACCGGTCAGCACCCAGCCGGGATCATTATTGTGCCGGATGACATGGAGATTTATGACTTTACGCCGGTTCAGTACCCAGCTGACGATCAGACCGCAGCCTGGGAAACGACCCACTTTGACTTTCACTCAATTCACGATAACATCTTGAAGATGGATATCCTGGGTCATGATGACCCGACCATGATTCGGGCTCTCCAGGACTTGTCGGGGATCGACCCGCAGTCGATCCCGATGGATGACCCAGGCGTGATGAGCCTCTTTTCCAGTCCCGACGCCCTTGGAGTGACTGAAGAACAAATCTACTCTAAGACCGGGACGTTGGGGTTGCCGGAATTTGGGACCCGTTTCGTACGGGGAATGCTGGAGGATACCCACCCAAAGAACTATTCCCAGCTACTCCAAATTTCTGGCTTATCCCATGGAACCGGGGTGTGGCTGGATAATGCCCAGGAGTTAATCAAAAACGGCACCGCTACGATTGCTAACGTGATTGGGTGCCGGGATAACATCATGACCGACTTGATCCACTATGGCCTTGATTCGGAGACCTCCTTCCAGGTCATGGAACATGTCCGTAAGGGAAAGGGGATCCCCGAGGAATGGCAGGAAAAGATGACCGAAGTCGGGGTTCCACAGTGGTACCTGGATTCATGTCTGAAGATCAAGTACATGTTCCCACGGGCCCACGCAGCCGCCTATGTCCTAATGGCCCTGCGAATCGCCTACTTCAAGGTATACTTTCCACTGGTTTATTACGCCGCCTTCTTCTCCGTCCGGGCTGACGATTTTGATGTCGTGGCCATGAGTCACGGGAAGGATGCTGTTAAGCAAGCCATGAAGGCAATCACTAGTAAAGGTAATGATGCCAGTGCCAAGGAAAAGTCGCTTTTAACGATTCTAGAATTAGCCAATGAAATGTTGGAGCGGGGCTTTAAGTTCAAGATGGTTGATATTGATTGCTCTGATGCCACTGACTGGCTGATTGACGGTGATACTTTGATTGCCCCGTTCCGGGCCGTTCCGGGGCTGGGGGTCAGCGTGGCCAAGCAGATTGTAGCTGCCCGGGAAGAAAAGCCCTTCTTATCTAAGCAGGACCTATCCGAACGGGGGAAGGTTTCTAAGACCCTAATTGAGTTTATGTCCGCCAACCACGTCCTAGATGGGCTCCCGGACAAAAATCAGCTATCACTGTTTGATATGCTGTAAACCGGGCTCCAATTTAAGGGGTGCCGATCGGGTTAATCAATAAAAAGCGATAAAGTTTAGATGCTTAACGGTAAGGAATGGGTACTAAGCTTGTCAGAACGGGCAAAGAATGGTATATTATTAATTGAAATAACTCGTTGAGGGGGTGAGCAGAGATGCTCACTCTTTTTATTGCAATGAAGCGGGAGGTGACGAAATGAGTAATAAAACCGTAGTCGAGACTGTCACGGCACTGGTGGAACCCATTCTTTCGGAACACAATTTCGAACTTTATGAAGTGGAATTCGTTCAGGAAGCCAAAAGCTGGTATTTACGGGTGTACATCGATAAAGAGGGCGGTATTACGCTGGAGGATTGTGCGATCGTAAGCGATCAGTTAAGTGAACAACTGGACGCTGCTGATCCGGACCCAATCCCTCAGGCCTACTTCCTGGAGGTCTCTTCACCGGGAGCTGAGCGGCCCTTAAAGCGAGAAGTTGATTACCAACGGGCCCTTGACCAATACGTAAACGTGTCATTGTACCAACGGATTGACGGACGTAAGGTCTACGAAGGTTACCTTCGCCAATTAAACCCAGAAGAGTTAACCATTGAATACATGGATAAAACTCGCCAAAAGCAAGTAGTAATCCCGCGTGCCAAGGTTGCCAAGGCCCGCCTAGCGATTAAATTTTAAGAGTTGAAGGAGTCGAAAGAATGAGCAAGAAAGACCAAGTAGAATTACTTGATGCAATGGACATCCTTGAAAAGGAAAAGGGGATCAAAAAGGAAGTCATCATTGAGGCCTTAAAGGATGCCCTGGCCAACGCTTACCAAAAGAATTACGAAGACAACTCGGCCAACGTCGAAGTCGAAATCAACGACCGGACTGGTAAGTTTACCGTTCTGGCTGCCAAGACGGTGGTTGAAGAAGTGACCAACCCGGTCGAGGAAGTCTCCTTAGAAGATGCACTTAAGGTTAACCGGGGCTATGAATTAGGGGACCTTTTCAAGGAAGAAGTTACGCCACGAAACTTCGGACGCCTGGCGGCCCAAACCGCTAAAAGCGTTGTTTTACAAAAGCTGCGTGATGAAGAACGAAACATCATCTTTGACAAGTACAACAAGTTAAAGGATGATTTAGTAGAGGGGGAAGTGTCACGCGAAGACGATCGTTACATTTATGTTGATCTCGGCGACGGGGTTGAAGCAGCCATGAACAAGCGCGATCAAATGCCAAATGAACACTACCGGGTTCACGACCGGATCCAGGTTTATGTTACCCGGGTCAATGATAAGAGTGGTTCCCGTGGCCCGCTTGTGTTCGTTTCCCGGACCAGCCCAGACCTACTTAAGCGCCTCTTTGAAAAAGAAGTTCCTGAAATTCAAGAGGGGATTGTTGAAGTTCGGGGAATCGTCCGCGAAGCCGGTGACCGGGCCAAAGTGGCCGTCTTCTCCCGCGATGAAAATATCGATCCGGTGGGGACTTGTGTTGGACCACGTGGTTCCCGAGTTCAAGCCATTGTCAACCAGTTGGGCGGCGAAAACATTGATATCGTTAAGTATGAAGAAGCACCAGAAGAATTTATCCGCAACGCGCTGAACCCAGCCGAAGTGGAGGGGATTCTCTTTGATAAAAATAACGGTGAAGTTGATGAACCGGCCGGCATTGACGAAAACGGACGTGAGCATGAAGAACGAATTCACCGTGGTTGTACGGTAATCGTACCGGATGATCAATTATCACTAGCGATTGGTAAGCGCGGACAAAACGTCCGGCTTGCTGCCCAACTAACCGGCTACAAGATCGACATCAAGTCGACCTCAGAAGCTGAAGCCAGTGCTGAAGAAGAGGATACTGAAGTTTTTGATACACCAGTTGAGATTGTCAAGCCAATTGAAACTGATTCAGCAGCACCGGTTCAAGAAGATGATGAAGACGACATCTTCGAAGACGAAAACTAGTCTAAGTCCTTATCAAAAAAAGCAACGGGGTGAAAAAATGTTGAAAAAGAAAAAAATACCGATGCGTAAGGATATCGTGACCGGAGAAATGGTACCTAAACGGCAACTAATCCGGGTTGTCAAGAATAGGGAAAATGAAGTTTCACTTGATCCAACTGGGAAGAAACCAGGGCGTGGAGCCTATGTTGCTGTGAGCGTGGATATTGCACAACGGGCAAAAAAGGAACGGACCTTTGATAAGGCCTTCGGGGTAACGCTCACTGACGAATTCTATGATGAGTTGATTAAGTACGCTGATCACCAGCAAGCCCGCCAAGAGCTGTTTGGAAAAAATGGTTAATCAGCGTCAGCAAATTTTAAACCTTCTCGGCCTAGCCCGTCGTGCCGGTCAATTGGTAACCGGCGAAGGGACGGTCCTAACGGCGATCCAAAAGGGGCAATTAAAGTTGGTCTTCATCGCTAGCGATGTTGGGAGTTCGACCGGAAAAAAGATCAATGATAAGTGCCAAAGCTATGGTGTGGAAGTAGTCAATGACTTCTCACGGTTTGAGATTAGCCAGTCAATTGGACAGGCCCGTACAATTATTGGGGTTACCGGGGCAGGTTTTGCGAAGAAAATCCATCAATTAATAACTAAACTAAATGAGGGAGAGTGAGCGTATGGCCAAAGAAAGAATCTATGAATTAGCTAAAGAGCTCAATATGCCAAGCAGGGACCTGGTTAACGTAGCTAAAAAGGAAGGGATGGACGTTAAGACCCATATGTCTTCCGTTACAACTGACGAAGCAAACAAATTACGTTCCCTTGCAAAGGGACCGGCTAAGGAACAAAAAGCTTCCAAACAAAAGGTGGCTTCCAAGCCAGCTAACCAAGCTCACGCGGACAATAAGCGCCACGGGGAACAAAATAATCAGGGGAGCCACAACGGTAACCGGGCTAACCACAGTAATGGTGGTAATAACAACCATAACCAGCGCAACAGCAATAACGGTAATGGTAACAATAGCCAAGCTAAGCGTAATAAGCAGGGTGGCCGAAACAATAACAACAGCCAGGGACAGGGCGCTCACTGGTTCAAAAACGGTAAAAAAAATAAGAAGAAGAATCGTAACAACCATAACCAACGCTTACGTGATACGGCTCCAAAGGCACCAACCCAACGTAAGGATCGGCCGTTGCCAGAGGTTCTTGAATATACGGATGGGATGAACGCTCAAGACCTGGGGAAGGTATTACACCGCTCTCCAGCCGAAATTATCAAGAAACTCTTCATGCTGGGTGTAATGGTTAACCAAAACCAATCCCTGGATGCGGATACGATTGAGATCCTGGCAGCCGATTATGGCATCGAAGCCAAGGAAAAGGTTCAAGTCGACGTGGCCGATTTAGACCACTTCTTTGACGAACGGATTAACAACGACGCTAACCTTGAGAGCCGGCCACCGGTTGTAACGGTTATGGGACACGTTGACCACGGGAAGACCACGCTTCTGGATAAGATTCGTCATTCTCACGTTACCGAAGGCGAAGCCGGGGGAATCACTCAGGCAATCGGGGCCTACCAGGTTAAATACAACGATAAGTTGATTACCTTCCTGGATACCCCAGGACACGCTGCCTTCACTGAAATGCGGGCGCGGGGAGCTAACATCACCGACATCACGGTCTTAGTTGTAGCCGCCGATGACGGGGTAATGCCACAGACAATTGAAGCCATTAACCACGCCAAGGCTGCTGGGACCCCGATCATCGTTGTGGTTAACAAGATTGATAAGCCAGGTGCTAACCCAGATCACGTGACGGAACAGCTGACTGAATACGGCTTAATTCCTGAAGATTGGGGCGGGGACACGATTTATGTTAAGGTTTCCGCCAAGTTCGGCAAGAACATCGACGAACTGCTCGATATGATTCTTCTGCAAGCCGAAGTGATGGAATTAAAGGCTAATCCGGACCAAAATGCGGCCGGAGCGGTTGTTGAAGCCCGTCTGGACCATGGGAAAGGATCTGTTGCCACCCTCTTGGTTCAACAGGGGACACTTCACGTTGGTGACCCAATTGTTGTTGGGGACACCTTTGGTCGGGTACGGACGATGACCAACGAAAACGGACGCCGGATCAAGGATGCTTCACCGTCAACACCAGTAGAAATTACTGGGCTCAACGGGGTTCCGGAAGCCGGAGATCATTTTGTTGTCTTTGACGACGAAAAAACGGCCCGGGCTGCCGGTGAAGAACGTGCTAAGCGTGCCGAGGACGAAAAGCGGCGCCAGACTAGTCACGTAACCTTGGACAACCTCTTTGACACGATGAAGAAGGGGGAAATGAAGTCCCTGCCGATTATTATCAAGGCTGACGTCCAAGGGTCCGTCGAAGCCCTTGCTCAGAGTCTGCAAAAGATCCAGGTTGATGGGGTTCGTGTTGACATTATTCACAAGGCCGTTGGGGCAATTTCTGAATCCGACGTTACCCTGGCCGAAGCATCTAATGCTATCATCATTGGGTTTAATGTTCGGCCAACGCCACTAGCCAAGTCAGAAGCCGAATCTAACAGCATTGACATTCGCTTACACCGGGTTATCTACAACGCCATTGCAGAAGTTGAAGATGCCATGAAGGGGATGCTAGAACCAGTCTACGAAGAAGAAGTACTGGGTCAAGTTGAAGTACGTCAACTCTACAAGGCTTCCAAGATTGGAACGATCGCCGGGGGGATGGTTGTCTCTGGTAAGGTTACCCGGGACGCGAAGGTTCGCCTAATTCGCGACGGTGTAGTTGTCTACGAAGGTGAACTGGGCTCCCTGAAGCGTTTCAAAGATGATGCTAAGGAAGTTAAGATGGGCTTTGAATGTGGTTTGACAATTAAGAACTACAATGATGTTAAGGAAGGCGACGTTATCGAAGCCTACCACATGAAGGAAGTTCCAGTTAAGTAAGGAGGGACACGCATGCCCAATAAGCAATTTCGGGTGGAACGCTTGGCGCAACAAATCCAGCGCGAAGTTGATGACATTCTTTTAAAGCGGGTTCGTGATCCCCGGGTTCAGGGGGTTACGGTAACCGGTGTTGACGTAACTGGTGACCTTCAGCAGGCAACGATTTACTATACGATTCTCTCCAAGCTAGCTTCAGATGCTGAGAAGACCCAAACTGGGTTGGATAAGGCTAGTGGGCTGGTCAGGAGTGAATTGGGGAGCCGTTTAAACATCTTCAAGGCACCAGAAATCAAGTTTGTCCGTGACCCATCGATTGAGTACGGGAGTCGAATTGACGAACTAATTAACGAATTACACCGTAAGAACGAACTTTAATTAAAAAGGGGCCCCAGCCCAGGACTGCGGGCTCTTTTTTGGTATAGAAAGGAAGACACATGGACGGAATCATTCCACTTTATAAGGAGCGGGGGATGACCTCATTTGACTGCATCGCCCGCTTACGACGGATTCTCCACACCAAGAAGATTGGCCACTCAGGGACCTTGGACCCTAATGTTGACGGAGTCTTACCAATCGCAATCGGCAACACTACCAAGACAGTTGAGTATCTAATGGCCTCTGGTAAGGAGTATTCTGGCGAGGTTTTAATTGGCAAGGCAACCACAACGGAGGATCTCGATGGTGAGGTGATCGACCAGAAGCCAGTTAAAATTCCCATTGATAAGGAAACGTTAGAAAAAACGATGACTGATATGACTGGGACGATCGTCCAAATCCCACCCATGTACTCAGCCGTCAAGGTTAACGGTAAGCGTCTTTACGAGTACGCCCGAGCTGGTGAGACCGTTGAACGCCCCAGGCGCCAGGTTACAATCGATCATTTTACGCTAATTTCAAGTACTTACGACCAAGAAGAGCAGGTTCAACGGGTTCGTTTTAGGGTTGGCTGCTCTAAGGGGACCTACGTTCGGACGCTTGCGGTTGACCTGGCTAATAAGCTAGGCTATCCGGGGGTGATGTCTTCTCTAACCCGACTTAAATCTGGGGGCTTCACCCTGGACCAGACCCTAAGCCTGGATGATATTCAGGACATGGTCACGGCCAGTGGAATGGTTAACTTATACCCATTAGATTACGCCGTTAAGGACCTACCTCATGCTGAGTTGAACGCCGAGCAGTGGCAAAGGGTTCAGAATGGGGGATGGCTTAAACAGACCGAGCTAAACCCACAGAAGGCACGGGTGGTTGTAACTTATCAGGGTGATACCAAGGCCGTCTACAAGCTGGTCGACCACCACTATCAACCTGAAAAAATGTTTAAAAATAGTTAGAAGGGATACGATGGAAGTAATTAAGGTTCACCATCCGTTGGTGGAAGCACAGGTTCCTGAGGGACCGGTGGTGGTTGCGATGGGCTTTTTCGATGGGGTCCACCGAGGGCATCAGGCGGTGATTGCCCGGGCCAAAGAAGAGGCGGTCCGGCGTCATGTTCCCTTAGCGGTTTTAACCTATGATAAGCTCCCGGGGATTGTTTACCAGCGTTATGACGAAGGAGTACACTATTTAACCACGATTGAAAAAAAGCTCGCCCTGCTGGACAAGCTTGGATGTGACTTGGTTTACTTGGTTGACTTTACGGCTAAACTGGGAGGCCTCACCCCGGTCGAATTTGTTAACCAATACCTGGTGAAGATGCACGCAGTGGCGGTGGTAGCTGGCTTTGATCACACGTACGGACCCAAGGACGTTGCCACCATGCAGCGGCTCCCTGAGTATGCGGGAGGGCAGTTTGATGTAATCACGGTTGAAAAACAGGAAAGTGAAAAACAGAAGATCAGTTCCAGTCGGATTCGCCACCTAATTGACGAAGGAAGGGTGACGACGGCCAACGAAATGTTGGGCTATCGTTACCAAACTAGCGGAATAGTTGTTCATGGTCTAGCGCGGGGCCGGACAATTGGCTTTCCGACCGCTAACGTGGCTTGGAATCCACTTGAACGGATTCCGGCCGTCGGGGTCTACACCGTCCGTTTCAAGGTTGATGGTCACTGGTATGGTGGGATGGCTTCGGTGGGCTATAACGTTACCTTTGGCCAAAATAAACACAAGACAATTGAGGTTTACCTCTTTGACTTCCATGACAACATTTACGGTGAACACGTCACCGTTACCTGGCTCAAGCGCCTACGGGGCGAAGTTAAGTTTAACGGGGTTGAAGGTTTGGTTGCTCAGTTAAAGCAAGACCAGGTTGATTCAATGACAATCTTAGAAGATTTGGCGGCTTTACCGGATATTTTTGATTAAGAATAGTTAATAAGGGCACTTGGGACCAGTCTATTAAAGCATCAACCGACCTAACATTTTCACCTAGTTATTATGGCACATTTACCTAACTATCCTCACCGTGTGTCTAGTAAGCGCGTTAAAATGATGCTCTAAGGCAACTACAGCGTCCACTGGTTTGAATATCAGCTGGGCGTTTTTCCATTTAATTGGTTTGGTCGGAAATTTCGTAACTTTAGTCAGAGGTGGTTGACGTATTGTGGCTACTGAAACTTCCTTCCATAATCAATGACGGCTGGCTCGATGATTACTGCCCCCATTCATCTTGTGGACACGACGTTTAAACTTGGGCTGATTACCATTGCTAAGCTTGAAGTGATGCATCTTACCCAAGAAGGGGCGGCCGCTGAGCCGAATTCTGGTCCAGGATTGCATGAGTGCCACCATTGATTTGAGGTCGGCGACTCGTTTTGGTCCTTCCTGTTTAGCGGCCAGCAGGATATCGCTGTTCAAACGGGCCACTAGGTTAGTGTGGTAGTTTAATAGTTCGCTGGTAAGCGGGGCGTTGCGATATGAATTAAAAAGTTTTTGAATCAACTCCATTGCTTCTTTAGCGCTCTGGGGTTTAACATAGCGGTTGTCATCTGGCATGGTATTCCTCGGTGATAAATTACGAAAAGATCTTTGACTTTTGTTGACTTTTAGCGGAACGGTTGGTATATTATACATTGTATTTAGCACTTAGATGGTCAGAGTGCTAAAAGGAAGTGATCAAGATGCTAACTAAACGCCAAGAAGAAGTCCTGCAAGCGATTGTACGCCAATACACCACGACCGGTCAACCGGTTGGCTCTAAGGCCCTGGTCGACCACCTTACAACTAAGGTTTCATCGGCCACGATCAGAAATGAAATGGTCGTCTTAGAGCACGAGGGATTGGTAGCCAAGGAACACTCCAGCTCCGGGCGGGTACCGTCCAGGCTGGGTTATCGTTACTATGTTGATCACTTGTTGGATCCGTTGTCGGTAACCAAAAATGACCTGATTGTAATTCAAAATTCACTAGGCACCGAGTACCAAAAGCTTGATGAAATTATTTCACACTCGGCTGATATCTTGTCGAACCTCACCAGCTACACCGCTTTTACCTTAAAACCGGAGCAAAAAGATGCTCGATTGAGTGGCTTTCGACTGGTTCCGCTGGGAAATCAAAAGGTAATTGCTATTTTAGTAACGGATACGGGTGAAGTTGAGAGTCAATCCTCCATCTTACCCCCGGGGATCGATACGGAGGCCCTGGAAGCCGTGATCCGATTGATTAACGACCAATTGACTGGCCTTACCTTGCCTGAGGTGATGAAACGACTTGTTACGGACATCCCGTTACAGGTAAACCGTTACCTTCATCAGCCAGAAGGTTTTTTGAACATCTTTGATTCGGTCGCTTCCCGGGCGGCTAACGAACGCTTCTTTGTGGGGGGACGTTTAAACCTATTGGGCTTTGCCAATCAACAGAATCCAGCCGTTGTCCAGGATCTATATGCACTCTTAGACCACGGCAACAACCTGCAGGAGATTTTAGATCCTGATGATGCCGCCGATATCTCAGTACGGATCGGGAATGAAATCGCCGATAACCAAATTTTGGATGATTATAGTTTGATCACGGCAAAGTATCAGGTTGATCAGTATGGGGAGGGCATTATTGCTGTTCTCGGTCCAACCCGGATGCCTTATGCCCGGACGCTTGGAATTGTCGACGCCTTTCGTCGTGAACTAACCAAGCGGCTACTTGACCACTACCATCGCTATTACGACTCCTAGGAGGGATTAAATGGCAAAAGAAGAGGAAAAAAAAGACCAAGCTTCCGTTGACCCGCAAGAAGGTCCGGTCAAGGGTGACCAAGCGAAAGCAACGAAAGAGCGACCTGCAAATGATGCTGACACTCGTGTTAAAGAGCTAGAAAAGCAGGTTAAAGAGCTGCAAAAGCAAGTTGAAGATCAAAAGGACCAGAACTTGCGGGCGCAAGCAGAAATCCAAAACATGACCAAGCGTTTTAAAAAGGAACAAGCGCAACTGTTAAAGTATGATGGTCAGGACCTGGCCAAGGGGATCTTACCCGTCTTAGACAACTTAAAGCGGGCCCTTGAAATTGAGGTGGAAGACGAAAACGGTCAACAGCTCAAAAAGGGAATTCAGATGGTCCACGATCACCTGGAAAAGGCCTTAGAAGACCATGATATTAAAGAAATTGAGGCATTAAACAAGCCGTTTGATCCGACCACGCAGCAAGCGGTCCAAACCGTGGCTGCTAGTGGTGATCAAAAGCCTGAAACCGTTGTGCAGGTTCTTCAAGCCGGCTACGTTTTGCATGACCGGGTGTTACGCCCAGCCATGGTAATCGTTGCCCAATAAATTAAGTAAGTAAAACTAAAAAGAGGGATATAAGTATGGCAAGTAACAAGATTATCGGTATCGACCTTGGTACCACTAACTCCGCCGTTGCCGTAATGGAAGGTAACGAGCCAAAGATTATCACTAACCCAGAAGGGGGCCGGACCACCCCGTCCGTTGTTTCCTTTAAGAATGGGGAAGTTCAAGTTGGGGAAGTGGCTAAGCGTCAAGCAATTACCAATCCAAACACGGTTAAGTCCATTAAGAGTCACATGGGTGAAGCAGGCTATACCGTTGATATCGAAGGTAAGAAGTACACGCCACAAGAAATTTCCGCAATGATTCTTCAATACATTAAGAAGTACGCGGAAGACTACATTGGGGACACGGTTTCTGAAGCCGTAATCACGGTGCCAGCTTACTTTAACGATGCCCAACGTCAAGCTACTAAGGACGCCGGGAAGATTGCTGGACTTGACGTTAAGCGGATTATCAACGAACCAACCGCTTCTTCTCTGGCCTACGGGTTAGACAAGAAGGACAAGGATGAAAAGATCCTGGTTTACGACCTTGGTGGGGGTACCTTTGACGTTTCGATTCTTGAACTTGGTGACGGGGTCTTCCAAGTGCTCTCCACAAACGGGGACACACACCTTGGTGGTGATGACTTCGACCAAAAGATCATGGACTGGTTGATTGACGGCTTCAAGCAAGAAAACGGCATTGATCTTTCCCAAGACAAGATGGCACTCCAACGGCTCAAGGATGCTGCTGAAAAGGCTAAGAAAGATCTTTCTGGGGTTCAAGAAGCCCAAATTTCCCTTCCGTTCATCACCTCTGGTGATAATGGCCCACTCCACTTGGAAAAGACTTTAACCCGGGCCCAATTCAACCAATTGACGAACGAACTAGTTGAAAAGACTAAGCAACCAGTCTTAAATGCCTTAAAGGACGCCGAATTAGACTTCTCTGACATTGATGAAGTCATCTTAAACGGTGGTTCTACCCGGATTCCAGCCGTGCAAGAAATGGTTAAGTCCCTGACAGGGAAGGAACCTAACCACTCCATCAACCCTGATGAAGCCGTTGCCCTTGGGGCTGCCATCCAAGGTGGGGTTCTGACCGGTGACGTTAAGGACGTGGTCCTCTTGGATGTTACGCCACTTTCATTGGGGATTGAAACCATGGGGGGCGTGTTCACCAAGCTGATCGATCGCAACACCACGATCCCAACTTCTAAGAGCCAGGTCTTCTCTACGGCTGCTGATAACCAACCGGCTGTTGATATCCACGTCTTACAAGGTGAACGGCCAATGGCTGCTGACAACAAGACGCTTGGGAACTTCCAATTAACGGATATTCCGCCTGCACCACGTGGGGTTCCACAAATCAAAGTGACCTTCGACATTGATAAGAACGGGATTGTTAACGTTTCTGCTGAAGATCAAGGGACCCACAAGAAGCAAAACATCACTATCAAGTCTAACTCCGGCTTGTCCGATGAAGAAATCGAACGGATGAAGAAGGATGCTGAAGCAAACGCCGAAGCCGACAAGAAGAAGAAGGAAGAAGCCGACGTTCGAAACGAAACTGACCAACTTCTCTTCCAAACTGATAAGACCCTTGAAGAATTGAAGGGTAAGGTTTCAGATGATGAAATCAAGAAGGCTAAGGATGCAAAAGATGCCCTTCAAAAGGCTAAGGATGACAATAACTTAGAGGACATGAAGGCCAAGAAAGACGATTTGAACAAGATTGTTCAAGACCTGACTGTCAAATTATACCAACAAGCCCAACAAGAAAACCAAGCCAATGGCGACCAACCAAAGGGTAACCAAGATACGGATAAGAAGGGCGACGACAACACTGTTGACGGGGATTTTGAAGAAGTTAACCCGGACGACAAGAAGTAGTTAGGTCCTCCCATAATTAAGCAAGAAGCCAAAGGCCAGGAAACCGGACTTTGGCTTCTTGCTTGCTATGGTGGTCTATGCGATAATAACCTACAAATTTAAGTGAGGGGTATTCATGGCAGAACAAGATTTATACGATGTCCTCGGTGTTAAAAAGGACGCCTCCGAGGCCGAAATTAAGCGGGCCTACCGAAAACTGGCGGCCAAGTACCACCCCGATGTAAATCATGAGGCGGGTGCCGAAGAGAAATTTAAAAAGATTAACGAAGCCTACGAAACCTTGAGTGACGAGCAAAAACGGGCCCAATACGATCAGTACGGTTCTGCTGGCCCTCAGGCAGGCTTTGGTGGTCAAGGTGGCTTTGGCCAGGGCGGTTTTAGTCAGGGTGGTTTCGGTGACTTTTCCGATATCTTTGGCGATCTCTTTGGTGGTGGCCGAGCCCGGCGTGATCCATCCGCTCCCCGGCAGGGCCGGGACCTTCAGTACACGATGACTCTTGATTTCATGGACGCCATCTTTGGTAAGGAAACCACGATTAAGTACAATCGTTCAGCAGAGTGCGATACTTGTCACGGGTCAGGCGTTAAGCCTGGTAAGTCCGCTCACACCTGTTCAACTTGTCATGGGCAAGGCTATGTCTTGCGCCAGCGGCAAACAATGATGGGGGTAATGCAGTCCCAAGAGGTTTGCCCAACCTGTGGCGGGAAGGGCCAAGTGATTGACCCGGCTGACCAGTGTGACACTTGTCACGGTGCTGGTGTGGTTGATGAGCGCCATGAGTTAAAGGTCAAGGTACCTCAAGGAATCGACGATGGTCAGCAAATGCGTCTGCAAGGGCAGGGGGAAGCTGGTCAAAACGGTGGCCCGTACGGTGATTTATACATTATCTTTAAGGTCACCCCAAGCCGTGAGTTTAAGCGGGATGGAGATACGATCAATGTTGATCAAGATATTTCAATTTCCCAAGCGGCCCTTGGAGATCACATCCAAGCTAAGACCGTTCATGGCGACGTTGACTTAAAAATCCCAGCGGGGACTCAATCAGAAACCCGCTTCCGTTTGCGGGGTAAGGGGGTTCCACGGATCAACGGGAACGGTAACGGTGATGAGTACGTGACTATTCACGTGAAGACGCCAAAGAACCTGAATAAACGGCAACGCGAGGCAATGTTAGCCTTTGCGGCGGCCTCCGGTGAAGACGTTAAGGGTGTCAAACCTGGTTTCTTTGACCGTCTCAAGGATGCCTTTGAAGAAAAATAAGATATGAAAAGCGGGGTCCCTACCCTATTGAGGGGGCCCTGCTTTTTATGTGTTAAGATATAACAAATATATTAAATAGGGGGAGTATAATGTTAATCTCAACGGTTTCGATAAGTATTATTGCTGCTTTAGCAATCATTATTAAACGCCAGTTTTTTCCGCAGGTTGCCACTAACTATGTTGCCCTAGTAATTGGGATAATTGTGGCCCTAATTCCGTTTACAAACCACCTAATTGCGGAGTTTCACTCGGAGATCTTCTTGGGGATGATTGTGGCACCGCTCTTGTTCTTTGAAGGACAACAGGTTCGGTTGAACTTAGTAGTAAAAACTTGGCGAACAATTGTTAGTTTGACGGTTACCATGGTTATTTTGTGTGCGATTGCTGCCACGGCAATGGTTTATCCTCTGGTGGGGTCACTATCGGTAGCGGTAATCTTGGCGGCCATCAGTACCCCAACGGATGCGACTGCTTCGGAAGCAGTATCAAATGGACTGATTATTCCAGAATCGGTTGGTAATAACCTCAAGTTTGAATCTCTTTTCAACGATGCTTCCGGGATCATCCTATTAAACATGGGAGTCCTGTGGTACGTCAATGGGGGCGTCAACGTAGGACAAACCTTCCTTGACTTTTTGTATTCTGCCGGTGGGGGAGTAATTGCCGGTGGTGTTATTGGTGGAGCCTCGATGGTGATTCGGCAAGCCCTCTTCCACTCCCGGATGAACTTTATTAATAACACTTTAAATAGCGGAACGCCGGTTAAGATCATGTACCTCTTAACTCCCTTTGCGATCTACTATGGGGCCGAAGCAATTCACGTTTCCGGAATTATTGCCGTTGTTTGCGGGGGGTTAGTCAGCCGGGTTGAAGCCGAACGAAGTCGCTTATTAAACCCTAAGGTGGCCTATGATTCTGTTCAACTGGTAAACTTGATTACTGACCTTTTGAACGTAATGGTTTTCATTATCCTTGGGATTGTACTAACCCGGGTAACCTTGGATGAAGAAATTACCCATGGTTCCTGGGATTGGCTGATTATTGGAATTCTCTTGTACTTAGCAAACTTGGTGGTCCGCTTTATCTACGTCCGTTTCGTTCACCGGACTGCTTGGAAGCGGTCAATGATTTTTGCCCTGGGTGGGATTCACGGAACGGTAACCTTCGCCCTGGCGTATACGGTGGCTGAAACCAGTGTTCAAACTAAGGATTTTAACTTAGTGATCATGTCTGAATCAGTCCTAATCGTTTTGAGTATGCTGGTACCAACCATTTTGTTCCGCTTTATTCTGCCGCACCAGCAAACCAATCAGTCTCTTCAAGATAAGACAATTAAGATTCGGACGGCGATGATTGAACGGGCAATTGAAAAAATAAACCAAATCTATCTACCACAAGAATTAAGGAACTTGATCGTTTACGATCTACGCTCCCAGCAGAGCGATACCTCCTTAGGGGAGTTTTTAAAGGAATGGGTTAAAAACGTGCGTCAGCCAACTTTGCCCAAAGAGGAACGGCTCCTCTTATTTCAGGCTTACCAACTGGCCTTTCGTGAGGAGCGGGAGTACCTTAGTGAGGTTCAGCAGGAGTATGCCGATATTGAAAACATCATCTATAACCTGTACCAGGAGGTTATGTTAGCTCAAATTGCTGTCATGGATAACAGCGTTGTTAATTCCCACGACTAAAGTTACGGGATCGCAAATAATTAAGGCGGCCGTTCAGTTGAAGCAGGCAGCTTAATTTGGCGCTTGGCGGCGGTCTTTGCTATACTAGTAGCAGACTTTACGGAAGAAAGTAGGCATAGTGCATGGATTTAGCAGCGATGAAGGAACGCCAACGGCGAATTCGTAACTTTTCGATTGTGGCCCACATTGATCACGGGAAGTCGACGCTGGCCGACCGGATTTTGGAAATGACCGATACGATCAGTAAGCGCGAGATGAAAAACCAGATCTTGGACGACATGCCCCTGGAACGGGAGCGGGGGATCACGATCAAGTTAAACGCCGTGGCCCTGACTTATCACGCCAAGGATGGTAAAGATTACATCTTTCATCTAATTGATACCCCGGGCCACGTTGACTTCTCCTACGAGGTATCACGGTCCTTGGCCGCCTGTGAAGGGGCAATTCTAGTAGTTGACGCAACCCAGGGGGTCGAGGCCCAAACTCTGGCCAACACTTACTTGGCTATCGATAACGATCTTGAGATTCTACCGGTAATTAATAAGGTGGATCTCCCATCCGCGGATCCGGAAGGGACTAAGAAACAGATTGAGGACGAAATCGGCTTGGACACTGATGAGGCCGTTGACATCTCGGCTAAGACCGGGGTTAATGTCGACCAGGTTCTAGAAAAAATTGTTCAAGACATCCCGGCCCCAACCGGCGACCTCGAGGCACCACTAAAGGCGTTGATCTTTGACTCCAAGTACGATGATTACCGGGGAGTGGTTCTGTCCGTCCGGGTTAAGGAAGGAACCGTCAAAAAGGGAGATCGCATTGAGTTTATGAACTCAAAAGCGGTATATGAAGTCGCTGAAGTAGGGATTAACTCACCCAAGCCCCTCGCTCGTGATATCTTGATGGCTGGGGATGTTGGCTACATTACGGCGGCCATTAAGGATATTAAGGATGCCCGGGTTGGGGATACGATCACCGATGCCGATAACCCAACGGATAAGCCGCTGGCTGGCTACCGGCAGATGCAACCAATGGTTTACGCAGGGCTTTACCCAACCGATAATGCCAAGTTTAACGACTTACGGGACGCCCTGGAAAAACTACAGTTAAATGATGCCGCCTTAACCTTTGAGCCGGAAAGTTCTCAGGCCCTTGGTTTTGGTTTCCGCTGTGGCTTCTTGGGGATGCTACACATGGATGTGATTCAAGAACGGTTGGAGCGGGAGTTTGACCTTGATTTAATCACTACCGCCCCGTCTGTTACCTACCATGTTAACTTACACGATGGGTCGACCAAAAACGTTGAAAATCCAGCTGAAATGCCAGACGTCACTGAGATCAAGTCAATTGAAGAACCCTTTGTTAAAGCCTCAATTATGGTCCCAAACGATTATGTCGGGGCTGTGATGGAACTGTGTCAGCGCAAGCGCGGCCAGTTTGATACGATGGAATATCTGTCTGACACACGGGTCAACGTCATATATCACATCCCGCTATCAGAAATTATCTACGACTTCTTTGATCGCCTAAAGTCCTCCACGCGGGGCTATGCCTCCTTGGATTACGAAATCGATGACTACCGGCCATCCGACCTGGTTAAGATTGATATTCTCTTGAATGGCGACCGGGTTGATGCCTTGAGTTTCATTTCCCACCGGGACTTTGCCGAGGAGCGGGGGCGTGATATTGCTTCTAAGCTCAAAAAGATCATCCCACGGCAGAACTTTGAAATACCGGTTCAAGCAGCGATTGGCTCTAAGATTATTGCTCGGACCAACATTAAGGCTTACCGTAAGGATGTGACCGCCCGGATTCACACCGGGGATCCCGACCGGCGGGCTAAGCTACTCGATAAGCAAAAGCGCGGGAAGAAGCGGATGAAGGCGGTTGGTAAGGTGGAAGTTCCACAAGCCGCTTTTATGGCCGTCTTACAAGCTGACGAAGAATTGGACAATTAAAAAGCAAAGGATCCTGCTAGCTGCTTGGCCAACAGGATCCTTTCCTCTTACACTGGGCAGGATTTTATCGGTATACACTCGAAGAAAACAATTAGGAGGGGCGCACATGTTTCAAATCAAAACTTACGACGCAATTGCGGATGAGGGCTTAGCCACCTTTCCCAACAACTACCTGATCAATACCGGTCAGGAACCAGACGCCTACATGATCCAAAGCACTGATATGCACGGACATAACTTTGGCCCCAACCAGCTGGCAATTGCTCGTTGCGGGGCTGACTTTAACAATATCCCACTCAATGATTGTTTAAGAAGGGGGATCGCCGTTTTTAACACCCCGGGTGGCAACGCCAACGCGGTCAAGGAAGTCGTCCTCGCCCTGATGGTGATTGCTAGCCGTAACCTGATTGAAGCGGCTAACTGGAGTACCAAGTGGGGAGATGAAGACCTCTCACTGCGTGCGGAACGCGAGAGGTCACGTTTTAACGGCCATGAGCTGGCTGGTAAACGCCTGGCCGTAATTGGAATGGGTCACGTTGGCTCCCTAGTTGCCAATGCCGCCATCAGCCTAGGGATGGACGTGATCGGCTATGACCCGTACTTATCAGTTGAGGATGCCTGGAAGTTAGCTGCCCGAGTTCAACGAGCGGCAACCCTGACTGAGGTCGTTAAGGGTGCGGACTTCATTACCGTTCATGTGCCAAAAAATGAGGGGACATTGGGGATGATTGGTAAGAACCTGTTAGAGGAGGTCAAGCCTGGGACAATTCTATTCAATTATTCGCGACTAGGAATTGTCGATAACCAAGCAGCCGTTGAGGCTCTGACGGCAGGTCGACTTGGCCAGTACGTAACCGACTTTGGTGAGACATGTCTGCAAGACAATCCGCAGGTTATAATTACACCTTACCTTGGCGGCTCAACCGAAGAGGCTGAAATTAACTGTGCTAAGATGGCCGCCGATGAGTTAATCCAGTATCTGGAAACGGGGAACACCACCAACTCGGTCAACTTGCCCAATGTGGTGGTCCCTTTCACCAGCCAGCACCGTTTCACGATCATTCACCGCAACATTCCTAACATGTTAGGTCAAATCTCCACGGTGATCGCTAAGGCCGCCGTCAACATTGATAATTTAGTCAACCGTGCTAAGGGCGACTACGCCTATACGATGGTGGATGTGGGCGAACTGACACCGGAACAGGTAACAACTCTTGTAACTGCTCTGGGACAAATTGATGCTGTTAGCCGGGTCCGCCTGCTTAAGCGGCCCGTCCACTAGGCACGGCGACAAGTTGTGATACAATTTTAAGCGGTTACTTGGCATCTAGTTGGTCAGTCAAGCTAATCATTTCTAAGAGGCTTTGGGCCGTCATGGCACCCTCGTTGCCGGCCTTTAACCCGGCCCGTTGCATGGCCTGATCAATGGTATCAGTGGTTAAAATTCCGAAGAGAACAGGAATCTTCCCTTGGGCGTTGAGATTCATGATGGCACTGGTGGTTGTTTGGCAAATTAAATCGTAGTGGTCGGTATCCCCTTTGATAACGGCTCCTAGGGTCAAAATCCCGTTGTATTTATCCTTATCCACTAATTTCTTAGCTACATAAGCAATTTCAAAGGCACCCGGTACCCAGATGATATCGATCTGGTCGTCTGAAAGGCCGAATTGCTTCAGGGTGTGGACGGCCCCATCAGCGAGGTTCTTAGTGACCGTCTCATTGAACTTACCAACTACGATGGCGACCTTCTTATTTATAACAGCGGTATAGTTTCCTTCCAATTGATTAGGCATTTTGTTAATCCTCCGTTAGATTGAGTAGGTGGTGCATTTTAGTTTGCTTTGTGTGTAGGTAGGCCCGGTCGTAATCAGTGGCAGGTATTTCTAAGGGGATTCGGTGGGCAACCTTGATTCCCATTTCCTCCAGCTGATCGATTTTATCCGGATTGTTTGTCAAAAGGTTAATGGTAAAAACCCCAAGCGCCCTTAGAATTTGACTTGCGGCCTCGTAATGGCGCTCATCAGCTTCAAACCCCAGCTGGTGGTTAGCTTCGATTGTGTCCAACCCTTCTTCCTGGAGCCGGTAAGCGCGGAGTTTGTTAGCTAAGCCAATCCCCCGTCCTTCCTGGCGTAGGTAGATTAAAATCCCGGCACCGGCTTGATTGATAGCGTTCATGGCTTCGTGGAGCTGGGGGCCACAGTCACAACGTAAGGAACCAAGGACATCGCCGGTAAAACACTCGGAGTGGATCCGAACGAGCAGGGGTGTCTGAGCCAAATCACCCTTGATAAAAGCCAAATTGCCGTCCGTAAAGTAGCGTAGGGTAAAGTCACCGTAGGAGCTCGGGAGGTGAACCGGGGGAACTGGCTGACTCACCCGGGAGCGCCGGTACTCCTGGAGGTCCTTGATGGTTATGATGGGCAAACGTAATTCCTTGGCCATTTGTTCTAGGGCTGGACGTCGGGCCATGTGACCGTCGGAACCTAGAATTTCACAGATGTAGCCAGCCCCGGGCTCGCACGCCAATTCAGCTAGATCAACGGCGGCTTCGGTGTGACCATTACGCTTTAGGACACCGTTCTCTTTCCCAATTAACGGGAAGACGTGACCGGGAAAGTAGAAGTCATCGTGGGTGCTGGCAGGGTCAGCCAGGGCCTTAATGGTGGCTGACCGGTCAAAGGCCGAGATCCCGGTGCTGGTAGACTTATGGTCTAAAGAGACTGTGAAGGCGGTGTGGTAGGGCTCGGTGTTGTCTTGTACCATCAAATCGAGGCCAAGCCGCTTGACAATTTCCGGACTCATTGGAGCACACAGGAGGCCCCGAGCGTGCTTAGTCATGAAGTTGACTGCTTCCGGGGTGACTTTACTGGCAAGCCCCAACAAGTCTCCTTCGGCTTCACGGTCTTCATCGTCGGTAACGATAATCAGGCCGCCATTTTTCAAGTGGGTGAGGGCAGTTTGAATCTTATGAACGTCCATCGTTAATTCCTCCTAATTGTGCGTGAACATACTTACCTAAGATATCGGTTTCTAGATTAACCAGGTCGCCCACCTGAAGATTATCAAGGTTAGTGACCGCCTGGGTGTGGGGGATCAGACCAACGGAGAACCAATCGTCAGCTTGCTTCATCACCGTTAGGCTCACCCCGTTAATGGCAACACTTCCCTGGCTGATAATTTGTCCCCGCAGATTAGCAGGGAGCTGAAAGGTCAGTTCAATGGCGTTTTCGTTGACCGCGCGCTTAATAACGGCGGTAGTTTGGTCGACGTGACCGGTGACGAGGTGGCCCTCCAGGCGGGCGCCAACCTTTAAGGAGCGTTCTAAGTTAACCAGAGCGCCCACCTGTTGATCCTTAAAGGTCGTCAAGTTATAGGTCTGGGGCATTAAAGTGACGGTTAGACGGCCGGGCTGTTTTGTCTCCACCGTCAGGCAGGTCCCGTTTACTGCTAGCGATGACCCAACTTCCATCCCTTCTTGCAGGGCCGGATCCAAGTCAATCGTTAGCCGAATCGTGTGTTCATTTTGTTCGATGTGGGTGAGCGTGCCAGTTCCGTTTACTAAGCCAGAAAACATTCGTCATCATTCCTTTCGTCAATCCGTAGGTTATTCCCCAAGCGGGTGATTATTTGGTGTTCAAAGCGGGTGCCAGCCGGGAACTGGGCCCCGGTCAGGCCCTGGGCACCAATGATTTGCGGGTCGAGGTAGGTCAAAAGCTGGTTGACGGGGACCTCTTTAAAGAGGTTTGTCAATACGGTTGGACCGCCCTCAACGTACAGGGATTGGAGCTCCTCGTTTGCGAAGCAGGCCATGATCTCATCCCATGAGCAGGTGGTAAGAACCTTAACGCTTACGTGGGCGGGCCAGGGAAGCCTTTTTAGGGCCGGATTAGTTGTGATCAGCCAGGTGGGAGCTGAATTGTCGGTGAAGATGAAGCGGTTGGGATGCTCGCCTAGGCACCCCGATTTATCGAGAATCGCCCGGACGGGGGTAAAAAGCTGAGGGGTGGCACAAAGAAGGTGCGGATCGTCGGTGAGTACGGTTGTAGCCCCAACCACAATGGCGTGGTAGTCCTGACGTTCCTGGTGGACAAGCCGGTGGGCTTCCTGGTTGGTGATAACCGTTTGTCGACCCGGCACCTCAGCCACCTTGCCATCCAAGGAGAGGGCTTGTTTAGCCGTGATCCAAGGGCGGTTATGGCGGTAAAAGTAGAAGTAGTGGCGATTCAGCTCTTCAGCCGCTTTTCTTAAACAACCAACGGTAACTTTAATACCGGCCGCCCGGAGTTGAGCGATCCCCTTACCGCCAACTACCTGATGAGGATCAACGCAGGCTACGACCACCAGGGCGATGTTACTATCAATGATTAGCTGGCTACAGGGAGGTTGCTTGCCAAAGTGCGAGCAGGGCTCCAGGGTGACATAGAGGGTAGCCCCATTCAATTGCTCCTTAGGTAGCTTTTCGATCGCGTCTCGTTCGGCATGAATCTGACCATATTGATGATGGTAGCCCGTTGCCAGCAGGTGACCATTTTTGACGATCACGGCACCAACTTGGGGGTTCTTCCACGTGGCGCTTCCCCCCTTGGCGGCCTCGCTTAGAGCAAGGCGCATGAACTGTTCGTCTGAATTCAAGGTGATACCTTCCTTTCATCTTCGGTAAATTAAAAGGGGCCCCGGAAAATTCCGGGACCCCTGGATGAAAGCATGATCAAAAAATGAAGGGGGGAATATAATCCCCTTCTCTTTCTTCTCCCATCCAGACTTTCACTGTCGGTACCAGAATCGCACTGGTTCAGCCGCAAACTTGCGGGTCACGGACTTCAAGCACTGCTTGTCACCGTCGGTCGGGAATTTCACCCTGCCCCGAAGAAATGGTGTATTTAATTGACTACATTATGCTAGTGACAGCTTCTTTTGTCAAAGGTAAAATTCAATTAAGTTTTGGGCAGGAAGCCCACGATTTTAATCGGGAGAGGAATGCCCCCCGTTAGCGCTGTCGGCGCTACTTTTGCCGCTTTAGTGGAGGCCGACCCGCGTTGCTTTTAGTCGTTCGTTGATTGGCAATGTAGTTTTCGACGACCTCCTTGCTCATATTACCGAGTGTTCCCATGTAGTAACTCCGTGACCATAAGTGACCACCCCAATATGGCTGTTGCCGAATTTCGGGGTGATGACGCAAGAAAATCCGCGCACTGCCGCCTTTGAGTGCCTTGATAACATTAGTTGCCGAGCACTTTGGCTTAAAGCTAATTAACATGTGAACGTGGTCTGGCATGACTTCCATCTTTTCGATGGTGATGTCATGTAGTTCCGCAATGTGGCTGAGGATTTCTTTCATTTCCTTAACTAGGACGGGAGTGGTGAAGGTTGCGTGCCGATACTTGGTCACCCATACGAGATGAAAATGGAAGTTATAGACGTAATCACGCTCGTAAACTGCATTATCTAACTTAACCATTAGGAATCGACCTCCTTTTGATAATAGTATCTTGACAGTCATTTTAGTAGTATAATGGTAATTAGTAAAGAAGGTGAACTGACATGGCTAAACAAACAAATTACCCTTACATAATGAGATTGAAATTGCGCTTATATCCGAACCGTAAGCAGGCAAAAATTCTTTAGCAGAACTTGAACGCTTCGCGTTTCATCTATAATCAACTTTTAGCCCACAGTCGCACTGATAGCTTAATCATCAAGAATAAGCTTGATCAACAGTTTCCGATTCCGGAACAGTATTGGCGTTACAACAAGAAGGGCCAAGTGATTAAAAAGAGTACTAAACGGCCGACAGGTTTAGATCGAATTACTACTAAACAATATCCATGGCTTGGCGATGAAGATCTTGATAGTGACATGTTCACCAACATGAAGGTTCATTACCAAAACGCATGGAACATGTTTCGCAAGGTTCATTCAGCGGGGATTCCTAAATTTAAGCGAAAAGACCGGCCGGTTCAGTCATACTCAACGTCTAGCCACTATTCGACCAAGACGGTTAAAAATAATGGCGGCGTTTTTTCGCTCTATAATGGCTCGATCAAGTTCCTTGATGGCAGTCATATCCAGCTCCCAAAAGTTGGCCGCATTAAGGTCAAGTTGCACCGGGCCTTGCCAACCAATCGGTTGGTAAGAATTGCCACCATAACAATTAAGCACTACGCTACGGGTGATTGGACGGTTTCGTTACTGCTGAAAAGCGATAAACCATTCCACCAAGCCTTGCCGAAAACCCATCAAACGGTTGGCATTGACCTAAATACCGATAACTTCCTAACCACTAGCGAGGCGGCGGTAACGGCTAATCCACGCTACTATTGCACTATTAAGAAACGACTAGCTAAGGCCCAACGAGTGTTATCACGCCGAGAACGCCGGGCTAAAAAGGAACATCGTTCCTTACGTAAGAGCCGGAATTACCAAAAGCAACGGGGCTTAGTTGCCAAAATTCACGCTCAAGTTCGTTGTCAACGGCAAAACTTCCTTCATGGCCGCGCAACTACACTTATCAAGAACCACGATTTGGTAGTTGCTGAAAACTTGAAGAGTAAGAACATGCTTCGTAATCATGCCCTCGCTATGAGTATCTCCGATGTTGGCTGGCGTACTTTCCTGAGTATGCTGGAGGACAAAGCCCCTTTATACGGTCGGCTTTTCGTTGAAGTTAATCCAGCCTATACCACCCAAACTTGTCATGATTGTGGCTTTGTAATGGGCAGTGCCGATACCAAACGGCTTACTTTGCGTGATCGGGAATGGACTTGTCCGGCTTGCCACGTTCACCACATTCGTGACCATAATGCCGCCCAAAACATTCTAACTAAGGGTCAACAATGGCTACAAAGCGGCAAGTACTTAGCCGCCATCTATGGCTAATTCTTTTTGGGGCGTTTGGCAACTTGCGTCCTTTGCCAAGCGTGAGCTTGGTATAAATGGCCTAGTTTTAGCTCGTAAGTCAGCTTTTCTGCCGAAACTAGTTTGCTAGTCGAGAAGAATCGCTGCAAGGCCTTATCTAGGCAAATTGCAGCTAGTAACCCATTCGATGATGAATCAGTGGGTGAAGCCTACAAGCCACCGAATCTCATTCGGGGGTAGTTGACAACTACTTGGCTTACCGATACCCAATCAAGGCCATTTCCCTTTTAAGCAACGAAATTAGTAGTATACTAAAACGGTTAAGAATTCGGCCAGCAAATACTATACGAGGAGCGATTTATTTGGATAAGCGAATTTACATTGATAACGCCGGCACGACCAAGACGGCTCCAGAGGTTATTGAAACAATGACCGAAGCAATGGAAACAACTTGGGGAAACGCCTCGACGACTAACTACTATGGTCGCCAGGCCAAACAGGTACTGGAAGACTCGCGCCATCTCCTAGCCCGGTCGATTAATGCCCAGTTCGACGATGAAATTGTCTTTACCAGTGGGGGAACTGAGAGTGATAACACGGTGGTCAAGCAGGTAGCCAAGGCGCGTCAAAATGTGGGACGTCACATCATCACCACGGCCTTTGAGCATGAGGCTATCTTGCGACCTTTGGAGGATCTTGAAAAAGAGGGGTTCGAAGTGACTTACCTCCCCGTTGACAAGCGTGGTCAAATTAGTCTGGGTGATTTAAGAGCGGCCTTGCGTAACGACACAATCTTGGTTACGGTCATGACCGTTAATAACGAGGTCGGTAGTCACTTGCCAATTCACGAAATTGGCCAGATTGTGGCGGATTCTAACGCCTGGTTCCATACTGATGCCGTCCAGGCATACGGGACCCTGCCGCTGGATGTTCAAGAAGACCAAATTGATCTCTTGTCGGTGTCGGGCCATAAACTCAATGGGCCCAAGATGATCGGATTTTTATACCGGCGTCGCGGAATTGTCTTCCCGGCCTTTGTGCGCGGAGGTGATCAGGAATTAAAGCGCCGAGCCGGAACCGAAAATGTGCCCGCCGTGGCGGGCTTTGCCCGGGCTGTTGAGTTGCACCAATCGGGAATGGAAGCGCACCAACGGGCCTACGTGGACTTGAAGCACCGTTTGGTTGATGGTCTGAAAAAAGCTGGAATTGACTTTGAAGTCAACGGGAGTTTGGATGAAGGGACAGCGCCCCAAGTATTATCGTTGTGGTTCAAGGGGGTGCCTAACGACGCCCTTTTGACTAACCTTGATTTGGCAGGGATTATTGGGGCAGCTGGTTCAGCCTGCACCTCGGGATCTTTGGACCCGTCCCATGTCTTGGTGGCCATGTACGGTTCCGATAGCCCACGGGTTTGGGAGACCCTGCGTTTTTCCTTTGGTATTTACAATACCAGGGAAGAGATCGACACCTTAATTAAGGTGTTAGCCAAGTACGTACCGCTATTAAAGGACAAGACTGACCGCGGTCAACGTTAGATTAAAGATCCAGGTTGTCGTTTATAAAATGAAGCCCCGACGTGGTTCAGTCACGCGGGGCTTTTTTTAGTTTGAGAGGGCCGGGAAATTGCTAATGACCAAGCATCCGCCACAGGTGAAGAATGGTGCCATTATCAATCAAAATAAAGGTTCCAAGCCACAGGTATAATATTCCGGTTAAGAGGGGGCCAAAGTGGTCGAGGCCGGCCTTGATTACGGGCAGGTGGGTAATTGTGTAGGCCAGTAGGCAGAAGATGGCTACCATGACGGCGAAGGTCACCAGGGTAAGGATTAATTCGCGGCGGTCCAGGATGGTGAAGTAGGGGATGTAGACGCCAAGGTTATCGGCCCCGCACGCTGTCACGGTGATCGTAGTTACCGTTAGGAAAAGGTGGTGACCGCTAACTCTTTGGGCGGCGGAGGGTTCGGTTTGGCCGTGAATTAAGAGGTGGCCGCCTAACATTAGGGGAACAAGCCCCAAGAAACCCAGTAACCACTGATCAGGAGCTTGGCGTAAGACCAAGGCTGCCACAAGGGCGATGATAACTAGAATGCTGGTGCCGGTATAATCGGCACAGATAATCGCCAGGCGCTGGCGCGGGTGCTTGAAGCGATGAAAAAGGACCAAGAGGACCATTAAATAGTCCATCCCGGTCGATACAAAGGTGATGATTCCGTTGAGAATAGTTGTCATTCAGCGTCACCTAAAAGATGGCCAAGCCAATGAAGAAAAGTAGCGGCACGGCCAGGGCCGGTAGCATATCAATGCTTTTGAACTCCCGGATTTTAAGTAGGGAGAAGGAAGCCGCCACGATTAAAAGGCCTCCGACAATCGATAGTTCGGTGATTAGGGCTGAAGAGAAGAAGGAGGCTGACAAGAATTTAGCTACTAGGTAGATGGCGGTGAACCAAATAAAGAGGACCGGCACCTCTAAGAGCATCCCAAGACCAAAGCCGGCTCCAAATACGATCGCACAAACCAGTGTTAGCATGGCGTTAGTATACAGGAAGGTTTGGTTTCCGTTGGTGGCAGCGTTGACTGGTCCCAGGATCGCTAGGGCCCCGATGCAGTCCAGGAAACTAGCGGTGGCGACAGCTTCACCCAGTTCAGTGTGAAAAGTACGATTGATCCATGCGTTAGCCCGGTCGTCAAGTTTAAGCCATGTTCCGATCGGCAGTCCAACGGCTAGTGAGATGATGAAGAGTAAGGGGTAGTGGCTCTTAGGCATGTTGGAGACGACAGTTTGTGCCCCCACCCCAAGGGCTGCTAGTCCCAGGGCGGTCCAAAAGGTTGCCACGTACTTGTCGGTCAAGATCTTTTTGAAGCCCCAGCCGATCACAGTCCCAACGATGATAGCGGCGACGTTGGCCCAAATTCCAATCATAATGTATTATTCCTCATTTCTAAAAGTGATCTAACCCGTTTATTATACATGGTTTTAGATGAGGGTGTAGCGCCCATACTAAGATCGTATCCGCTAAGGTTAGAAACCAATTTGAATTGTTAATCCTCTTGTTGGGGGTGTTGCTATTAGTTGGTTAAGATACGTAAAATTATACGTTGACATATTGGCATTAGGTTAGTATGATATGGTTAAAATTAAATTAGAAAAAAGTTAGAAAAGATGAGTAAACCAGAAGGGGATGCACAGCGAGTCAGCGGGTGGTGGAAGCTGATAATCCTAGCTGGCCGAAAATGGTCTTTGTTAAATCGCTGGGGCGAGTTACGATAAGCTCCCGCCGGGTCAACACCCGTTATCACCGTTACAGCTTGTTGGAGCTGGGAGAGGGTCCTTTTTGAAGGGCTAAAAGTGGGTGGTAACACGTTGATCAACGTCCCATAAGGCATTACGGTGCCTTATGGGACGTTTTCTTTTTTAACTTTGAAGGGAGGATTATCATGAAGAAACATCATTTGAAGTGGTTGTGGGTGATTTTAGTGGCCTTGGTTGTAATCGGGGGAATTGGCGGTCTAATCTACCAACGTTTTACCACTAGTAATAAGACAGTTAGGGTTGGCTTGGTTGGGACCGATGCACTGCCGGTTTGGCAAGACGTGGCCAAGCGGCTTAAAAAGGAGGGGATTACACTTAAATTTGTGACCTTTAATGACTATGTCCAACCAGACGTGGCCTTAAAAGATGGTAAGATTGACCTTCACTCCTGTTTAACCCGTTACTACTTTGAGTCCTATAACAAAAAGGAAGACGCTCACCTGGTTTCAATTGGGAATACGGTGATTTCACCGCTGGGGCTGTATTCCAAGAAATACAATGCACTAAAAGATTTGCCGGATGGTGCCACAATCGCGATTCCAAACGAGCCGACTACCTTGGGGCGGGGACTGAATCTGCTTCAATCAGCTGGCCTGATCAAAGTTAAAAAAGATAGTGGCATTAAGCCATCTTTGCAAGACATCACGTCCAATCCACGCAACTTCAAGTTCAAAGAAGTTGAACCAGCTATGGCGGCGCGGACCTTAGATTCTGTAGATGCTTCAATTATTAACGGGAACTATGCTGAGGCGGCGAACTTAAATCCAAAGAAGGATTCAATCTACCTCGAACCAGTCAACAAGTCCACCAAGCCCTACGTCAATATTATTGCCGCCCAGGAAAAGGATAGGGATAATCCGGTCTACGAGAAGATCGTGGCCACTTATCAAACCGAGGCCACCAAGGAAGTCATTGATAAGACTTACAAGGGTGCTCAAATTGCGGCATGGCCACAGTTCGGTAAGAATTAAGGAGGAGATAATATGACAAAGAAAACGGCAATTTTCGCTGGTGGGTGCTTTTGGTGCATGGTACAGCCATTTGATACCTACCCGGGGATTAAAAAGGTTGAGTCAGGCTACACCGGTGGCCACGTTGCTAACCCAACTTATGAGCAGGTTTGTTCTGGTACAACTGGTCATACCGAGGCAGTCCGGATTACCTTTGATCCCACCGTGGTTTCTTACAGGGACTTGGTTGAAATTTACTGGCAACAGACTGACCCGACGGACGCCTTTGGCCAATTTCAGGACCGCGGTGATAACTACCGCCCGGTAATCTTTGTCGAGGACGAAGAACAACGAGCAATCGCCCAGGCCTCAAAAGAATCCCTTCAAAAAAGCGGTTTGTTCAAGGACCCGATCGTCACTAAGATTGAGCCAGTCCAGCCATTCTACGTTGCTGAAGACTACCATCAGGACTTCTACAAGAAGGACCCAGAACGGATGAAACTAGAAAAGGAGGGTGGACGTAAGCAGTTCATGAATCGATTAATATCTAAGCATAGGGGCTTAGCACCGTCATTACAAAAGAAACGAACAAAAGTTAAATTTCACCAAATTTCGTTCCGTTAAGATGGTATAATGTGACTACTGGAAAGGAATGGTGATTGAGGTGTTAAGTCAAGAATGGTTTCGAAAAATTGCTCACCTACTTGAGCTGGTAGCATTAATAGCCGTAGGCCTCTTAGGGCTGGCGTTAATTGTCCAACTGGGGATGGAATTGTTGGTAATTATCAGGTTGGCGCTCGCCCCGGTTTCGGACCCGGCCTTCTATAGTTTTTTGAACGAAGTGACGTCCTTTTTCATCATCTTCGAGTTTATCGTGATGGTAATCGAAGCCCTGCGCAATCATGGGCACATCTCAATCACGATGCTAATGGGACTAGGGCTGACGGCCCTGCTACGGCATCTTTTAGCCGCTAGCAACTCTAACGGAATTGAAACGATCATTGAGGTGGGGGCAATTGTCCTACTAACGATCGGACTAGCAATTTACCGACGGTTTGTTCACGACCCAGAAGAGAGCTATGAGAAGAGGAATTGACGGGAGGTCTTTTGATGACGCAATCTGTTCAAGCATTAACCATTGCTGGCCATGATTCCGATGGAAGTGCCGGAATGCCGGCCGATCTGCATGCCTTCTTTATTGATGGGGTATACGGTCATGGGATTCTAACCGCTGCTGTGTCCGGGAATTCCTACGGGATTACTCAGCAACAAATCATGCCAGCTGCCTTCATCAAGGAACAGTTCCGGGTCTTGGGAGAAGACTTTAAAATCAAGGCTGCCAAGACCGGGATGTTAGCTAACGACGACGTAATCAACGTTGTTGCCGATTCCTACGATCCGGCCAAGTTTGGCCCGCTGGTGGTTGACCCGGTCATCATTACCAAACATGGGGTAATGCTTTTGGAACCGTCGGCTTATGAACTCTTTCGCGAGCGAATTATCCCACTGGCGACCGTCATTACCCCCAACTTTTACGAGGCCCAAAAACTGACCGGGCTAGACTTGAGGGATGATGAAGAAGTGTTAGAAGCAGCTCGCCAGCTCGATGCAATGGGTGCCAAAAATGTTGTCATTAAGGGTCAGCACGTTGAAGGGCAGACCACTCCAGTTCGGGACTTTGTTTCCTTGGCAAATGGGGAGACCTTCTGGCTAGAGGAGGACTACATCCCGACTAACCGGGTCAATGGGACGGGCGATACCTTTTCGGCCATTATTACCGCTGAACTGGCTAAGGGGCACTCCGTTGAGGCGGGGGTCCGCTTGGCTAAACGAGTGGTCCACCAAGCCATTCAAAACGAAATTGAGATCGGTCATCAATTTGGGCCGATCAACCATTGGGCCGGCCAAACAGCGGCTACTCAATAAGTAAAATACCGGCTTGTTCAGCTGAGACTGAGCGAGCCGGTTTTGTGTAATAGGTGTGTTCCGACACCTCGAGCAACTATTATTTTTCCATTAATACGGATGCGTTAAAGGGTCATAGCTTAAATTTTAAATGTAATGAGTGCTATAATTGTTGAAAATAGCCGCGCCCTGACCATCAAGGATGAAGGGCACTAAAAAGGAGCGGAGACAATGCAAATGTGGTTAGACTTCGAAAAAAGGAGCTGGACGATGTGAGGGCTGCACAAACTGCAAGCCGCTTTTTGACCGGACTGCTGGTTGTTTGCCTTGTAATTGGGCTGATTTCCAATTTCACCTCCTCTCAAAACTGGGTAGCCGCCCTGGGGGTCGCGATCCTAACCGCCATTGGCTGGTGGGGACTGCCTAAGCTAATCCCCGCCATTGAGCGGCTGTCAAAGGTCCAGTTATTCTGGCTGGCCGGGAGCGGGATGGCGGTAATGGTGGTCCTGCAAATAGCAGTCATAAAGTGGTTACCGGTGACGGTCTATCATGATCCGCTTCGGGTGTTAGACCAGGCGGCCCGCATGGCGGTCGGCCACACCAATTGGAAGATTACCTACTTCTGGCGTTACCCGCAAAACGTGCCGGTCGCCTACCTCTTATCGCGTTGGTTAAAATTAACAATGGAGCTGGGGATGAGCGTTAACCGCGGCGTTCATTTACTGTCAATGCTCTTGCTTGATGGGATGGTTTTACTTGGAATCGATACCGCCTGGCGGGTTAGCCGCAAAAAGCACCTAGTGGTTGGTATCCTGGCCTTTGCCCTTCTGTCGCCCTTCGCCTATACATATTACCTGCAGGTTTTTTACACTGATCTGCCAGTCATGTTCGTCCTCTTATACATGATGCGGACGCTAGTTCTATGGAGGCGGCGGAATTGGTGGCAGCGAAGCATCAGCGGCGTCCTTTTGGTAGTGGCGGCTATGCTCGGTCAGGTGACGAAGGCGAACATGATCGTGGTGTTACCGGCCCTTTTATTGGCTTCCTTGTTAATGTGGGGGCGCCGCCAATTCAAACAAAGTCACTTACTGGTGCCAATAGTTTTGATTGCGCTGGGAATTGGCCTGTCATTTCCGCTGTCGAGCGCCTTTGATAAGGCAGCCAATTTCACTCGCCAATCTAGGTACGAGTTCCCGATCACCGAGTGGGTAGCGATGGGATTAAACAAAAGCTCTCACGGGACCTTCAACACCAAGGACGTCAAAGCAAATGTTAAACTCAGGTCCAAGGCGGCCCGTAACCAGCGTAACATTAAAGTGATTAAAAAGCGTCTGATTAAACAAAACTGGGGCCTGGTTCGGCACTGGCTAATTAAGCTGATGGTTTTAACTAACAGCGCCAATATTTTACACTGGTACAACGGGGGGATGCAGGAGGCTCCCGGGGGGTACTTGCGTCACGCACCGGTCATCTCGGGGTTAGTGGCAATTAGCTACCAGGTAGCGACTTGTTTGGTGTTTGGTTTCATTATTAAGCGCCTCTTGGTGAATCAAATGGCCCTTGCGACGACGAACAATCAAGTCGCCCTGATTGTAATTCTAACTACCCTAGGCTACTTAGCCTTTCACGTCTTATTGTGGGAGGTGGAAGAACGCTATGGTCAGGTGCTGGTACCGCTGAGCTGGCTATTACTGATGCTGCTGCCAGCGGGTGACAGAAAGGAAATTAAAACCTGGCAGAAATGGGAAGTAGCTGGCGCCGGGGCCCTGGCGCTAGGGTTGGCCGCCACCACGGCTTTGGGGGTTAATTCTAGCGGTCAAACGGTAACTGTTACCGCGCAGCGCTCCCAGTTATCGACTCAGTATGGTGCCAAGCCGATTGATCTTAAGCCTGGCAACCAGATCACTCAGATTGTTAAGCTAAACGGGACGGCCAACAGGATTTCCGTTCAGGTCCATGCCAAGTCCAAGGTTGAGGTTACCCTGGTGAACCTAATTAGCGGCGAGCAGTACGTCCTACGCCAGCGGGACGATGAGTTTGACTATACTGGCCAGGTGGCTGCCGGAGCCTACCAGTTCCAAATCCTCAACACCGCTTCAACCGCTCAAAAGGTCGATATCGTCCACATTCCGCACTATCGGATGGCCCCATACCCAATGAACAATCAGGGTCGTGTTTATCAGAACACGTCGCTGATTTACTGGTTCCGTAATGAGCGGGAAGCAGATGAATAATAAAATGAAAATTCCGTCACGCTAAATGGAATGGCGTGACGGAATTTTTTTGAAAAAATTATGTTAACGACAAAATATGACGTAGCACAGTTCTATAATTAAGTTATTCAGAAAAGGCACTAGCGTTAGTAAAAGTCAGCTACTCGTGAATTCTCATTTTCTTTTACAAATCAGGTCTTAGTAAATATTTGTTTGCTATAATTTGTCTTGTTAATACAGTAACAAAGGAGTGAACCATATGAAGGAGTATCACGTTGGATTAGATATCGGAACAAGCTCGATTGGTTGGGCAGTGACTGATAGTCAGTTCAAACTTATGCGTATCAAGGGTAAGACGGCAATTGGGGTTCGGTTATTTGAAGAAGGAAAGACGGCTGCTGACCGGCGGGGCTTTCGGACAACCCGGCGTCGTTTGAAGCGACGGAAGTGGCGGTTGCACTATTTAAATGAAGTCTTTGCCCCGCACCTTCAGGAAGTCGATGAAAACTTCTTGCGGCGCCTTAAACAATCAAATATTCATCCAGATGATCCGGCTAAGAATCAGGCCTTCATTGGTAAGCTTTTATTCCCGGATCTTTTAAAGAAGGCTGAACGTGGTTACCCAACTCTGATTAAGATACGGGATGAAGCACCAGAGGAAGAACGTGCTCACTACCCGGTTACTAATATCTACAAGTTGCGCGAGGCAATGATTAACGAAGATCGCCAATTTGATCTACGAGAAGTTTACCTAGCTGTGCACCATATCGTAAAGTACCGGGGACACTTTCTAAATAACGCCAGTGTTGATAAGTTTAAGGTGGGTAAGATTGACTTTGCAAAGTCCTTTAACGTTTTAAACGAGGCTTATAAAGAGCTTCAAAATGGTGAGGGCTCATTTGCGATTGACCTAGATCAGATTGATGAAATTGGGAAGTTACTCTTGGATACTAGTAAGAAAAAGCTGGATCGCCAAAAGGAAGTTGCCAAACTCCTAGCGGTAAAGGTAGCTGATAAGGATGAAACCAAGAGCAATAAAAAGGTTGCTACGGCGATTAGCAAATTGATCTTAGGCTACAAGGCGAACTTCGCCACGGATGCACTGGTTGATGACAAGGCCAATGATTGGAAAATTGACTTGAGCTCTGAAACCAGTGACGATGATATTGAAAAGTTCAGTGGGGAGCTTAACGATGCGCAAAACGACATTTTAACGGAAATCACGAGCCTGTTTTCGCAGCTGATGCTGAATGAAATCGTCCCTAATGGGATGTCGATTTCTGAATCAATGATGGATCGTTACTGGACGCACCAACGTCAACTAGCAGAGGTAAAGAAATTCCTGGCGACACAGCCATCCGAAGTACGTAAATCCTTCAATTCTTTGTATAACCAATATATTGGCCAGGAGCCAAAGACAAAGGGTTATGATTTTGAAAAGGGTCTTAAAAAACTCCTCAAGGAAATGCCAAACTGGAAGGAGATTGAGGGGCAACTTAAGGCGGGAGAGTTCTTACCAAAACAACGAACGTCGGCTAATGGGGTGATCCCGCATCAAATGCACCAACAAGAACTGGATCGAATCATTGAAAAGCAGGCGAAGTACTACCCCTGGTTGGCAAAGAAAAATCCAGCTACAGACGACCGGGATCGGCACAAGGCCAAGTATGAATTGGATCAGCTGGTTTCCTTCCGAATTCCTTACTACGTTGGGCCGCTGGTAACGCTTAAGGATCAAGAAAGAACTTCCGGGGCTAAGTTTGCCTGGGCTAAACGGAGGGCTGCGGGTGAAATTACACCTTGGAACCTCTGGGGTAAGATTGACCGGGCTGAATCCGCGGAAGCCTTTATTAAGCGGATGACAGTTAAAGATACCTACTTGTTAAACGAAGATGTTCTTCCGGCAAACAGTCTGCTTTATCAAAAATATAATGTTTTAAACGAATTGAATAACGTTCGGGTAAATAATCATCGCTTATCAGTAGGGATGAAGCAAGACATCTTTAATGAGCTTTTCGAGAGCAAGAAAACGGTTAAAGCAAGTGACGTTGCCAGTTTAGTGATGGCAAAGACACGTGGGGTTAATAAACCAATGATCGAAGGGTTATCAGATCCGAAAAAGTTCAACTCTAGCTTAGCAACTTACCTGGACTTAAAAGCGATTATTGGTGATAAGGTTAATGACAACCGGTATCGAGACGACCTTGAAAGGATTATTGAATGGCGTTCTGTATTTGAAGATGGCGAAATCTTTGCCGATAAGTTAACGGAAGTGGCATGGTTAACTGACGCTCAACGCTCAGCTCTTGGTAAGAAACGTTATAAGGGTTGGGGACGATTATCCAAGAAGTTGTTAACCGGCTTGGTTGATGAAAATGGGCAGCGGATCATTGACTTGCTCTGGAATACCGACCAAAACTTCATGCAGATCGTTAATCAGCCCGTTTTCAAGGAACAAATCGATCAGCTTAATCAAAGTGCCATTGCTAAGGAAGGGACAACCCTAGGGGACCAAGTGGAAAGCATTTTGGATGATGCCTACACTTCACCGCAAAATAAGAAGGCAATTTGGCAAGTTGTTCGGGTAGTTAATGACATTACTAAAGCCGTTGGGAATGCACCAAAGTCAATTTCGATTGAGTTTGCTCGAAATGAGGGCAACAAGGGCGAACGAACACGTAGCCGACGTAATCAATTGCGTAGCCTGTTCCAAAATCAAGCCCGAGAGCTAGTAAAGGATACGAGCTTGCTTGAAGAATTGGAAAACACGCCGGATCTGTCTGACCGTTACTATTTTTACTTTACCCAAGGTGGTAAGGATGTATATACCGGTGAGCCAATCAACTTTGATGATATTCCAACAAAGCGGTATGAAATTGATCACATCCTCCCACAGTCATTCCTTAAAGATAATTCGCTAGATAATCGTGTGTTAGTCAGTCAGGCGGAAAATAGTAAGAAGTCTGATCGTGTACCGGCTAAGTTGTATGCAACAAAGATGCGTCCGTACTGGGAATACCTTTTAAAGCAGGGATTGATCACAAAGCAAAAATTTGAAAATCTTACTTTAGATATTGATCAAATTGTCAAATACCGCTCACTAGGTTTTGTGAAGCGCCAGTTGGTTGAAACACGCCAGGTAATTAAGCTGACGGCTGATATTTTAGGAAGTATGTATCGGGATGCCGGGACTGACATTATCGAAACGCGGGCAAGTTTAACAAAGCAATTACGAGAAGAATTTGATTTACCGAAGGTCCGGGAGGTTAATGACTATCACCACGCGGTAGATGCCTACTTAACAACCTTTGCAGGACAATTCTTGACTCGCCGTTATCCGAAACTACGCTCCTTCTTCGTTTACGGTGAGTATATGAAGTTTACTAAGGGAACGGATCTAAACTTACGTAACTTTGACTTTTTCCACGAATTAGTGAAAGATAAGCATGAAAAAAATAACGAAGATAAAAAAGTTTATGATGATAGGGGAATGTTAATAATATCAAGGTCCTCTTTAGCTAATTATCTAAATCAAATAATCAGAATGAAAATAATGAGGGTAACTAAAGAAATCAGAATAGAAAATGGCATGCTTTATAAGGCTACTATAAATTCAACTAAAAATTTAGGAAATGTAAATATACCTTTGAAAAAAGAGATGCCGGTTGATTTATACGGATCTTATTTATCTAAAGAAACTTCGTTTATGTCTTTAATTAGGATAAAAGGCCAAAGGACCGCTAGGATAGTTAGAGTCCCTGTTGATGCACTAAGTAAACTTTCTAAGTATGAAAAACATAGTAAGGAATATTTAGATGAGCTTTATAAGACAATTAAAAATAACAATAATATAATCAATGATTTTATAATCATATTACCACAGTTAGGCTTTAATCAACTGATTTTAGATAAGGTGGGAGGTGAACGAGTTAGCTATAGGTTAGGTGGGTATGATACTAAACATTTAGCAACAGAGTTAGTTCTAAAAAAAGAAACCTTAAAAAAGATCAACAATAACTTTAGCGAGATAAAAAAATCTGATAATCCTTCACAGGAATTTGATGAATTATTTGATGAAATAATTAAAACTTCTGCTAAGTATTTACCTCTCCTGCGAAAAAAGATTTTAAAAATAGAAAGTAATAGGCGAAAATTTTATGAGGCTGATGTAGTAAAAAAAGAGAGGGAATTAAATAATATTTTAGCTGCTATTCACGCAAATAATGGAACTAGACACGATTTGAAAACATTAAATGTTAGTGAGTTTGGTCGCATTAGATGTGCTATAACACTAACTAAAGATGCTGAGGTAGTGTTTGAATCACCAACAGGTCTATTTATCCGGCGCTTGAAAATAAGTAATATATAGAAAAAGGAGCCGGCTAAAACCGACTCCTTTTTTATGTATAGGCCATAAAAAGACCTTAGAAAATGTAACTTGTGGTAAAACCACTCGTTTGATCTTGACTATGAGTATCAAATCAGTAGTCTCGAATGTCGGGAGCTACCCGACAAATTAATTATATGGAATTTAAATCTATTTGGCAAGGAGGAGTTTTGAAAAATGGGATGGCGTTCGGTAGTTATCACCCAGCACGCAAAGATTTCACATTCAGCACACATGATGGTTGTTCAGACAAATGATGGGATTAATGAAATTCCGTTGGATGATGTTAGTAAGGTTTTAGTTGAAACAACGCAAGCAATGATGTCATCTGACTTCATGAGTGCTTGTTTACGGCGTAACATTAAAGTTATTTTTATCGATCGTCAGCACCAACCGGTGGGGGAAACGGTTGGTTATCAGCCGGCAGCAAGAGATTATGAATTGTTGGAACGACAGTTCATGTGGTCGCCGGAGCGAAGGAATCACCTTTGGACTAAGATCGCACATGCAAAGATTCAGGGACAAATTGCGGTGGCCAAGTATAATGGCTGTCCAGTTAAGGAGCTAGAAGATGAGTTAGAACTACTTGAAGTCAACGATGTTACAAACCGTGAGGCGGTAGTAGCTCGAAAATATTTTCCAATGCTTTTTGGGGACGATTTCAGTCGTAAGCAAGACAATCATTATAATGCGGCACTGAATTACGGTTATTCGATCTTGCTTTCTGAAACGAACCAGTCAATTACTGAGAATGGATACTTGATGGAGTTAGGGATCCATCATCAAAACCGCGGAAATCGGTTTAATTTAGGGTCAGATTTAATGGAACCATTTCGGCCAGTGATTGATTATTGGGTAAGGGGACAAACATTTAATGAATTTACCTCATATGTAAGATGGGGGCTAGTGGATGCAATGCACCTGGAGATCGAGTATAACGGCGTCTCTATGTTAACAGAAAATGCAATTCATCAATATGTGCGGGAGTGTCTTGCTTACCTCAGCGGGGAGCAAGACGAGATTGAAATCAAGGTGGGGATAAAAAATGAGGTACCGAATAATGCGCTTGATGGTCATGTTTGATTTACCAACCGAAACAAGTAAGCAACGAAAGCAGTATCGACAATTCCGAAAAAAGCTAATCAATGAAGGGTTTATCATGATTCAGTACTCCGTGTATGTCCGAGTGTGTACCACTAAAAGTGCGGCGGAATTTTTAGAAAAACGAATTAAAGATTTTCTACCTGATGAAGGAATTATTCAGTCTCTAGTGTTAACTGAAAAGCAATATAGTGATATGCACTTTTTACGTGGAAAGATGATTGAAGAAGTTCGGAATTCATCCAAAAGGACGGTGATTCTATGAAGTTACAATATCATGGTCACGATGCAATTGAGCTTTCTGGGGGAAAGGTAACAATTCTTCAAATTGAAAATCCGGGTGTTAATACTGACTTCATTCAGGGGATGCAGGGCCGCAATGACAGTATTCGATTACTTGATGATGATTACCAAGAGCTGAATATGAGCAGATGTGTTAAATGGGAAGGAGACCTAATCTTAAACCCGGAAAAGCTTGGAAGTTATCAAACAGCGTTAGATAAGCGAATTGTGCAAGAATTAAGTGTTACACAGCGGGAAGCGATGAATGAATTAGCACGGCAGGTCTTTTCAGAAATTCAAGAGTCGCTGTTTGAATTTGATCTCCCCTTAGAAGTAAGGTATGACGAAAATTTACAGCGGTTATACAAATATTCTAGAATTCAATATTTACCTCAGGCAATAAATAAACCGTATGGTATAATGGAAACAGATTTTAAATTACATCTCGAATTAAATGACTGTCAGGTTCTTGGGTATTGTAATGTCGCTAATTATCTATTACCCGAGCAAATACAAGAATTCGCTACTCTTGTTCAGGATACCAATGTGGCAGTTTTATTAGTAGAATTCTCAGAAAAGCGAGAAACACTACAGCAACTCAAACAAGAAATTTACCGAATTGATCGGGACTTTGATGATTGGCATAATTAGGTCGTTAGTTTTTGATTAGAAAACAGCGGTCTTGGATGAGTGTCAGATCAGTAGTTCCGAATACATCCATTACCTAAGCTCACACCTGACTGTGGTCTTGGATGAGTGTCAGATCAGTAGTTCCGAATACCACGACGCCTTACGCTAAGGCACAGTTTTAGTCTTGGATGAGTGTCAGATCAGTAGTTCCGAATACCGACGTGAACGCCATCAAGACGACCGGCGGGTCTTGGATGAGTGTCAGATCAGTAGTTCCGAATACCGATCACTTCTCGTGATTGGTACTTCAACTGTCTTGGATGAGTGTCAGATCAGTAGTTCCGAATACCAACGCAAGAAGTCATGGATCGTCTTAATGGTCTTGGATGAGTGTCAGATCAGTAGTTCCGAATACAATTTACGCAGGATAGCCAAGCCGTAACGAGTCTTGGATGAGTGTCAGATCAGTAGTTCCGAATACCGAGTTCACCCAAGATGAAATGTTCGAACTGTCTTGGATGAGTGTCAGATCAGTAGTTCCGAATACCGCGGGCTTACAGGTCCGTCACGTGCGGCTGTCTTGGATGAGTGTCAGATCAGTAGTTCCGAATACCTTTGAGATGCAAATCATTACGATTTTTAAGTCTTGGATGAGTGTCAGATCAGTAGTTCCGAATACTTGACATGGGTGTGCTGTCTGGCAACTATGGTCTTGGATGAGTGTCAGATCAGTAGTTCCGAATACCGCAACCCTTACCAATAACCGCAAGAAGTAGTCTTGGATGAGTGTCAGATCAGTAGTTCCGAATACTGATGTCGCCGACACGCCCCACGTGATAAAGTCTTGGATGAGTGTCAGATCAGTAGTTCCGAATACTCACGACCCCGGTTTTAAGCTTGCTAAGCAGTCTTGGATGAGTGTCAGATCAGTAGTTCCGAATACACTGATATTACCGTTGAGTTCTCAAGCATTGTCTTGGATGAGTGTCAGATCAGTAGTTCCGAATACTGATACTACCGTTATTATTGCTAACGATAAGTCTTGGATGAGTGTCAGATCAGTAGTTCCGAATACAACCAAGAAAACAAAGTTCTGGTATCTGACGTCTTGGATGAGTGTCAGATCAGTAGTTCCGAATACGCTACTTGGTAAGCATGGTTTGCTATGGCGGTCTTGGATGAGTGTCAGATCAGTAGTTCCGAATACCACTTGCTTTCTGCCCGCATTAGCTTACAAGTCTTGGATGAGTGTCAGATCAGTAGTTTTGAAGTTCATAAAAAAATCAATTTCCTTAAGAGACCAATTAAAATCACCCCTGTTTAGCATCTTTCATGCTAGGCGGGGGTGAGTACTTTTCAAGAAGGTGAAGACTTTTTAAAGCTTTTAAAGGGCGCTTAACTAACCAATAAAGAAAGTGATAGATTGAATAAAAAAGTGGCGCCGGGTTCGTGATGACCCGGCGGAAGGGATTCCTATCAATGCTCACTGCAACAATCATGCTTTTGCTGGTGGATGCTATCGCTCTAATTGCCTTTACCAAGGCCCCAGCCTTTCAAAACCGCCCCCGGTGGTTTAAAATCACCCTGTTTTTACTTATCTTAATTGCCACCGTTGCCCGGCTGTATAAGTACAATTCAGCAATGGGAATTGATTACGATGAGGCAATGGGTGGGATTAACGCCTGGTCACTGGCTAAGTGGGGGATTGATTACTTTACCTTGGCGCCACATCCGGTCTATCTCTACGCCTGGGGGTCAGGTATGAACCTGCTTTACCCCTTGATCGTAAGCCCCTTAGTTAAATTTTGGGGGCTTTCGATCACCGTTTACCGCTTCCCGATGATTTTAATTGGGGTTGTCAGCCTATTGTGTTTAACGGCAGCGATGCTAAAGGCCCGCTGGTCAAACTGGCGGTTGCTCCTGGTATTGGCCGCGCTAGCCCTTAGTCCAGGAATGGTCAACACCAGCCGCTGGGCAGTCGAAAGTAATCTCTTCCCAGCGTTAATGACCTTAGTGATGGCAGTCCTTTTGCTGTGGACGACTACCCGCCAGGCGCGTTATTTTTATTTGGTCAACATCCTCCTGGTGTTAGGGGCCTATACTTACGCTAATAACTGGCTCTTTTTAGCCACCTTTATCCTTGGTTTTTGGTTGATTGGCTGGCGCCGTCATTTAGCCTCCTTGAGGCAACTAGGGCTTGCCTGCATACTTGACCTTGCCTTAGCATGGCCACTGGCCCTCTTTTTGTGGGTCAACTATGTAAGCCATCATCAGATCCGGGTTCTGGGCTTAACCATCACTCACCTGGTGGCCTCACGGGGCGGCTCTCAATTTGTGATTGGTCACGGCCACGGGATCGGCGCCGTGATCAAGAACCTGGGTCAAACGGCGGCCTTACTGGTTACTGGCTCAGATGGCTACCTAAAAAACGGTCTGCCGGGGATTGGGATTATAACACCCGTGCTGGTCCTTGCTGCGATCGTTGGGGCGTTATATTTAATCAAACAGCACCCCAGAAGTGATTTTGATAGTTTGATGCTAATGATGTTGGGAGCCAATCTGCCGACCGTTCTCTTGATTGCCCCCAACAATACTCACCTGAACGCCTTACTGGTCCCGGCTCTGTACTTGGCCGCGACCGTCTTTACCATTCGCCCAGGAGCCAAGTGGCCAGTGGTGGGGCTAGCCATTTTCGGTCTAACGTTTGGTGTTTGGGCATCACTTTACTTCGGGACGTATCATCGGGCGTTAGAAGCAGGGCAAAGTGAAACCCCGCTGGAGTTGCAGACATTGCTAACCAGAGCCCGGGCGACGGGGGAGCCAATTTATTTGGTTACCAATAATCATTCGGCCGGCTCGGTCTACACGGTGGCCCTCTTCAACCACCCGGTAAAACCGGTAACCTTTCAAAAACAGGCCGTCAAGGCTGGGGGCGGGGAGTTCATCCACTACTACCGCTACGGGCGCTACCACTTTAGTGCTCAGTTACCGGATCACTTGCCCGACCATGCCGTTCTGATTGTCCGCCGGGGAAGTAACGTGCAACGGGCTCTTTCTGAAGGCTACCACGTTACTTTTGGCGGTCGCTATTATCAATACCTAACCAAGTGAGGGATCGTCATGGATCAATTCAAATCAACCCGGTTAACCCGGGGCCAAATAATTAGCTTAATTGGTATTACTATTGGCTTGGTCGGGGTCCGGCTGCTCTGGTTTAATGTTCAGTCTAATGACTACCTAATTTACCTGCAGGACTGGGCTACTAAGATTAAGGAATTAGGGGGATTGGCTGCCTTACATCAGCAGGTCGGCAACTACGGTGTTCCATACCAGTTTTTAATCGCCCTATTTTCCTACTTGCCAATCAAGTCTCTGTATCTCTATAAGGCTCTATCAGTCTTTTTCGATCTTATCGTGGCTACTTATAGCGCTAAGTTGGTTACCAGGGTTAACCCCAAGATTAACTTTGTTCTCCCATACACGCTGGTCCTGGCCCTGCCAACCGTGGTCTTGGACTCCAGTGCCTGGGGTCAGGCTGATTCAATCTATGTGGCCTGGCTTCTGATTGCCCTGTGGTACTTACTTAACCATAACAACGTAAGGGCGATGCTTTTTTACGGCATCGCCCTGGCCTTTAAGCTGCAGGCAATCTTGCTATTACCGTTCTTTGCTTTTGTTTACTGGATCCGTCGTGATCTCCGTCATTGGGCTCAGTTTGGTTGGGCAGCCGTCAGTTTGTACGCCATGAACCTACCTGGCTTCCTGGCTGGACGTAGCTTCTTGACCCCGCTTACGGTTTACGCGGCCCAGACAACCACCTATAAGACGTTAGCTCTAAATATTGCCAACTTTCCCAAGCTCATTCAGCTCCTCTGGCCGGGGATAAGCCTTACGTACTACGAATCTATCAAGTGGGGGTTGATCGCTTTAACGGGCCTGATCCTCCTGGTCGGCTTCAGCTTTTTGAAACGCGTGGACCTGACGCCCAAGTGTTTCTTGCTGGTGGCAACCTGGAGCTTTTGGACTTGCGTCATGTTTTTACCCTCGATGCACGATCGTTACACCTACTTAGTAATGGTTTTGCTAGCTATGTTAGCCTGCTTAGACCGTCGGTTAGTGGGGGTGGCCGTAGTGGCGGTAGTCATCAGTACCATTGTGTATATACGCTACCTCCTGCAAATCGATAGTGTAATTAATCTCTTACCACTGACAATCATTCAGCTGGTTAGCTACGGGGGATTGTCAGTGATCACCTTTAGAGATTGTCGGTCAGCTTATCCAGGCAGACTCAATCTTTAAGGCACTTTGCAAATATTGATAGGGGCTTTAGGCGGCAACCGGTGTATGAAGATTACCCGGGTGCCGTTTTTGTACCTTAGTAGTCAAAAAAGTCCCGTCAACAAATTACCATAGTGGTAGTTCGTTAACAGGATTTGGTAGTTAGTAAAAAAATAACGCCCTGACTTTCCGCGTAGAGAGTCGGGGCGTTACACTTTTAATTATGAATCACAAGGGGAGTGATTAGCCTTGCAGCTTAGCCATTCCATTCTTGGCGATTTCTTCCAAGGTCTTGGCAGAATCAGCCATGGCCTTTGCTTCGCGTTCATCCAGCGGAACTTCGAGGACTTCGGCGATCCCGTTGGCGTTAACAACGGCTGGCGTACCAATGTAGATATCCTTCAAACCGTATTCACCACTCATTGGGGCACCTACCGGGAGGACTGCGTTTTCGTCACGTAGGATTGCACGGGAAATCCGCATCAGGGCAGTTGCAACCCCGTAGAAGGTTGCTCCCTTGGAGTTAATGATGGTGTAAGCCTTGTTACGAACATCATCTTCCAATTGGTAAAGTTCTTCCTTGGAAATTCCCTTGGCTTCTGCCAGGTCGTACAGTGGCAAACCACCGATCGTTGCGGAAGAGAAGGCGGCGAATTCAGTATCACCGTGTTCAGCCATCATGTTGGCGTTAACGTCAAGTGGGCTGACGTTAAACTTCTTGGAAAGGGCAACCCGCAGACGAGCAGAGTCCAAAGAAGTACCGGAACCAACCACCTTGTTGCGTGGGAAACCAGAGAACTTTTGGACAGCATAAGTCAGGATGTCGACTGGGTTAGCAGCAACTAAGAAGATTCCTTGGAAACCAGCCTTAACAACTGGTTCAACAACGGACTTGATGATCTTCAAGTTCTTGTCAACTAAGTCAAGACGGGTTTCACCCGGCTTTTGTGGGGCACCGGCCGTGATAACAACCAGGTCAGCGTCCTTGCAAGTGTCGTAATCGGCACCGTAAACCAGCTTCGGGGCAGTAAAGGCAGTCGCATCTTCAAGGTCAAGCGCGTCCCCTTCAGTCCGTTTCTTGTTTAGGTCAATAATGGCAAATTCTTGGGCCAGACCTTGTTGAACCATGGAGAAGGCGTAGCTAGAACCAACGGCTCCGTCACCAACTAAAACAACTTTTTGATGAGTTTTAGACACAGTAATACACTCCTTAAAAAATCTCTTAACCACTTAAATGTTATTAAGTCAATAGTAATTATAGCATGTTTGCTCAGTAAATGGTTAATTTGTGAAAATTCTTCCTGCAAAAATCAAGAAGATTAGAATAATTCCGGGAATGACAAGGACTTTCACGGTGAAAACAATCAGTGCAATAGTGATCAAAACTCCTAGTAACCAAAAGGATAGCTTGAAAAGCTTCCACATGATCCACAAGAAAAGTAGTAATAAAATTAGGCCCATTCAGGCTCCTCCTTTTCGTTTATTGGTATCTAAATTATAGCATGGTACCGGTTGAGAGGACGGGTGAGACGACTTTGTTAGGGAAGAATTAATCTTCAAAGTTGGGACGGGTCTCCGAATCCTTTTAGATTGCTTAATCCTGGTCAGAGACCTTTGGCAAGCGGGGCGCCGTGTGTTAAAATAGATCCATTAAAGACGAAAGAACCCACGACGGGTCCGATGATAAGGAGGTGATTACCATGCTAAATCGAACAAAGCAATTCATGCGCGAACATGATCTTACTTATAAGAAGGAGTATATCCGGCCGATGATGACTCCGGAACACGTTTACGTATTTCGCTTCGGCAAGCACCGGCTGAACAATCGGGTAATCATTCGCTACTCCCACACCTGGACGGGACGGGTTAAGATTAACGAAATTGATGTCCGGATGCACCACCAACGCCATCCCCGGATCTTCAAGACCGAAGATGATATGGTGGAATACTTGGCCCACCACTTGGAAAAGCGTCAAGCCAAAGAAAACGCTGCCCGGCTTCACACCGAGCAAAAGGATGAATAAAACAATGGGCGTCCGCGGGGGCGCCTTTTGCTTTCCCATTGTTTTTTTAAGGAGGAATTAAGAAATGAATTGGACAGCCATTGTGGTTGAAACCAGCACTGAGGCCGTTGATGCGGTTTCCTACATCCTAACTGATACCGGGGCGACTGGGGTTAAAATCGATGATGCCGCTGATTTTGAAAAGCTCAAACCTGGTAAGTACGGTCCCTACGGTGAAATAGTTAATCCAGCCACCTTGCCTCACCGTGAAGTTGGGGCCGCCGTGACTGGTTACTACCCGCCAACGGTTTTTGTTCCCGAAAAGATTGAAGACATCCGCCAACGGGTGACTAAGTTAGCTGATTTTGGCCTTAATCCAGCTCCGGCAAGGGTAACGGCTGAAGAGATTGACAACCAGGACTGGGCAACGGCCTGGCAGAAGTACTACCACCCGGTCCGTGTAACCCGGGAGCTGACGATCGTGCCACAGTGGGAGGAATACACGCCGACCACAACGGACGAAAAACTACTGGTCTTAGACCCTGGGATGGCCTTTGGGACCGGAACGCACCCAACTACCCAGTTGATGCTTCAGGCCCTAACGATGGCCCTGCGTGGCGGGGAATCAATGATTGACGTTGGAACCGGCTCTGGAGTTTTGTCAATTGCAGCCAAGCAATTAGGGGCCGGTGAGGTCTGGGCTTACGATATTGATGACATAGCGGTTAAGTCAGCTGAAAAGAACCTGGCCCTAAACCCAATTGCCAAGGATGTTCATACCGGCGTTAACTCACTGTTGGACGGTATTCACACTCAGGTTGACCTAGTGGTGGCTAATATCTTAGCCGAAATTATTTTGCCACTGGTACCCCAGGCCTTTGAAAACCTTAAGCCGGGCGGTAAGTTCTTAACCTCTGGGATCATTAACACCAAGTTTGAAACGGTTAAAGAGGCAATTCAAAACCAAGGCTTCTTGATCGACGAGACGATGCGAATCAAGGATTGGTACGGTATCATTGCTCATAAGCCATCCCAGGAGGAAGAATAATGCAGCGCTACTTTATTAACCACCCCTTGCCAGCTCACCGGCGTTTAAAACTCCCTGCTGACGTTGCCCACCATCTGATCACGGTGATGCGAGCTACGGCAGGCACCCAGGTTGAGCTGGTCTTGAGTGATCATCACGCCTACCTGGCGACCCTGCTGGACCCGACTACTGCCGAGGTTAAGATTGATCAGGGCCTCGGTACCGATAGCGAGCTACCAATTGAAGTTACCCTGGCTTGTGGCCTGCCTAAGACCAAGGAGAAGCCAGAGCTAATCGTTCAAAAGGCCACTGAAATGGGGGCAAGTCGGATTGTTTTCTTTGAAAGCGCCCGGTCAGTCAGCCATTGGAATGACCAGCGCCAGGCTAAGAAGATCGAGCGGCTGCAAAAAATTGCGGCTGCCGCGGCCGAGCAGTCACACCGTAACCGAATTCCTGAAGTTCACTACGTCAAAAACTTGGCGGGGTTGTTAACTGATTTTCGGAGTGACCAACAAATTGTAGCCTGGGAAGAATCGGCCAAACAAGGTGAACAATCAGCTTTGGCCGCTGTCTTTAATCGCCTTAAGAAGGGCCAGAGTTTATTGGCCATCTTTGGGCCTGAGGGAGGCCTGACCGAAAACGAGGTTGCCCGACTGACCGAAGGGGACGTAGTGGCCTGCGGCTTGGGGCCACGGATTTTGCGGACCGAAACGGCGCCACTTTATTTGATGGCCGCCGTTTCATATAATTTTGAATTAGCCGAACATTAGCCGCCGATTAACCAGACGGTTTGTGCTAAAATAGTACTACTTAGCAATCAATCGAATAAGGGATGAAGAGTTTGAAGAGTTTATGGCAACGGGCCGACCGTCGTTTGTGGGTCCTAAGTATCTTAGTTGGGTTTGGCTTAACTTGGTTAGTTAACGTTTTACCGTTCATCGATAAGGTGGCACGGTTTGTAATTTTTTACCTGGTGATTTATGGGGCTTTTGCTATCTGGACGGGATTAGCCTTAACGAAGGAGCCCCGTTGCTGGCGGGCCTTTATCTTTCCAGTTAGCTTCTTAGTGGCCGCCTATCTCTTTGGGCCAAGGTACAGTTTGTATTTTGCACCTGCCTACCTTGCCATCGCTTACCTAGCTTGGTCAATGGCTAGAACCAAGAAGAATAATTGATTGGAGGTGTCTTGATGTCGCAAATAAAGGAATTAACTCACACCGATGTGAAAAAAATGGTTTCCAAGTACATGAACGAAGAGCATGTCGACTTGGTGGAACGGGCCTATTACTTTGCTGAAGTTGCCCATCAGGGACAGGTACGTAAGTCAGGGGAACCATACATCATCCATCCGATCCAGGTAGCCGGGATCTTGGCCGAGCTACGAATGGATCCGGAAACTGTTTGTGCCGGCTATTTACACGACTTGGTGGAGGATACCGGCGCCACGTTAAGTGACATCAAGGAACTATTTGGGCCCACAATTGCGATGATCGTTGATGGTGATACCAAAATCTCCAAGATTCACTATAAGTCCAACAAGGAACAGATGGCCGAAAATCACCGTAAGCTCCTGTTGGCGATGAGCAAGGACATTCGGGTGATGATCGTCAAGTTGGCTGACCGTCTACATAACATGCGGACCTTAAGACATCTCCGCCCTGACAAGCAGCGGCGGATCTCCAACGAAACCCTTGAAATTTACGCTCCGATTGCTGACCGGCTAGGGATTTCCACCATTAAGTGGGAATTAGAGGACCTCTCTCTTCGTTACTTGAACCCTCAGCAGTACTACCGGATCGTTCATTTGATGAATTCCCGGCGTGACCAACGGATTAACTACATTAACGCCGCTATTACGGTGGTTAAAAAGGCGATTCAAGACCTTGACTTGGGACCAGACGTTGAGATCTACGGACGTCCTAAGCATATCTATTCGATTTACCGTAAGATGGTTACCCAGCACAAGCAGTTCTCGCAGATTTATGACCTGCTGGCAATTCGGGTGGTGGTTGATTCAATCAAGGATTGTTACGCTGTTTTAGGGGCGATCCACACCTCATGGACCCCGATGCCAGGCCGTTTTAAAGACTACATTGCCATGCCAAAGGCGAACGGTTACCAATCCTTGCACACGACCGTGATTGGCCCCGAGGGTCGGCCGCTGGAAATCCAAATTCGGACCCACCAAATGCACGAAGTTGCCGAGTATGGGGTTGCCGCTCACTGGGCATATAAGGAGGGGAAGACCAACGGGGTCGACCAGGCCAGTCTTGATTCCAAGAAACTCAACGTGGTTAAGGAAATCCTCGAACTGCGTAGTGAGTCCGACGGGACCGATGAGTTCATGCAGGGAATTCAGTCCGATGTCTTTGCTGACAAGGTTTACGCCTTTACGCCAAAGGGCGACGCTATTGAAATGCCAAAGGGCGCCGGTCCGTTAGATATGGCCTACCAAATCCATACCGAGGTTGGAAACCATACTACCGGGGCGAAGGTCAACGGCCGGATCGTGCCACTCAATTACGAGATTAAAAACGGTGACATTGTCGACATTCTAACGTCATCTTCTTCGGCCGGTCCAAGCCGGGATTGGTTGGACCTGGTCTCCACCCGGCGGGCCCGGAACAAGATCCGCCAGTTCTTCCGGACTCACGACCGGGAGGAAAATATTGTTGACGGGCGCCATAGTCTGGAACAAATGCTCCGGGATGCTGGTTACGATCCGGCTCCGCTGATGACCAGCGACAAAGAGGAGGCCGTGGCGCAAAAGCTTCATTACAAGACCGCCGATGATATGTATGCGGCCCTGGGCTTCGGTGACCTGACCCCGATTGGACTCCGGAATCGTTTCACTGAAGATATCCGTAAGCACAAGGAAGAGGAGAAGCAAAACGCCGCTCAAAAAGCGCTCTTGGAAGAGCACAAGACCTTGGAACAGGAACCGCCAACTCGGCAGAAGGTTGCTAAGTCTTCCGAAGGTGTGGTCGTTGAAGGGGTCGATAACCTCTTGACCCGGCTGTCACACTGCTGCTCACCGGTACCAGGCGACGCCATCGTCGGCTACATTACTAAGGGACGCGGGATCTCGGTTCACCGGATTGACTGCCCGAACATCAAGGCCGCCGAAAAGAGTGGCCAGCGGGTGGTTAGTGTTTATTGGGCTAATCCATCCGGCGATAAGACTAATTACAACACTGACATTGAGGTTGAAGGTTACAATCGTAACGGTTTGCTCAATGACATCATTCGGGCGATTAATAATAATACTCGCTATCTGACGTCGTTAAATGGGAAGGTTGATCACGATAAGATGGCCGTTATCTCGGCAACTGTTGGGGTACGCAACTTTCAACACCTTCAGCTGATCATGGATTCGCTAAAGAACCTGCCGGATGTGTACGTAGTCAAGCGAGTCATTCACTAGGAGGATTTTTATGCGGGTAGTATTGCAACGGGTCAAATCGGCTAGTGTCACCATTGCTCAAGAAGTTGTCGGTCAAATAGACCGGGGCTTCCTGCTTTTAGTGGGCTTTGGTCCAGATGATACCGATGAAACGCTGGATTACATGGTCCACAAGATCACCAATTTACGGGTCTTCGAAAGTGAACCGGGTAAGATGAACCTGGGTCTAAAAGATATCAACGGCTCGATCCTGTCGGTTTCCCAATTTACTCTGTACGCCGACGTCAAACATGGCAACCGGCCAGGTTTTTCTCAGGCCGCGAAACCGTCTTTGGCCAAGCCACTTTACCAGTGCTTTAACGAAAAGCTAGCCGCTACTGGGATCCCGGTAGCCACTGGTGAGTTTGGTGCTGATATGCAGGTGGCTCTGGTCAACGATGGGCCAGTCACAATTTTATATGAAAAATAAAACCGAAATTTTTGAAAAATAGCCCTGAGTAGTTTCCTACCCAGGGCTATTTTGTAAGGTCGGCAGTCTCGCCATGATCCCGTTTATCACTTTGGTTTATTAGCGACGATTTTACCTGTTTGATTTGGTTGACGGTGGCAGCGCCCTGCCGTGTTTGACATAGCGGGCCAGGTAGTAACTACCGTAGCAAAGGGCCACGAAGGGAACCGTCCAGTAGAGGGCAACGCGCTGGGCCGGATCAAACCAGATTAACAGGCACGAGGCCAGGCTGGCTAGGAAGGCGAACCAGGGCACCGCCGGGTACCAGGGGGTCTTGTATTTAAGCTCACTTACCGAAGACCTGCTGCTAGGAAATGCTTGCGGAAGTTAAGTTGGCAAATGGCAATGGCCATCCAGACGATTACCACTGCCAAGCCGGAGATAGAGACCAGGACCAAGTAGATCGAGCCGGCCGCATAAATGCTGGATAGTAAGGATAAAATACCACCTAGCATGCTAAAACTAACGGCGAGAACCGGGGTCCCATGGCTATTGGTTTTGGAAAAGATACGCGGGATGGTTCCTTCGTTGCCTAAAGACCACAACATACGCGTTGAGGCGTATAAGCCGGAATTGGCGGCTGATACGATCGCGGTCAAGACAACAAAATTCATGATATCAGCGGCATAGGGAATCCCCATCATTTGGAAAACGTGGACAAAGGGGCTTTGGTCAACCCCGGCTTGTTTGTAGGGAATTAAGGCGGCCATTACGATCATGGAGCCAATGAAGAAGAGGACCAGGCGCCAAAGGGTGGTATGAATCGCTTTAGGCAGGGTGCGTTCCGGATCCTTGGCCTCTCCGGCCGTGATCCCGATCAGTTCGGTACCTGAGAAGGCGAAGTTGACCGTCAGCATCGTTGTGAAGACCCCACCGATCCCAGTCGAGAAGAGACCGTCCTTAGTTAGGTTGGTTAATCCTGGAGCATGATTGTAGCCCTTCACCGGAATTAAGCCAACGATTGCCAGGGCCCCCAAGAGGATGAAAGAGACGATGGCAAAGACCTTAACGGCCGCAAACCAAAACTCGCTTTCGGCAAAAATACGGACGGTGAAGACATTGGATAGGTAGATTAATATCATCAGAGCTAAACTCCAGTACCAAGTCGGTACGTGGGGGAACCATTCCTTCATGATAATCCCGGCAGCTGTGAACTCCGAGCCCAGTGCAATCGTCCAGGTTAGCCAGTAGAGCAGGGCAACAGTGAAGCCGGTTGCTGGACCGATCAGATTACGGGCATAGACGTGAAAGGAACCGGTGTAGGGCATGGCCACTGATAGCTCACCAAGGCAAAGCATGACGGTATAAACCAGGAGCGCCCCGACGGCGTAAGCGATGATGGTGCCAATCGGGCCAGCCTGGCTGATGGTATAGCCAGAGCTTAAGAACAGTCCGGTTCCAATCACTCCGCCCAGAGAAATCATCTGGATGTGGCGGGCCTCCATTTTACGCTCAAGGTGGTTAACCCGCTTAGTGGGCGCGGTTTTCATTGATATATTA
>NZ_BCAH01000021.1 GCF_001293735.1 Limosilactobacillus gorillae | reverse complement strand
ATCCAGCCCATAATATATCGATGAAACAAAAAGGAGGAATGACCATGCCAACCTTTTACTGCTACTCCCGCTGTTCAACCTGCAAGAAGGCCCAGAAGTGGCTTGATGATCACCAGGTCACCTACAATAAGCAAGACCTGGTTGAAGAACCGCCGGCCAAGGACCTCTTCGTTAAGTGGCTGACCGTCCACCAGAGCCGGGGCCTGCGCTACTTTTTCAATACCAGTGGCCAGCACTACCGGCAGCAAAAGCTTAAGGAGCGGCTTCCCGAAATAACGATCGATGAGGCCGCCACCCTCCTAGCATCAGATGGCAAGCTGATCAAGCGCCCCCTGATGGTCGACGGTGACCGACTTACCTGCGGCTTTAAGGAAGACGTTTACGAACAGACCTGGCTTTAATCAAAAAACCGCCCTAACCAATTCGTTTGGTTAGGGCGATCTTTTTTTACCAGGGCTGAAAGTAGTTGGCTAACCGGTTGGCTGGCGTACTGGTTAGGCGGATTCTTTTAATGACTTGATTTAAGATGCTGACCCGGTCGGTAATTACCCCATCAGCCTGATCCAAAAGGGCCTGCCTCATTGCCTCCGGCCGGTTAACCGTCCAGGCCAGCACTAGTTGATGGTGGCGGTGAGCGGCGTCAATAAAGCGGTGGTTCAAGGTTGAGTACTCACCAGTTACCCCGGTCAGTCCCACCGGCGGGTTGGTGAAATTGTAAGCCATACAGTAGAGGACCTTTATGGCCGGGTTAATGGCGTGAAGCCGCATTACGTAGGCGTAATCAAGCGAGTGGACCATGTCACCATCTTTAACCAGCCGGGCGCCGTAGCGGCGATTGAAGCGCGCCACCAAATCAGGGTGATCGTACTTGGTTGCCTTGAGCTCAACGATTAGGCGCTGGTGAACCCGTTCGGCAGCCGCTAGGTAGTCGTCAAAGCTAACTAACCGGGCCCGGTGGCCGTTTTCCCTGGTGCTTAACTTCTCAAGCTCCCGCAAGGTCAGCTGGCCAGGGGCCTTGTTGACCCCGGTTAACTTCTTTAAGTTATCGTCGTGAACCACGATGAACTGACCGTCGGCCGTCTCGTGAACATCCATTTCCACGTAGTCCGGGTGGGCAGCGGCGTGGGTCTTCTCCAGGGCCGTGATTGAATTGGGAACGCCGTTACTGCCATCGACACCGCGGTGGGCCACCGTGATTGGCCTCGGCAGCTTGGCAGTCATATAGTGGCGATCGGCCGGCAGGATAGCCAGGATAAACACGGCAAGCACCGCCAGGCTAATGAAGGCGTCCCTGACTGGTAGCTTCTTAGCATCAAGGTCGTCTGGCGCCGTAACAATCACAAGGCCGGTGGCAGTTAAACTAAATTCGGCAATTAGCTGGGCAACCACCAGCCCACTGAGGGCGAGATCCGTCGGGGCGTTGCCACGGTTAATCAAAACCACCACACCGTTGACCAGCCATGACCCCCCTCCGAACAAGACCGCCACCCCCAGCACATGGGTTAAGCGGGGCCAGGAGTAAGCCCGCCCGGCCAAAAACAGGCAGGCCAGGTAGCAGAGAACGCCCAGCACTAGGATGATCGGCCGGCGGGTTAAGTAATCAAGAACGAAGGCGTCGGCCTTGATGTTGGCCAAAAGCGGGGTTCGAAAGAGCAGCGTGGCCACCGGCATTGAAACAACCAGTAGCGGGACCCAGGCAAGCCGGGTGGCCCAGGGCATTGCCCTCAGTCGCTGAACTACCAGGTTTAGCCAGGACCTAATCAAAAAGCGCCTCGCCCCCATTAGCTCCAGCCCGCACAGGGCCACGAGCACCTGGAGGCCCAGTAGGGTGATGACGGCAAGCACCGTTACCAAGAGGCCCAGGACAACCAGGGGATGGTGAGTGACGATCATAACCACATCGGGGATCGAAACAAAGGGGAGTTCGGCCTTCTTCAATAAAGCAGTTGTAACCCACCGCAGGGCTGGGGCCAAGAGCCAGGTAGCGACCAGATCCAGGCCGGCGACCAGGGCGAGACCGGGTAACCAGCCAGCCCGGACTATCCGTAAATTTTCTTTCAGGGAGTGCATCGAAATATTCCTTTTCTAACGTTTGATGCTTTTTATTGTACACCAGGAAAGAGCGGGGGCTTGTGAGATCTCACAAGCCCCCGCTTCATTAAATTAAAAGTCAACCGTATCCGGGTCGGCACACTGGCCGCCCATCTTTGGTAGAGCAGCAATCTGCTTCATTTCCGTCGGGGTTAAGGAGAAGTCAAAGATATCCGCATTTTCTTTCATCCGGTCTTCGTGAACCGACTTAGGCAGGGGCAGAACTTCCTGCTGCAACTCCCAACGCAGGACCACCTGAGCTGGGGTCTTAGCATGGGTAGCGGCGATCTGGTTAATCACCTCATTTTGCATCACCGTGGCTCCCTGGCCACCCAGTGGGGCCCAAGCCTCGACCACCAGCCCCATCGCCTGGAGCTTTTTAATCTCTTCCTGGTGCCCCCAGCCGGGATGGACCTCGATTTGGTCAACCTGCGGGCGAATCCTGGCAGTCTTTAACAACTCGGCCACGTGGTGGGGCATGAAGTTAGACAGGCCAATCGCCTTCACCTTGCGCTGCTTGTAAAGGTCCTCAAAGGCCCGCCAGGTCTCAGCGTTAATGGCCGCCGCCTGATTGCCAAACTGCTTGGTATTGGCCGGCCAGTGAATCAAATACAGGTCCAAATAAGTTGTCTGCAGGCGCTTTAAGGAGGCCTCAAAGGCGGCGATCGTCTTGTCGTAGCCCCGTTCGGTGTTCCAAAGTTTAGAGGTCAAGAAAACGTCGTCCCGGTCGATGCCGGAGTCCTTAATCCCCTGGCCAACCGCCTCCTCATTTTGGTAAACGGCCGCCGTGTCGATGTGGCGGTAACCAACCTCAATGGCCGTCTTAACCGCCTGGCGGGCAACATTGGCCGGGGTCCGGAAGGTCCCGTAGCCGACCGCCGGAATGGCGATCCCGTTTGAAAGGGTGTACGTACTGGTTAAATCAGTGAGTTCCATGTTGTTCCTCCTTAAGTCGTGCCTAGTTGCCAAGCGTCACCACCCGTTGGGCCCGGGTGAAGTAGAGGTGGCGGTGGATCTTATCCAGCTCGATTCCCGTCATCTTGGTCAGGGCGTCGGCATATAAAACCAACTGCCCCGAGTACTTGTCAACCAATTCCTGGATGTCCTGATCAAAGCGGGCCTGGCTGATCCGGTCGGTCTTGTAATCGAAGAGGTCGATCTGGCCGTCGTGGACCACGTAGCCGTCGATGATCCCGTGTAACAAGACCTCACTATCATCCCCCGCCGCAATCCCGTTGAAAAGCTTGCCGGCCGGTAAGAGCATTGAGAACGGTACTTCCCGCCGGGTTGTTTCGGGGTGGGCAAGGATGGTTTGTCCCAATGGGGTTTGGTAAAAGGATACCACGCCGGCAACGTCGATGGCCTGGCCGACGGACGGATTTTCAATTAATCCTTGCTTGACCATGGTCTTAATTAACCGTTGGACCGCCCCTTCATCAATGGTTTTAGTGAGGGAAAGCTTTTGAAAGATCAGGTGCGTGGCGGTCCCGATTGCCGTTCCGGTCGGTTCCCTGTTCTCTGCCCCAGCTATAAAGGCGGGGCCCTCAAAGGCCCGCTCCTCGGGCGCCAGGTAGGCACCGGCCTCCTTGGCCTGGTCGGAGTCGATCTCCAGACGCCCCATCTCAAGGTTAGTCGGATCCTGACGGGCGAAGGCCTCCTTCACCGTTGAAACAGCCTGGAAGGCGGTCGTCTTGGTCGCAATTTGATCCTGGTAGGTGAAATTAAGGACCTGATTAAGCTGGTTCTTAAACTGGTGGCTGGTGGCCGTAACCGGTACGGTTGCCTCCGTGGACTGGGGATGTAAGTTCAGCGGGGTGTTCAAGGCCGTTTGAACCGTATCGGCATCCACCAACCGAATCTGGTAATCAGCCTTCTTCAGCTCCCAAACTGGAAGGGATGCTGGTTCTAGGCCCTTCCTTAAAGTCGGGAAGTTATCGGTTCGTACTAAGGTCATCATTATCCAGTCCAACATTGAATGGCCCTTCAGGCGGCTAGTGGTAGTTAAGAGGTTGGTCGAACTCTCAAAACTCTGGTTCCACGTGGCCAAATTACTAGCTAGCTCACTATCCTTGATGTAGCCAGTGATGAAGAGCCGCTGCTCAGCCCGGGTCAGGGCCACGTACAAGAGCCGCATTTCCTCCGCCCGGTTCTGACGCTTCTTTTGTTCCTTTAGGGCCGCCTGTTGGACCAGGTCATGCTTAACCCGCAGCGCCCCGTCGTGGTAGTTATCCCGGTAGGTAAAGCCAAGGCCGAACTTCGGCTCAATCGTAACCTGGCCCTTATCGACTTGGAACTGGTGGGTGGTTTCCACCAGGAAGACGATTGGAAACTGGAGGCCCTTGGACTTGTGGATCGTCATTACGTTGATCGCGTCGCCGACCACCGCTGTTGAGGCCTCACTCAGGTCGTCGTTTTTCTTTTGCATCTGCTCGATGAAGTGAATGAACTGGTAGAGGCCCTTAAACCCGCTCTCCTCGTAGCTGCTGGCCCGTTGGTAAAGGGCGTGGAGGTTGGCCTGACGCTGCGGTCCTCCGCTCATTCCGCCGACATAATCCAAGTAGTTGGTCTCTTGATAAATCGTCCAGATCAAGTTGACCAGGGGCTGACGCTGGGCAACCCGGCGGAGCTCAAGGATCAGATCGAAGAGACGTTGTAGTTTCAAATAGACCAGACCGATATTGACGCCGGTTTCCACCTGGGTTGCCAAGCCAGCCGGATCACAGGCGATCCGGCTAGCGAGCTCCTCGTCGGTCAGGGCGGTCCCATCTTCAACCGCGGCCACCTCCTGATCACGCCAGGAATAGTAATTTTGCTGAACAACACTGAAGAAGTCCGTGGCTTTGGAATTGACCCGCAAGAAGGCGAGCTCCGGCTCCGTGAAGCCGATCCGGGCGCTGGTTTTAGGTAAGTTGAATTTTTCAATCGTCTCCGGAGTCAGCTGGATTAGCGGCGAGCGCATCACAGCGGCCAATGGGATGTCTTGGTAGGGATTGTCAATCACCTTTAAGAGGGACATCACGACCCGGATTTCAGTGGCCTTGAAGTAGTTTTCCACCCCGTGAACGACCACCGGCAGGTTCAGCTTGGCAAACTGTTCCGCAATCACCGCGTGGCTCCGCTTGGCCCGCGATAAGATAGCAATATCGCCCGGCGTCACCGGCCGAACCTGCTTGGTCTCCGGATCAAGAATCGTTTCCGTCGCTAGGAGTTCACGGATCCTCATCCCGATCATCCAGACCTCGCTGGCCAGCTTGTCTTCAGGCTGGCGAACGATGATTGCGTCCTCACCGGTCGGATTCGGGGTCTTCTTTTTAACTTCACCGTCAAAGAACAGGAGCTCTGGCGTGGCCGGGCTGGCCTGGTCCCTTTCAGCACCCCAGTTGGCCTTAGGGGTCAGACTGGCCTTTTGGTCGTAGTCCATCTCCCCCAGCTCCTTGTCCATCAGCTGGTCAAAGATCAGGTTGACCAGGTCAGTCACCTCCGTGCGGGAGCGGTAGTTGTCACTTAAGTCGAGGGCCTCGTTTGAAGGTTCAGCGCCCCTAAAGTTGTCGTAGTAATCCTTAAAGAGGGTCGGATCGGCCTGACGGAAGCGGTAGATCGACTGCTTCATGTCCCCAACCATGAAGCGGTGGTTGACCCCCTCTTCATGTAAAAGCTTTAATAGGTCGTCTTGCAAGCGGTTGGTATCCTGATACTCATCGATCATGATTTCTTTGTAGTGGCGCCGTAATTCAGTGCGAACCTGAGCGGCCGCCTCCTGCTTAGCTTGAGCTTCCTGTTCACTCCATTCGACCTTGGGATTGATGTTTTCACCGGTTAAAATGGCGTAAGCGTAGTGCTCCAAATCAGAGAAATCAAGCAGGTGGCGGTCCTGCTTGATGATCTGGTAGTTTTGCCGGAAATCACTGGCCATACGGGCGAGGATCTTAATCAGGGCGCCGGCCTTTTGACTATCCTCCTTGAGGCCTTTAGCCGACTGAAAGAAGAACTGGTTATGAATCTCCTTGAGCTGCTTTTTCAGCTGACTACGCTGTGTACCTAAATCATCCAGCAGCTCCGGATCATCATCAGACTTATTTTTACGTAGCTTTTTTTCGTAGCTATTTGTATCAGTGGCCAGGCAAACCTTCTCCCAGGCGGCCAGGTTGCCCCACTCGTCAAAGGCCTCGTTGAACGTGGCCATATCATTCTCAATTTGAACGGCCAGACGGTCGGGCGCCCCCATCCCAAGCTCCTCCCACTGGATCTGAAGCTGCCTTAACTGGGGTACTACCAGCGGTCCCAGAAGTTCTTTCACGAAGTAGCTCTGGCTGGGGTCTTGACCTTCTTCAAAGTGATAGAGGTTCGCCAAGCTTCCCAGCCACTCCCCGGGGTGGGGCTGGGCATCCGCTTCGGTGTCGACGTCTTCAACGATGTCAGCCAGGTTATTGATGGTGAAGTTGTCAACCAGCTGGGTGAGCTCCCCTTCCAGAGCAGGATCGTTAACCCAGGCATCAAGCGTTTCTTGCCAAGCCTGCTCCTTTAAAAGCGTCTGCTCACCCCCATCGTTGATCAAGCGAAACTGCGGGTCAAGGTCGATCACGTAGTAGTAGCGCTTGATCAGCTGCTCGCAAAAGGAGTGAATCGTACTAATGTTGGCCAGGGCTAACCGGGCCACCTGGGCCTTCATGTGCTTATCGTTAGAGCCGACTAAGCGGCGCCGAATCCGGTCACGCATGTTCTTAGCGGCGTCCTTGGTAAAGGTCACCATCAAAAGCTGATCAATATTTAAGCGATCCCGCTCCATCAGCCCGATGACCCGCTCAACCAGTACGGCCGTCTTCCCGCTCCCCGCCGAGGCGGATACCAAAATATCCTTATCACGGTCATTGATCGCTGGTTCTTGTTCCTTACTAGGTTGAAAACTCATCTTACTCCTCCTCTTTTTGCCACTGAGGTTCAATTGCTTCTTCGACCTGATCGGCAGTAGTGGTGATATCTCTGTACTGGTCAACCGCCTGATCAAAGCGTGAGACGTCTAGGTAGTCGCTGAAGGCCAGCCCAGTCACCGTCGTTGTCCCCTTCTGGCGGCGGTACGGGGTAATCTGGTTGTGGCCCTGTAAAATAGCAGCGGCCGCCTCCTTAATCAGCTGGGCGTTTCTCTTCATCAGGAGCTTAAGGGCGGTCTTGCTAACCATGTTAGAGCCGACTTTGGTACTAAAGTGCTCGGCATCACTAACTTTAAGGCCACCGGTATCACTACGGGTCTTCTTTTTAATGTTTAACAGGGTAGCGCTCCCCTTATTTAATAATCCATGATCGAGTGCTAATAGGACGAACTCGTCGTTAGTGGTGAGTCCCTTATAAAGGTGGTTCTTCAGCTCGGTGGTTTCCCCTTCCTTACCAGCTGCTACTTCAGGTACGTACAGGCGCAGGTAAAGGCAGCCGGCCAGTTTTGCAGCCGGGTCAGCGTTCTTGAGGGCGTTTAGGTAGGCTAACATTTGTAGAGTAACTCCCTCATAGGCATCAACTAGGTCAAAGTCCTTATCGTAGGACTTGTAGTCAACCACAACCTGGTAAGTTACATCGCCAATCGTCAACTCATCTAGGCGATCGATCCGTCCCCGCAGGCTGACGGCGGCATTTTTAGCAAGGCCCGCACCGGTCAAGTCAAAGGTCAGCGGGGTTAGCTCGTCACCCGTCTTTTCACCACGCCAGTCGGCCTGGCCAAAGGCTTTTTCAACCGCCACTGGCCGGGCGTTAGTCTGAGTTGCCTGTAAGCACAGGACCTTGGCCATCGTCTTGAGCATCCGCTTGGTATTTTTTAGCTGTAGGTTAACCTGACTGCTGTTTTGAACCAGATCCTTTAACTCGACCTGCTGGTTGAGGGCTTGTTCAAAGGCCTGTTCGATCAGCTGATCTTGCCGTGCCTGATTTTCCTCCTTAGCTAGGTCTGCCAGGGTCAGGTCTGGATCATCAATAACGGCCTGAACAAAGAAGGCCAACGTGTCGTGGTTTAGGGTCCCAGACTTATCGCTTGAGACCTCTAACTCGTCGCGCTTCTTTAATTTTAGCCCGTAGCATAGGAAGTAGTCATAAGGGTTTTGGTAATACTTTTCCAGCTGGCTGATCGAGGCGGTCAGCTGGTTGGTAACCTCACCGGTCTTCAAATCGGTGGTGTACAGGCGGGCAGCCAGGGCTGGCGGGAGGGCGACGGCCTCGTTTTTGGCGTACTTCCCATTACGGATGTCATTTAAGCGTCCACCCAAGGTGCCGTCCTTTCTGGTCAGGGCCTTGGCAACATCATTCCAGGCACTGGCTAACTTACGCCCGGTATCCTTGCCTAGGCGCTCAGCTTGAATCAGGCCCCCCATCGTCACGGCCGGGGCAGCCACAAAGGCCCAAACAGCGTCCTCGTCAGCCCGGGGATCAGCCTGGGCCGGCAGGTCATTTAAAAGCTTGTCTGCCTGCTCATCCCACTGGCCAAAGTAACGGGCCAAACCCTTCAAGTATGGTGATAGGGTTAGTTCACTGTCATCACTGCTCATCAGGGGAGCACTCATGTACAAGCGCTCGGTGGCCGTCAGCATGCTCAGATAGTTTAAGAAGGGCTCGTTATTAATTTGGTCGGTCCCACTAATTGGCAGGAACTGATCGGGTGCGAGACCCTGTTGTAAGAGCTCACGGTCAGGATCAGACAGGAGCCCCTCTTGAACCTTGACCTCAGGCATTACATCGTCGGTGGCCCCCATAATGAAAATCACTTTACGTTGATTATCTTGAACCATTCCGCTTTCAGAGACCAAGACCTGGTCTAAAGTCGACGGAATCTGGGCGTAACGCCCGGCATCAAAACCAGCATTCATTAGGTCGCTAAATTCTTTGACCAGCCCACCCGGCTGATCCGTTGGTGCCACCTGGTCCCCCAAGATCGTAACGTATTCGTCCAGGAGGGTGCCAAAGGTCTGCCAGAGTTGCTGAATATCGCGCAGTTGGGTCATTTCCCCCTGGTCACGAGCCTGGCGGGCCCAGGCGTAGAGCTGGTGGCGAACCCCCTGGTCGACCAGGAACTGGTAGAACTTAGTTGCCAGCTCACGGCCGGTTTGAGCCGCTTTAAAGCCCTCAATGGCCGGGGCCAGACTATCCTTGACAAAGGCTTTGACCCAGTTGATCTGAACCTGTTGGCGTAATTCGGCTGGTTTCAGGTGCTCCTTAGTCCGATCAAGTTGCCACGGGCGCTCGTCAAACCAAGATTTTCCCCCCTTACCAAACTTTAGACAGTAGTTTTCGGTCCGGTAGACGGCGTTCAAAAAGGTTTGGGGGTTAACCGTGGAACGCCCTTCTTTTTGAAGCTCCTTTGGCGTCTCGGGGATCAGCAGCCCCGTCTTTAACAGCTCCATCACGTCAGCCTCTTGGTAATAGTCACTTGCGACCTTAAACAAGGCGGCCGTGAAAGTGGCTAACGGCGAGGTGGCCATTGGACGCTGGTTATCGTTAAAAACCGGAATTTGGTGGCGCCGGAAGACCGGCTCCAGCATCATCTGGTACCCATCCAAGTGGCGAGCAACCACCAGAAAGTCGCGGTAACGGTAGTTTTTGGTGGCGACCAGCTGGTGAATTTTAGTGGCGACCCGATTTAACTCGTCAACTTGGGTTGGGGCAGTGAAGAAGCTGACCTGCTCAGTTGCTTCCGGCAGCCGGTCAGGGATGGTGAAGCGAGCGTCAGCGTCCATCCACTCCTCCACGGCCACCAGGGCGTCACTAACCCGTCGTTGGTCGGGACGATTCAAGACCAACGGGGCTAAGACGTCGACGTTTATCTGCTGATCGGCTAGGTTTAAGAGGTCCTGGTACTGCTTAGCGGAACGGTAGTAGAGGTTGTTGACAGCCGGCAGCTCACGGTCCCGGTAGTCCTGGTCCAGAACCAAGGAAATCGTGGTGTCAGCTGCATTTTGAATCAGAGCGCTGACAATCAATTGCTCCTGAGCGCTAAACTGGCTGGGGAAACGGTCGAGGTAGACGTGAGTCGTGGACAGATCGGCTGTTTCAATGTGGTTCAAGAGCATGGCTGAACGGTCCGGCGCCGTTACATGGGTTGTAATGGCTGCCGTAAAACGACGGTAAATTTCGTATAAGACCTCCATCTTCCCCTGCCAGCTCTGGGTGTACTTGGGGTCCGCCTTGGCCGTTTGGATCACCCCACCCGGCTTGTCCGGGGCCAGGTCCTCCGGTTTGATATTGGCATTTTGCAGTTCAACTAGCTGCTTAGTGACCGCCGTGGCAAAACCCTGACGTTCACTTTCGCCACGAAACATTTTTAAAAGATCGGTATTTTCTCTCTTCAACTCCTGGATAATCTTAGTGACCACCATGGTCATCCCGATGTTCGTCAACCGGGGTTTTTGGTAGTCTGGATCATCCTTACACAAAAACCAGCCCAGCCGGGAGAAGGAGAGCACCTGGACGTTAGCCTGAGCATAGTTACCCGTAACGCCCAGCCGGGTTTTCAGCCCCTTTAAAACCGCTACTTCAGACGTAAATTTAACGTGGTTAGGCACCAAGTAGAGGTAGGTGTCGTTTGGTGCCTGCCGAATTTTAGCCGTCAAATGGTCCAGCATCGCCTTTTGATGGTTAAAAGACGCGCTACCCAAGATAAATTGTAAGGTCGCCATTGCTTATTCCCCCATTCTAATCGTTCCTTGATTATACCATGCGGACCCCGTTAATGCGAATAAACGTTCGCGTAAACGAGGTAAAATCAATTGTGAATAACTTTTCAATTTTTAGCTGTTACGATCTCTCCAACAGGTTTAATTAAATTGCAAAAAAGCTATTTTGCATGTTTTTACCTTGTTTTTATAGACAGTTCATGGTTAAATGAAATTGTTACTTAGTGAACTTATTGCGTGCTAAGTAAATCTATCTCGGCGGTTCGGCGCGTCAATTTTCAAATCTCTCAATCTTTAATATTATGAGTTTGCTCCTCATAGGTGCCAGCCGCACGCTCATAAGCAAAAAATGCCTCCCCTTTTACGGGAGGCATTTTTTATAAAATCGGCGACAAGAGCCGCGAAAAGGTCTGCTTAAAGCGTAGATAGAACGGCTGGTTAGCAAACATTTCCGGGGTTACCACCCGGCTGTCACGGACGTCATTGATAAAGATCTGCTCCAGCTTGTCAACCTTTTGGTGATCATACAAGAAGGCATTGATCTCAAAGTTGAGCTTAAAGGAACGGAAGTCCAGGTTGGCTGACCCCACCGCAGCCATCTTACCGTCGATCGTCATTGTCTTTGCGTGCAAAAAGCCAGCCTGATAGGTATAAATCGTCACCCCTTCATTGGCCAGGACCCGGGCGTAGTACTGAGTGGCCCGGTAAACAAAGGCATGGTCGGGCATTGCGGGAATCATGATCCGAACGTCAACCCCCGAGTGGGCCGCAATCCGCAGGGCGTCGATCACCGAGTCATCGGGAATCAGGTAGGGGGTTTGAATCCAGATGTGGTCCTGGGCGGCGTTAATTAATCGCAGGTAGCCTAGCTTGATTGGTTGGAGGGGCGTATCGGGTCCGGAAGAAACAATTTGCATCGCCGTTCCCCCTTGCCTTGGTGCCACCGGAGGAAAGTACGCGCGAAAGTGGGTTAGGCGCTCGGCCGGCTTGACCGAGGCGTTCCAGTCGCGTAAGAAGCGTTGCTGGAGACTGTAAACCCCGCTCCCCTGAATCCTCAGGTGCGTGTCGCGCCAGGGGCCAAACTTCTTAAGCCGGCCCAGGTACTGGTCACCGACGTTAAAGCCCCCCACATAGCCGATCTGGCCGTCAATCGTGACGATCTTACGGTGGTCACGGTAGTTTAGCCGAAAGTCTAAAAAGTTCGAGGGGGTCATTAAAAAGGGACTGGCAAAGCCCCCGTTTTCACGTAGCTGATCGTAAAAGCTTTTCTTAACCCCCATCGATCCCCAGGAGTCATACAGAACCCGGACCTCAACCCCAGCCGCCGCCTTTTGCTCCAGGATGGTCCGGAGGTGGTTACCGATCTGGTCATTGTAAATGGTGTAAAACTCGATATGGATGCTTTCCTTGGCCTGCTCAATATCGGTCAGGAGCTGATTGAAAAAGGTGGTCCCGGTCGTAAAAATGTCAACCTGATTATTCTCGCTCAAGTAGGACTCGTCGATACTTTGAAAGAGCATGATCGTCTGCCGATATGTCTGCATCAAACGATCCTTCGGGCGCGGCATTTCCAAAAAGGCATTCCGTTGTTCTTCAAAGGCATCACGAAGGTGCTTGGTTGTTGGTGAGCTGATCAAATCCAGGCGCTTTTGGGATGGCTTACGGCCCAAAAAAGCGTAGATGATAAAACCGATCACCGGGATCATCAGGACCATCAGCCAGGCCCAGGTCGCGGCAATGTCACGTTTTTCCCGAAAGACAGTTACTAGGGCTGCCAGCTCGTTGACAATAACGATCCCTAAAATCAGCCACTTGACGATATCCCACGTTAAGCCCATGGCGTTTCCCCTTTCAATCATTATGAATGCCTTTATTTTATCTTACTCGCTAACTGGAACCAAGGATTTGCCCCATTCAAAACAACAAAAAAAGAGGGGTGTCACCGTTTGGTCACACTCCTCGTTTCTAGAAATTACTTAGCGTCAGTTGGGTTTGCCTGTTCAATTACCACTTGGCCGTCCTTTAAGGTTGCCAGCAGGTGCTTTTCATCCAAGTGGTCGAGGTAGTAGTCAGTGACCTTATCCCTGATTTGCTGTTCAACCACCCGGCGTAGTGGCCGGGCCCCCATCGCTTCATCGTAACCTTGGTCGATCAAGTAGTTCTTGACCTCATCGGTAACGGTGACATCCATCCCCTTCTTAGCCAAGGTTTCGTTAACCCCCGCCAGCATCAGGTTGACGATTTGCTTTAAGTCATCCTTAGTCAGGGCGTGGAATTCAACGATCGCGTTGAAACGGTTCAAGAATTCCGGCCGGAAGTACGGTTGTAGCTTATCCATCAGGCTGGCATCCTTGTCGGCCATGGCGTCGTTGCTGAAGCCGGCGTTTGAGGTGGCGATGATGATCGTATTCTTGAAGTCAACCGTGTTCCCCTGGCCGTCCGTCAGGCGCCCATCGTCTAAGACCTGCAAAAGCAGGGTGATAACCTGCGGGTTGGCCTTTTCAATCTCGTCGAGCAGGACGATTGAGTACGGGTGGCGACGAACCTTTTCCGTCAAGGTATTAGAGTTATCGTCGTAGCCCACGTACCCTGCCGTGGTCCCGATCAGCTTAGAAACCGCCGTCCGGTCAGTATATTCAGACATGTCGAGCCGGACGATGTCGTTGGTGGAGCCAAACAGGTCGAGGGCTAATTGCTTAGCTAGCTCGGTCTTCCCAACCCCGGTTGGGCCGACGAAGAGGAAGCTCCCGATCGGCCGATTACCTTCGTCAAAGCCAGCCCGGTTCCGCCGAATGGCCCGGCTAACGGCTTCTACCGCCGCTTGCTGACCGATGACTTTTCCATCCAACCGGGTCGCCAATCCCTTTAAGCGCTCAATGTCTGAGGCGCCCATTTTAGAAACCGGAATCCCCGTCATCCGTTCCACGGCAGCGGCCACGTCGTTTGGCGTTGCCACCACTCGTTCGGATTCGGAGTGGTCCTTGAGCTGGTCTTGTAGCTTTTGAACCCGTTCCTTAGCCGTTTGGGCGGCTTGGTAGTCTTCCTTTTCAGCCGCCGCCTGTTGAACCGCCTCTTCCTTTTTGATCTCCTCTTCAATCGTCTTGGCGTCTTTAACCGGGTGCTTAGAAGCAAGGTGGGCGGCGGTGACGTCAATTAGGTCGATCGCCTTGTCCGGTAAGGAGCGTTGCGGGATGTATTGAACGGAGTAGTCGATGGCAGCCTTTAAGACTTCATCTGGCAGGCTGACGTTGTGGTGCTTTTCATATAGTTTACGCAACCCCTGTAAGATCTTGAGGGTGTCTTCCTTGCTTGGGGCGTTAACCGTAACTTGGTTAAACCGCCGGGATAAGGCGGCATCCTTTAGGATCGTGTTGCGGTATTCGTCTTGGGTGGTGGCCCCGATCAGGGTTACTTCGCCCCGTGACAGGGCCGGCTTTAAGATGTCAGCCATCCCCTTGGAGCCTGAGGCATCCCCGGCGTTACCGGCCCCAATGATCTGGTGAATTTCATCAAAGAAGAGGATCACGTTGCCGGCTTTCTTAACCTCGTCAATCAGCTTTTGCATGTTCTCTTCAAAGGAGCCCCGGTACTGGGTGCCGGCCTCCAGGCTGGAAACGTCAATCGAAATGATCTGCTTATTCTTGATGGCCGCCGGAACATCGCCAGCTACAATTGCCTGGGCGAGTCCTTCAACCACGGCCGTCTTCCCGACCCCGGCATCACCAACTAAAACCGGGTTATTCTTGGTCCGCCGCGAAAGAATCTCAGCGGTTTCTTGAATTTCCTTGTTACGGCCGATTACCGGGTCAAGCTTGCCTTCCTTAGCCTCTTCGGTTAAGTTCCGGCCAAGCTTTGCCAGCATGCTGTCCTTGTTTGGTTGGGTGGTTTTTACTTGAGCAGGGTCCGTTGCACCCGGGAGCTTCCCGGTCTGGCGAAAGGCGGCGTACTCTTCAGGCGTCACTTCACGCCCGTTAATTAAGTAACGGCGGTTTTCGCTGTTGACCCCGTTCATTCCTCCCATTAATTGGTTAAATAAGTCATCCATATCACTGTTAAATGGATCTACTGGAATTCGTGCCATAATGCAGTCCCCCTTGATTATTATTAAATTAAGTGTGTAGAAAAGGGTCCATGTTAAACACCGACCCCCGACTACACGTATTCTAATCTTCGTCGAATAAATACTGCTCCTCCAATTCACGGAGGACCTGCCACATCCGCTTGTGCTGAACCTGAGCAATCGCGTCCAGATCGCGCAAGTTTAGCGACGTTGCATTGGTCTGCTGTTTGTTAAACGACTTGTGTAAAGTAGTGTAGCCGTACCCGGAATCCTTCGCCACCCGGTAAATTGTTAGGTGGTTATTATCGAGATAAGCCTTGATATCGATCCGCATGGTCCTCACTTCCTTTACAATTCTTAGTATACCACTTTTGTGATATAACACAAGTGTGAATTAAAACTTTTTTCAAAAAATTTGCCCTTGACTTTAATTAAAGAAAGATTAGAATATGAGTAACTTATAACTTTAGGGGGTAACCAATGCGTACACCAACGACACAAGAAGACACCTATCTTGCCTGGTTCTTTTTCGCTTCGGCCTAGGAACCAGCCTCTTGTTGTGGTGGTTTCTAGGGACGTTCCCGGAAACCACGCGTGGGCCCCTAAGGGTAACAACAGCGTCCGGGAATCTCCCGGACGCTTTTTTTATTCCCCGCGCTTCAGAAAGGAATGATTGTGCATGCCAAAAATGAAAGAAAGTCTCAAGGGTCAAATTAATCGTGATTTAACCAGTGTCGCTCCTTCAAACATCCGGACCTTTGATGCCCAGGTTTCTTCAATTGATGGGATCGTTAAGCTGACCCTCGGTGAGCCGGACTTCAACGTCCCAACTGCCATGAAAGAAGCCGCCATACAAGCAATTGAAGCCAATGACTCCCACTACACCCCCAGCGCCGGGACCGATTCCCTGCGCCACGCAATTGCCCACTTCTTGGCGGATCGCTACCAACTTAATTACGACCCCCAAAAAGAGATTGCCGTAACGGTGGGGGCTACCGAGGCCATCTTCGCCAGCCTAGAGGCGATTTTAAATCCCGGTGACAAGGTTCTGATCCCCACGCCAACCTTCCCGCTTTATGAAACGGTGGTCCAAATGCTAGGGGCCCAGCCGGTTTTAATTGACACCAGCGCAACTGGCTTTGTCCTAACCCCGGAACTGCTTTCAACAACCCTTGAGAAGGAGGGGCCAGTCAAGGCCCTAGTTTTAAACTACCCCTCCAACCCGACCGGGGTCACCTACGACGCCGACCAGCTTAAAGCCCTCGCCGCCGTCATTGACCGGACTAGCCTCTTTGTGATCGCTGATGAAATTTACTCTGAGCTAATTTACTCGGGAACCCACACCTCTTTGGCTACCTACCTGCCCGAACAAACCCTGGTCATAAATGGCGCCTCCAAATCCCATGCCATGACTGGTTACCGGATCGGCTTCATCGCCGGCCCGGCCGAGCTGATGAAGGTCGTTACGATGGTCCACTCACTCCTGGTTACCTCCCCATCCAATCCCGCCATGGCCGCGGCTGTGGCCGCCTTCGGGACTGAAGCAGGGCGCCAGGCCACTTTAACCATGAAGAAGGCCTACCAAGAACGCCGTGACTTCATGCTAACCGCCCTTAGCGCAGCGGGCTTTGAAATCGCCAGTCCCAACGGCGCTTTCTACCTCTTTGCCAAGCTTCCGGAACAGTTCAATAACAAGGATGAGGCCTTCGCCACCGCCCTGGCGAAGGAAGGAGCCGTTGCCGTCATCCCAGGCTCATACTTTGGTCCCGGTGGGGCAGGGTACCTACGGCTTTCCTACGCTACCAGCATGAAAAACCTAAGACTAGCCGCCGAACGCATCCAATCCTTTGTTGCCACCCACGACCACCTGTAAAGGAGCGCCACCATGACCAAGATTTTAATGACCAGCGTCCGCGACGATGAGCAAGCCGCTATTGATACCTACGCTAACCAGCATAAGATTCAAATCATCACCTCGCCCGCCCTGCTGGAAGACGTCTTAGACCAAACCAAGGCCGTCGACGGGGTGGTGATCCAGCAACGTGACCCCCTGCCCGCGACGGTTTACCCGACCTTAAGGGAGAACGGCCTATGCCAAATCACCACCCGGACGGCCGGCTACGACATGATCGACCTTGACCTTGCCCACCAAAACAGCCTGAAGATTACCAACGTACCTGCTTACTCACCGCGCTCGGTGGCCGAACACGCCCTAATGCAAATCTTCCGGGTATTACGGAAGACACCGGAAGTGGACCGCCGGGTCGCAGAAAACGACTACCGTTGGCCAGGCCTGCAAGCCAAGGAAATCCACACGACCACGATCGGAATCATCGGCGTTGGCCGAATTGGCGGGACCCTGGCAACCCTCCTCCATGCCCTGGGGGCTAAAGTCTTGGGCTATGACGTCAAGCCGCGTGATGAGATGAAAGAAATCGTTGAGTACGTTGACAAGGACACGCTGCTTGAAAACAGTGACGTCGTCTCCTTACACGTCGACTTAAACCCAACGTCCGAGGGACTCCTAACCAAGCCCGACTTTAACCGAATGAAGCAGGGCGCCAGCCTAATCAACGCCAGCCGCGGCCCCGTGGTTAACACCGCCGATTTGATTAGCGCACTAAAGGATGGGCCGCTGTCCTTTGCCGCCTTAGACACCGTCGAGGGAGAGGGCGAAGTTTTTAACGCCGATCACCGCCAAGACGGGATCTCATTTGCACCCCTGGTTGAGGAACTTCACAAGCTCAATAACGTGATCCTGACCCCGCACATCGCGTTTTTCACTAACACCGCCGTCCAAAATATGGTCGACACCTCCTTGGATGACGCCCTAGCCATCTTAAACGGCCAGGAATCGCCCCATGAAATTAAGGGCTAGTCCACCCCCAATTCCTCCTTAACCTGGTTTTATTGCTAAAATCATTACCGCCCTTATAATAATGGTAAACGCTTGCAGGAAGGTGGAATTTACATGTGTACGAGCATCCACGTCATCGCCAAAGATGGTCACCACGTCTTAGGGCGGACCATGGACTGGGATGACCTTTTGGTGGCACCAATCTTTGTCCCCCGCCACTACCGGTGGGCCTCAGTCTTTGACCACCGGGTCTACGAAAACCCCTGCGCCATCATTGGCGGGGGAAGTATCACGTCCCAGCGGACCGATGTCTCCGACGGGATTAACGAGTTTGGGCTGATGGCCCAGAAGCTGACCTTTAAAAATGGTGCCCGCCTGGTCGACGACCGCCACCAAGATAAGGTCCAACTGGCCGCCTTCGAGCTGATCTTTTACCTACTGGGCCACTTCAAGTCGGTGGCGGACGTAGCGGCGCACCTCGATCAAATCGAATTGATGAGTGACATTAACGCCGACGTCCCCTTTGGCTACTCTGAACAGCACTTTGTCTTATCCGATCCGACCGGGCGCTGCGTAGTTATCGAGCCCAGTGAGCACCCGCTCAGGCTAATCGAAAACCCGCTCGGGATCATGACTAACATGCCTAAGTTCGACCATCAGCTGGAACGCTTAAAAGACTATCTCGACTTCACGGCGGACTTTTTAGATGGAACGGTCGCCTTAAACACCTTCCACGTCACCACCGGTAAGCTCTCGGGTAAAAAGACGCCCCCGGGTGCTTACACCCCCAAGGGGCGCTACGTTCGGGCCGCCTACCTAAAGGAGCTAGCTGATCAGCCCACCAACAAGGATGAGGCACTGGCGACGACCTGGCACCTGTTAGATTCAGTCACCGTCCCCAAGAGCAAGGACCACCGGCCAACCTACTCGGTTTACCGGTCCGCCACCGTTGCCGAAGACCGTACCTATTACTTTCAGGCTTATCACCAGGCCCAAGTTACCGCCCTCAAGCTGACCGATGAGCTTCTTGCGTGCCGTGAGCCCATGGCTTTTAGCTCAGCGGATACCTGGGAGCCAGTTTACCTAAACTAAAAAACACCAGTATGCCCAACAACATAAGTCCGCTTACTAATCAAAAAGGGGGTGGTGACAAAACTGTCACCACCCCCTTTTAATCCGAATCTTTAGGTATCCACGAAGTAATACGACGTTCTTGTGGTACCTTACTCACACGGATCCCTTTAGTTTAGCTGCTTCTTTATGTTTTCTAACGTAACCTGGCTGGTGCTGTCAAAGCGGACCGCCGCTTCCCGGAGGTCTTCAGCAGAGCCGATTCCAATTGATAGTTCTCCAGCAGCATTGATGGCGGCCACCCCAGCCGCGGCGTCTTCCACTCCAGCTACTTGTTCCGGTGCCAAATTAAGCATCTTGGCAGCAGCCAGGTAAATATCAGGCGCTGGTTTACCGTTGGCGACGCTGCTAGGATCAACGACTCCCTCAAAGGCAGCGGTCAATTGCAGGTACTTCAGAACCGTCGGCGCGTTCTTGGAAGCCGATGCCAGAACCAGACGGTAGCCAGCAGCCTTGAGTTCAGCCAGGAAGTCCACCATCCCCGGCAGGGCGTCAGCCGGGGTCAGGGTCTTAACCAGCTCTTGATAACGATCATTCTTGCTGGTGGCTAAGGCAACCTTCTCTTCCTGACTGTACTCATCTTGGTGGCCACCCGCCCTTAGAATCATTTCCAAGGAATCCATCCGGCCGACTCCCTTGAGCCCCTCTTCGAGTTCTTGTGTCCACGGTGTCTTAACTTGATCAGCCAGCTGATGCCAAGCCTGAGTGTGAAAGCGGGCGGTATCGGCGATCACCCCGTCCAGGTCAAAGGCAAACCCCCGAATATCTGCAAAGTTCATGGTAATATCTCCTTTACGAAAGTGGTTATTTTGATTTTAAGGCGCCCCGTCAAGTGATTTCCTGGGAAATAAACACCATTTCTTAGCGCCAAAGTTTAAAACGTCGATCCCTTCAAGCTTTCCCTAATTAAAGTTCTGAGAAATCAAGAGGGCGCCGCTACTTTAATTCAATAACCTGTTGGCCAACTTCCACTTCTAACGGTTGCCCCTTGACTAGCTGCAGGTGGGTCCCTGCTTGGTCAACCCGGACCTGAATTGTCCGGCCCCGGAAGACCTGGTTAAACTGGTAGGCCGTCCAGTTCTTCGGCAAGAATGGTGCGTAGTGAAGGCGCCCATTCCTAATCCGCATCCCGGCAAAGCCTTGAACAATATCCAACCAGGCCCCGGTCATTGAGGTGATGTGCAGGCCGTCGTCAGTGTCGTTATTGTAATTATCCAGGTCCAAGCGGGCCGAACGTTGGTAGAGTTCAACCGCCTTTTCCTGGTCGCCGAGATCAGCGGCCACGATTGAGTAGACGGACGGCGACAGGCTTGATTCATGGACCGTAAACTGCTCGTAAAAGTCAAAGTTCTTCCGTTTCTGTTCCGGTGTAAAGTCGTCGATGAAGTCCCAGATTCCCTGGATAACATCCCCCTGCTTGACGTATGGCGAGCGTAAGATCTTATCCCAGGACCAGTGCTGGTTGAGCGGCAGCTGTTCACTTGGAATTTGAGCTACCGGGGTCAGGTCCTTGTCCAAGAAGGCGTCGTTTTCAGGAAAGATCCCCCGTTCGGCATCCTCTGGCAGGTACATGTTATCGGCAATTGCCTGGAAGAGCCGGCGTTCGTCTTCAGTCACGGCCAGGTCCTTTAGTACTTCCTGGTCAACCTGGTCTAAGATCTCCAGGGTGTATTGGAGACTCCACTTACACAGAAGGTTAGTATACCAATCGTTATTAACGTTGTTATCGTACTCGTTCGGCCCGGTTACCCCGTGAAGCATGTACTTGTTTTGGCGCTGGGAGTAGTGAACCCGGTCGGCCCAAAAGCGGGCAATTTCAACCAAGACCTTGGCCCCTTCGTGTAAGACGTAGGAGGTATCACCGGTGTAGCGGGTGTAGTTATAAATAGCGTAAGCGATGTCGCCATTACGGTGAATTTCTTCAAAGGTGATCTCCCATTCGTTGTGGCACTCAATCCCATTGAAGGTCACCATCGGGAACAGGGCCCCCTTTAGGCCTTGTTCCTTGGCATTCACGTAGGCACCTGGCAACTGGCGGTAACGGTAATACAAGAGGTTCTTAGCCACCTGCGGGTCGGCCACCCCAAGGTAAACCGGCAGGCAGTAAGCCTCAGTATCCCAGTAAGTAGCGCCACCATACTTTTCACCGGTAAAGCCCTTTGGCGAGATGTTGAGGCGGCTATCGTTACCATAGTAAGTCGAGAAGAGCTGGAAGAGGTTGAAACGAATCCCCTGTTGGGCCTCATCGTCGCCTTCGATCACCACGTCAGACTTGGACCAGCGCTTAGCCCATTCGGCCTCGTGGGCGGCCAAGAGGTCGGCAAAGCTTTCCTGGTCAATTTGAGCGCTCACGTCCGCGGCCGCCGCCACCAGGCTCGCCTGGTCTTCGTAATCACGGGAAGTGGTCACCACCGTCCGCTTTTCTAAGACCACACTGTCGCCTGGAGCAAGCGTACCGGCAAACTGGTTGGTTACCTGCTTTTCCTCTGCTAGGTCGCCAACGTGATTCAAATCAGTCTTGGCACTGGTTTGCATGGCAACCATGAACTGCGGCGTCCCAAAGTCGTTAGCCTTGGTTTGTGAAACCAGCAGGGCGTGACTTCCACTGGCCTCTTTGGCCAGGACCTTCCAGAACTGTTCGTCGTAGTTAGCGTCTTGGTTGTAGACGTCGGCATCGATTTGGGAGTCCACCGCTAGCTCAATTTCTTGATCAGAAGGGCTTTGCACGGTCAACCGTTGGCAAACCAGCTCCTTTTGAGCCGCGGAAACAAACCGCTCAAACTTCAGGGTAACCTCGGCACCCCCCACCGTTACGGTGACCGTCCGGGTCAAAAGTCCGCGCTTCATGTCCAGGTCGAGACAAAAGTCATGCGGCGTTTGCTTAGCCAGATCAACTTGCTCACCGTTGACCTTCAGCGTCAGCTTCATGAAATTGACGGCGTTGATCATCTTACCGAAGTACTTGGGATAGCCGTTTTTCCACCAGCCGACCCGGGTCTTGTCGGGGAACCAGACCCCGCCCAAGTAGACCCCCTGGAGGGTGGTTTTGGAATAGCCCTCTTCAAAAAAGCCACGCATCCCCAGGTTTTCATTGGCTAAGGCGGTCATGGATTCTTGCAACAGCTTATCTTCCGGTGCCCACTTAGTCGTCTTAACATGCCATGGGCTGATTTCAAAAGTTCGTTTCATAATTGGTCACTCCTTATTCAACGTAGGTTTCTTTGATCGTAGCAACTGATAAGGCCCCCAGGAGCATTACAACTCCGGCTAAGAGGAACATGTTGACTTGTGAGCCGCCCAGCATTGGGAAGAGAGCAAAGGAAACCAGTGAGGCCACGATTTGAGGCAGGCAGATTGAGCCGTTAAACAGCCCCAAGTAGGTCCCCATGTGCTTACCGGACAGGGCGTTTGTCACGATCGTCAACGGGTATGTGTTCATCCCGGCCCAGGCAATCCCGACTAGGACGTAGGAGAAGATCAGAATGTATTGATCATGAATGAAGAAGATGGAGGTAAAGCCAGCCGCCCCTAGCAAGAGGCTCAGCCCGTAGCCAAGCTTGTGATACTGGTTTGGCACCTTGGCCAAGACATAGGACCAAATCACGGCAGCAATCGATTGAACGGCGGCTAAAACCCCGTACCAGTTCCCAGCTGCCTGGTAGCCTGCCGAAGTGGCGTTGGTCGTGTGCCAGACATTTTGGGCGATTGCCCCGGCCGAATAGGTCCACAGGTACTGAAAGGCAAACCAGCAGAAAAATTGAACCAGTGTTACGGTCCAAAAGGCCTTTGGTGCTTTCCTCAAGAGGGTCAACCAATTTTCGCCCTTTTGGTTGTCGGCCTCGTCAATCCCGTGGTACATGGCGTAAGTGGCCGGATCGTATTCCTTAACCTTTAACAACGTGAATAAGCTGGTGATCACAAGAAGGGCCGCTCCCACGTAAAAAGAAATCACAACGGACTGGGGAACAACCCCTTTTTTAGCGGTGTTCGCTACCCCTAGGAAGGTCAATAGGAAGGGGAAGATGGCCGCCAGGACCGCCCCGGTGTTAGACAAGAAGCTCTGGATCCCGTAGGCGTAGGACTTTTGATCATCATTAACCATATCACCGACCATCATCTTGAAGGGTTGCATAGCCACGTTTGATGACAGGTCTAAAAAGGCAACCGTGATCGCCCCGAACCAAAGGGCGGCTAGTGAACCATATCCGAAGCCAAAACTCCCCGAGTTAGGCAGTAAGAGCATCACAATTACGGCTACAATTGTCCCTAACAGGAGGTAGGGCAGCCGCCGCCCCCCAAGCTTGGGAGCCCAGGTCCGGTCCGAGTATGTTCCGACAATTGGTTGAACAATCAATCCAGCCAGTGGGGGCAGGATGAAGAACCAGCCTAGGTTGTTAGGATCAGCCCCGATGGTTTGAAAGATCCGACTCATTTGTGAACTCTGCAAGGTAAAGGCGGTTTGCACCCCCAAGAAGCCGAAGTTAATCATCCAGATCATGCTCTTGGGTAAGGTTGGCAAGCCGGTCGTTGACTTTTGCGTACTCATTTTTCTTTTCCACTCCAATCTTTACCGGCCTTCTTTCGGTGGATCCAGGCCAAAAGAAAGCGCTTTATATCATCTGTCAGGAGTAACTATAACAAACCATTCTCGTTTGTGCAACCGTTTGCACAAAAATAATTAAAAAAGACCGTGGCAAACGTCACGGTCCCCACACTCCCACCTAGAGGGTAAAAGTAACAAATTGGTGATCAGCCTGATGGTTGAACAAAAGGTCAACAGCGGCAATTCCAAGCTGACGAGGCCGCAGGTCAACCCGGTCAATGGCCGGCAGAAGTTGTCCTAAAAGACGGCTGTTGTTAAAGCAGATGACGGCCAAACGGGTCAGCTGGTCGGTAGCTTGCAACTGCCGGTAAATCTGCAGGAATAAGAGATCGTCGGCGCACACTAGCCCGTCGACTTCGGGGTGATCCCTCAAAAAGGTCAGCGTACTGCCGGTTTCAACCACCCAGGATTGCCCATGCATTCCCCGCTCATTTAAGCACTGACTGCTTCCCAGCTGGCGGTCGGTTTCATATGGCCAGTGGTTTGGTGAGCTAACAAAGGCCACGTGCTGACAGTGGTGGTCATCAAGCAGCTTTTGGGTGGCTAAGAAGCCGGCCTGGATATTATCATTGTCGACGAAGCGGTCGCCTACTAGTTCGGGGTGACCAATCACCACGAAGTTTAACTTCGCCGCCCGTAAGTAAGCGGTGACCGGATCATCTTCCTTGGTATACAGCAGCAAAAAGTTATGGACCTTGGACTGGGCAACCATTGACTTGACGGTCCCCAACAGGCGTTCTTCGCTCTCGGCGATCGCGACGACCATCGTGTAGTGACGCTTTTCAAGAGCCACACCAACGCCTCGCATTAGGTCGATGTGAAAGGGGTTAGCCAGGGCATCTTGATTAGTAACCGGAAAGACCAAGCCAACCATATTGGCCTCGCCCCGGGTTAGAGTCTGGGCGGTGTAATTGGGTGAATAGCCCAATTCGTTTGCGATCTGCTTAATCTTAGCCCGGGTTCCCGAACTAATCCGGGGGTTATTGTTTAGCGCCCGCGAGGCCGTTGAAACGGAAACGCCCGCTCGTTTGGCAATATCTTTAATTGTTGCCATTGCCATCCCTACCCTTCAATTCGTTGTTTGATATCGGCAGTGATTTCAGCTAGCGTGATCTTAGCCATGGTGGCCTCGGCAGCGGCCTGAACCTTAGCGTATTCCACCTCTAAAACCGCCTGGATGTTCTTACCAACCGGACACTTGGGGTTGGTTTGATCGTCAATATGCAAGAGGTGGTACTGATCCTCAACTGCCCGGTAAACGTCTAGTAGGGTGATTTCTTCCGGGGCCTTGGCTAAGGACGGTGATGCCGTTCCGGGATGGGTGACGAGGAGACCGGCCTTGGTGAGGCGTGACATCAACCGTCGCACTAGGCTCGGGTTAGAATCAATACTTTTGGCGAGTTTAGTTGACGAGATCTTGGCGTCCTGGTGCAAATAGACGTAGCTAAGGATATGAATCCCGTCACTAACACGGTGCGAGTACTTCATCCTTATCCATCCTTTCCATAAAGTGATTACAATAATCATACCATTTTTTTCAAATTAGATTAAAAAAAGGCGCCAATAAGGGCGTCTTAACGAACATAATTATATTGATTAACTACCCGGCGTCCTTACTTGTGATAAGGCAGACCGTTGATAATCGTGATGGCACGGTAAATTTGTTCAGCCAACACCAAGCGCATCAACTTGTGGGGCATGGTGAACCGCCCAAAGGAAATCTGGGTATTGGCCCGTTTCAACACCGCTGGGGCCAACCCCAACGAGCCCCCAATCACAAAGGTGATGTCCGAGTGACCATAGGTAACCAGCTGGTTGATTTCCTTTGCAAATTCCTCAGAGGAGCGTTCCTTACCTAGAATTGCCAGGGCGTACACGTACTCGCGATCCTTAATCTTAGCCAGGATCCTTTCCCCCTCCTTTTCCATCACCGCGTCCATTTCCGCCTGACTTAGGGATTCGGGGGCCTTTTCGTCGGGCACTTCAACAATTTCAAACTTAGCGTAACGCCCCATCCGCTTAGCGTACTCGGCGATCCCGGCCTTAAAGTACTTTTCCTTGATTTTACCGATACCGATAATCTTAATGTTCATCTTTTCTCCTCCGGTAACTTTTCCCCACCCCTGTAATCAGGCGGGGGAAAAGACGTTTTTTCTTGTGCAGTTTTTCTTTCCACTGGTCAAATCTAGTTTTCCCCAGCATATTAACAACTTATCCCCAGCTTATCCACCATTTTTTGTGGATAAATCAAAGCACCCCCTGTGGAAAAGAAGCTCAATTTATCACTTTTCCACATTGTCCACAGAAACGATTGTTCGAATCGCTACCAGCCAATCCCTTGGGCGCCTAAGGTTTCAGCGGTATACTTTTATCAATCATCCACTTATCCACCGCTCCGACTAATACCTGTGGATAAGTTTGTGAATTTCACTCATTTCCTACGCTGCCGGGGTTATGCTCCTTTGTGGATAACTTTAGGAAATCATCCCGTTCCACTTAGTCCCTACTCAGTAACCCTTCAAAAAGGTAAATCCCGAACTAGTAACCACTTTCAGCTACTTAGTGTCCACTTGCTACCCAGATCTAAGCCGTCAACTACGCACCGAA
>NZ_BCAH01000020.1 GCF_001293735.1 Limosilactobacillus gorillae | reverse complement strand
CGGTTCTAGGCCCCTTTAAAATTGTTACAGCCCTTTATTATTATGGGGATTGGCTTACTTCACGCGGACAGTCCAACCGTGGGTATCTTCGACATCTCCTTGCTGGATACCATAAAGGGTATTATAGAGCTTAGTTGTAACTGGTCCGACCTCTTTTTCGGAATAGAAGACGTGCTTTTGGCCTTTGTAGGTCAATGAGCCGACCGGTGAAATTACGGCTGCCGTTCCCATGGCCCCGGCTTCGGTAAAGTTGTCGAGTTCTTTATCGATTTCAATTTTGCGTTCAACCGGGTTTAAACCCAGGTCATCAGCAATTACTAGCAGGGAACGCTTAGTGATTGATGGCAGGATTGAATCAGACTTTGGCGTTACGAACTGACCCTCCTTGGTAATGCCAAAGAAGTTGGCACCGGAGAATTCGTCGATATACTTGTGTTCGCGTGGGTCCAAGTAAAGACAATCGGCAAAACCGGCCTTCTTAGCTTCGATTTCTGGTAAAAGGGAGCTAGCGTAGTTTCCCGCGGTCTTGGCTTGACCAGTCCCGGCGCCAGCCGCTCGATCGTATTCGGAGACCGTGTATGGCGATGGAGCCAAACCATTGATGTAGGCACCAACCGGGGTGGCATAGATATGAAAGGTATAGGTATCGGCTGGGGCTACCCCGACAATTGGCTGGGTTCCAATTAAGAAAGGACGGATATAAAGGGAACCGCCCGTTCCGTACGGCGGAACGAATTCTTCGTTAGCTAAGACAATCTGCTTAACGGCCTCAACAAACTTATCGACTGGGTAAGGTTCCATTAGCATTCGCTTGGCAGAGTTGACTAGACGCCTAGCATTTTCTTCCGGACGGAATAGGTTGATATGGCCGTCTTTAGTTCGGTAGGCCTTGAGTCCTTCAAAGACCTCTTGACCGTAGTGAAGGACTTCGGCGGCTTCCGATAAGGTGATGGTGGAGTTTTCCGTTAGGTGTCCCCCTTGCCATTTGCCATCCTTAAACTCTTCATTGAAGCTATAGGGGAGGTCATGGTATTCAAAGCCAAGGTTGTTCCAATTCAAGTTTGCGACAGTTTCTTTGGTCATAAAAGTAGTCCTCCTAATTAATTTTCATGGTTCGCGGCTGATAAGGACTCAGCGAACTTTTGCTTGATAAAGTCAGCGGAAACTTGGAGCTTCTGGAGCTCTTCTTTGGTTAGGTCTAACTGACACTGTTCGACAATCCCGTCTCGTCCTACCACGGCTGGGTAGGAGAGGTAGACATCGTATTCCTCGCGGTAATTAGAAACCGGTAGCTCAGTTAAGGCGTTAGAAAGAATCGTATTCACCAGTCGAACAGCGGCTGTGGCTACCCCGTAGTTGGTGTACTTTTTACCCCGGAAGACGATGAACCCCCCTTCCCGGGCAGCCTTATCTAAGGCCACCAAATCCAGTCCCCGTTGGTCAGCAATGGCTTGAATTGGTTTACCTAGGACCCGGACCGTGGACCAGGCGGTGAATTGGGAGTTACCATGTTCACCGAGGTTATAGCCATCTACGGAGCGAGGATCCAGGTTAAGTTTCTTGGCCACAGCTCGCTTCATCCGGGCAGAGTCAAGAAGCGTTCCGGTTCCGATCACGTGATTTTTAGGAAGGCCGGTAACCTCTTGATATAGTGAAGTAACTACGTCAACCGGGTTAGTGATAGCTACGATGATCCCGTTGAAGCCGACCTCCTTGAGCTTTTCGGCAACCTTGCGAACCTGTACCCGGGTATAGGGAAGTTCGGCAAAGCGGTCATCATCGGGGTTATCCTGGAGCTTAATATTACCTAGGGCTGAAATAACTATATCGGCGTCAGCCAGAGACTGATAATCATTAACGAAGATGTTGGTGTGATACTCGAGGTTAGCCATGGCGTCTTCAAAGTCGACAGCATCGGCGATAACCTTTTCTTCACGAGGATCAATGAGGATGAGATCGTCGGTAAATCCGCCGGCGATAATATAGTGGGCAACGGTTGCACCGACGTTACCCATCCCAACAATAGCAACTTTTCGTGCCATGTAAACATCTCCTTTACATCGTTACTTAATTTTCTAATTAATTTTTAATATAGCGCGTTAAAAGGGAAAGTGCAATGATTATTTTGGAGCCAATGCTAGAATGTCAGAAAGGGTGGTTACTAATGTTAACCTCATGCTGTTTAATGAACGGGTTGAGCAGTGTCTGATTAGTAAAGCGAAGTCGTAATGGTTCCTCTAATGATCATGATGGGGCATTAGACAGATTAAATCTGGGTCATCTATTTAACCCCTTTCACTAGTGCGGTATACTAAAGTTGTTGAAATAAATACCGTAAGGAGATGCTTGTTGTGACCTGGAAAGACACCTATCAAGAATGGCTAAACCAAGATCAATTAGAACCGGCGCTAAAGAAACAACTCGTTGAAATGGATGACGACCAAGAGAAAGAGGACGCCTTTTACGGCCCACTTTCCTTTGGAACGGCCGGGATGCGGGGGCTGATGGGTCCCGGAATTAACCGGATGAATGTCTACACGGTTCGTCAGGCTACGGCTGGCTTAGCTAAGCTGATGACCAGTTTGGGTGAAGAAACGATGGCCCGCGGGGTCGCTATTTCTTACGACTCTCGCAATAACTCCCGCCTCTTTGCCCACGAAGCAGCACGGGTTTTAGGAGCCAAGGGGATTAAGACTTATATTTACGACGACCTGCGCCCAACACCGGAACTGTCCTTTGCGGTACGCCACCTGCACACTTACGCGGGAATCATGATCACAGCCAGCCACAATCCTAAGGAATATAACGGCTACAAGATCTACGGTGAAGATGGGGGACAAATGCCACCAAAGGAATCCGATATGATGACGGACTATATCCGTCAGATTGAAGACCTCTTTAATATTGAGTTGGCTGACGAAGGTGAGCTGATGGATAAGGGCTTAGAGATCGTAATTGGTGAAGACGTTGACCAGGCCTACCTGAATAACGTTAAGACGGTTACGATTAACAACGAGTTAGCCAAGGAATTTGGTAAGGACATGAAGTTCGTTTACACCCCACTGTGCGGGACCGGACGGATGCTTGGGGAACGGGCCTTAAAGCAGGCAGGCTTTACTAATTATGAGCTGGTGGAAGAAGAAGCAATGCCCAACGGTGACTTCCCAGGACTCAAAAACCCAAACCCAGAATTTCCGGAGGCCTTTGTACGGGCAACGGTCCTTGGTAAAAAGGTGGATGCCGATATTTTGATCGCTACCGACCCGGATGCTGATCGGCTGGGCTGTGCGGTACGCCAACCAAGCGGGGATTACCAACTCCTGACTGGAAATCAAATTGCCACTGTTTTGCTACACTACATCTTAGAGGCTAACAAGCAGGCCGGTACTCTACCAGAAAATGCAGCTGCCGTTAAGTCAATTGTTTCCACGAACTTCGCCACCAAGATTGCTCAGAGCTACGGGGTGGAAATGGTAAATGTTTTGACTGGCTTCAAGTGGATTGCCGACCAGATTCACCAGTATGAAACTAAGCATAACCATACCTTCATGTTTGGGTTTGAAGAATCATACGGCTATCTAATCAAACCGTTTGTTCGGGATAAGGATGCCATTCAAACTCTGGTTCTCCTAGCTGAGGTAGCCGCATACTACCGGAGCCGGGAAATGACTCTTTACGATGGGGTACAAGAGTTATTTGCTAAGTACGGCTACTTCAAGGAAAAGACAATCTCAACGACATACGCGGGGGTTCAAGGACCGGCGAAGATTGCAGCCCTGATGAAGAAGTTCCGTGAGGAAGCACCAAAGGAATTTGCCGGAGTGAAGATTGAAGAGACCGAAGACTTCACTAACAACACTAGGACTCAGGCCAACGGGACCGTTGAGAAACTGGGGATGCCAAACTCTAATGTTTTACGCTACATCTTGGCTGATGAGACCTGGATTGCCATTCGGCCGTCCGGAACTGAACCAAAGCTTAAGTTTTACATTGGAACGTCAGCGAAGACTGAGCAAGAATCTAACCAAAAGTTGGCAGACTTTGAAGCTGCCTTAACCACTTTTGCTAACGAATGATTGATTTGAAATGGTGCGCCCCGCTTGGGATCGCACCATTTTTGGAAGGAAAGAGAAAAATATGGGAATGCATGAATACCTTAAAAGTTTAAGCGACTTAGAGATGATTAACCGGGCACCGGGCTATTTTAAGTTTGAAGAGCACAATGTTGCCGCCCATTCCTTTAAGGTGACTCAGGCAGCTCAGATGCTGGGCGACATTGAAGAGCAGGCGGGTAACGAAATCGATTGGCGTTCCCTGTACGAACGGGCGCTTAATCATGATTACACTGAGCGCTTCATTGGCGATATTAAGACGCCGGTTAAGTACGCAACCCCGGAGTTACGGACGATGCTGGCTAGGGTTGATCGATCGTTGACTGAAAATTTTATTCAGTCTGAGATCCCAGCTGAGTTCCGTAAGGCATATGAACGTCGCTTTGAAGAAGGAAAAGATGAGACCATCGAGGGCCAGATCCTTTCGGTTGCCGACAAGATTGACCTAATGTACGAATCCTTTGGCGAAATCCAAAAGGGAAACCCCGAACCTGTTTACATGGATATTTACCGCTCCAGTTTGGAAGCAATTATGGACTTTTCCAGCATGGCTTCGGTGCAGTACTTCTTAAAAAAGATCCTACCCGAATTACTGAAGGATAACGTCGCTAGCAATAGCCAACAGTTAGCTATCATTACCACCCAGATTATTCAAAGGTAAAAGAAAATGAAAAAACAAACCCCTATTTTAGTAACGATCATTGCTAACTTAGCCATGTTTGTCGCTGGCGCCCTAGTAATTTTAAAATTATGGTGGCCCTTAATAGTTACCCTAGTAATTTACGTAATTGCCGCCAGTTACCAGTTTGCCTGGTTGAACTATGTTCGCCTTTGGCAGCAACGGATCGAAGAAGAGAAAGAATCATCTAATTAGACGAATAGACGTTCGTGTGCTAAACTTAGTTTGATTGTGGGCCCGTGGTAAAACTTTAACCGCGGGCCCTTATACGCTAGTAAAAAAGGGGGTCAGACGATGATTTATCGCCAACCGGATCAGCCGTTTAAACTTGTCTCAGATTACCAACCAACTGGTGATCAACCAGAGGCGATTGCCGCTTTGACCAAGGGGGTTGAAGAGGGTAAAAAGGCGCAAATTCTGTTGGGAGCCACCGGGACGGGGAAGACCTTTACCATCTCCAACGTAATTAAAAACGTTAACCGGCCCACGTTGATTTTATCGCACAATAAAACCTTAGCTGGTCAGCTCTACGGGGAAATGAAAAAGTTTTTCCCGGACAACGCCGTTGAGTACTTCGTTTCCTATTATGATTACTACCAACCCGAAGCCTACGTCCCTTCCAGTGATACTTACATTGAAAAGGATGCTTCAATTAACGATGAGATTGACCAGCTTCGTCACTCGGCAACCTCGTCTTTGATTGAAAGGAATGACGTGATCGTTGTGGCCTCGGTTTCTTCGATCTTCGGGTTAGGGTCACCGGCTGAATACCAAAACCACGTTGTCTCCTTACGAGTTGGTCAGGAAATCCCTCGTAACCGCCTACTACGGGAACTGGTGGAGATTCAGTTTGACCGTAATGACATCGACTTTCAGCGGGGCCGTTTCCGAGTCCGGGGTGACGTAGTGGAAATCTTCCCGGCCTCACGGGAAGAAAAGGCGATCCGGGTTGAGTTTTTTGGTGATGAAATTGATCGGATTCGTGAGGTTGACGCCCTAACTGGGGAGGTGCTGGGCGAGCGAGAACATGTTTCGGTCTTTCCGGCTACCCACTTTTTAACCTCCGAAGAAGTTATGGACCTGGCCTTACCAGAAATTGAAACTGACATGAAAAACCAGGTAGCCAAGTTTACCAAGGAAGGTAAGCTCTTAGAGGCCCAACGCCTACAGCAGCGGACAACTTACGACGTTGAAATGATGAAGGAAATGGGTTACACCAACGGAATTGAAAATTACTCGCGCTATATGGACCGGCGCAAGCCTGGTGAGCCACCGTTCACTCTGTTAGACTTCTTTCCCAAGGACTTTTTATTAATTGTCGATGAATCTCATCAAACGATGCCCCAAGTTCGGGGAATGTATAATGGGGACCGGGCACGTAAGCAACAGTTGATTGACTACGGCTTCCGCTTACCAAGTGCCTTAGATAACCGGCCGCTAACCCTAAAGGAATTTGAGGGTCATGTTCACCAGGTCATTTATATGTCAGCAACCCCAGGACCGTATGAAGAGGCCCAAACCGACTGCGTGGTCCAACAGATTATTCGACCAACCGGCCTGCTTGACCCAACAATTGAAGTTCGTTCAGTGATGGGACAGATAGATGATCTGGTAGGCGAGATTAACAAGCGAATAGAGCAAAATGAGCGGGTGCTAGTTACTACTTTGACTAAGAAAATGTCAGAGGATTTGACCGATTACTTAAAGGACCTCGGCCTAAAGGTGAAGTACCTCCACTCGGATATTAAGACCCTTGAACGAACTCAGATTATCCGTGACCTACGGCGCGGAAAATTTGATGTTTTAGTCGGGATCAACCTTTTACGGGAAGGACTAGACCTCCCAGAAGTTTCCTTAGTGGCCATTTTGGATGCTGACAAAGAAGGATTCTTAAGAAACGAGCGCTCTTTAATTCAAACGGTTGGACGCGCAGCCCGCAACGCTCACGGGGCCGTAATCATGTACGCCGATACAATTACCGATTCAATGCGGGCGGCCATTGATGAAACCAAACGCCGGCGAACAATTCAAGAGGCGTATAACAAGGAAAATGGTATCGTTCCTAAGACGATCATTAAACCGATCCAAGAGGCGATTTCTGCCATCAAGCCGGTTGAAGAAGATATTGAAGATAAGAGAACCGAATTCACCAGCGAAGACTTTGCCGCGCTTGATAAGGAAGCTCAAACTCAGATGATCACCGAATTAACCGAGCAGATGAAAGCAGCTGCTAAGCGTTTAGACTTCGAACAAGCGGCGACACTGCGTGACACGGTCATGGAATTAACGAGTCAAATGAAGAAAAAATAGGAGTTTTACGATGGCAAACGAAAAGATTGTGATTCGTGGTGCGCGGGCGCACAACTTAAAAAACATTGATGTGACAATTCCCAAGAATAAATTGGTTGTGATCACGGGATTGTCAGGTTCTGGGAAGTCGTCATTGGCCTTTGATACGCTCTATGCTGAAGGGCAGCGCCGTTACGTGGAAAGTCTTTCGGCCTACGCACGTCAGTTTTTGGGACAGATGGATAAGCCTGATGTTGATTCAATTGAGGGGCTTTCACCAGCCATTTCGATTGATCAAAAGACAACCTCCCATAACCCCCGCTCAACAGTGGGAACGGTTACGGAGATCAATGATTTTTTACGTCTCTTGTGGGCACGAGTGGGGACCCCGGTCTGCCCGAATCACGGGGTACCGATCGCTAGCCAGTCGCCGGAGCAAATGGTTGATCAAATCATGGAACTACCGGAACGAACCCGACTTCAGGTCTTAGCGCCGGTTGTTCACGAAAAACGAGGGACTCAAAAGACAGTTTTAGCGAAGATCAAAAAGGATGGCTTCGTTCGGGTCCAAGTTGATGGGCAGACCTATGATATTGACGAGGTACCAGAACTAGAGAAAAATAAGAAGCATTCAGTTGATGTAGTGGTTGACCGGATCATCGTCAAGGCGGGGGTCCGCTCACGTCTGTTTGACTCCTTTGAGGCTGCCTTACGATTGGCCGATGGGGTGGCTGTAGCCGATATTATCGGTGGTGAAAAGATCCCTTTTTCCGAACACTACGCTTGTCCTTATGGTGACTTTTCAATGCCGGAACTAGAACCCCGGCTTTTCTCCTTTAATGCTCCGCTGGGGGCCTGCCCCGCCTGTGAGGGGTTAGGGAGTAAGTTGGAGGTTGATGTTGACCTGGTGGTTCCCGACCAAACTAAGACCCTGAACGAAGGGGCCCTTTTGCCGTGGAACCCGATCTCTTCTAAGTATTACCCGAGCTTATTAAGCCAATACTGCCAGGCGGCGGGGATTAACATGGACACGCCCTTCGAACAACTCGAAGAAGAGGTTAAGCACCATTTACTTTACGGGGACGATTTGACCTTCCACTTCCATTACAAAAATGACTTTGGCGGGATTCGGGATGTTGATGTGACCTTCGAAGGGGTTATTACCAACGTTTCACGGCGCTATAAGGAGACTAACTCGGATTTCACCAGGGAGCAGATGCGCAAGTACATGGCGGAATTACCGTGTCCAGCTTGCCATGGTTACCGGCTTAATGAGCAGGCTTTGGCAGTCAAGGTTGCCGGACAAAACATTGGTCAGGTTTCTGAGTTACCGATCTCAAAAGAAATTAGCTTCTTTAAGGATGTAAAGTTGTCTAAGCAAAATCAGGAGATTGCCCGCCCCATTCTAAAGGAGATTCTTGATCGCTTAACCTTCATGCAAAACGTGGGGGTTGAGTATCTGACCCTGTCGCGGTCAGCACGAACCCTTTCCGGGGGAGAGGCCCAGCGGATCCGCTTAGCCACCCAAATTGGTTCGAACCTCTCTGGGGTCATGTACGTGCTGGACGAACCTTCAATTGGGCTTCATCAACGAGACAACGACCGCCTGATTAATTCATTAAAGAAGATGCGTGACCTGGGAAACACCCTGATTGTGGTAGAACACGATGAGGATACGATGCGCGCGGCTGATTATATTATTGACATTGGCCCGGGGGCTGGAGAAGCTGGGGGCCAGGTAACGGCGGCTGGAACTCCTAAGCAGATCATGCGCTCACGTAAGTCATTAACTGGTAAATACCTATCCGGACGGGAGGTAATTCCAATCCCGAATGAGCGACGTACTGGTAATGGGCATGTACTCACCCTGGTGGGAGCCAAGGAGAACAACCTCAAGGATATTACCGTTAAATTCCCATTGGGTAAACTGATCTGCGTGACTGGGGTATCTGGGTCTGGAAAATCAACCTTGGTAAATCAGATTTTAAAGCGGATCCTGGCTCAAAGGTTAAACCGAGCTAACGAAAAGCCGGGCCGCTACAGGGAAATTCAGGGTCTTCAAAATATCGAAAAGGTAATTAACATCGATCAATCACCAATTGGCCGGACCCCGCGTTCTAATCCTGCTACCTATACTGGCGTCTTCGATGACATTCGGGGGCTGTTTGCTCAAACCAACGAGGCTAAGCTACGGGGCTACGGCAAGGGGCGGTTCTCCTTTAACGTTAAGGGGGGACGCTGTGAAGCCTGTCATGGGGATGGGATTATTAAAATTGAGATGAACTTTTTACCTGATGTGTATGTCCCTTGTGAAGTTTGTCATGGAACCCGCTATAACTCTGAGACCCTCGAGGTTCACTATAAAGACAAAAATATCGCTCAGATTCTGGATATGACCGTTGAAGAGGCCCTGCACTTCTTCAGTGCAATTCCAAAGATCCGGCGCAAGCTCCAGACGATTCAAGACGTCGGTCTAGGCTACGTTCACTTAGGGCAACCAGCCACTACCTTATCTGGGGGGGAGGCTCAGCGGATGAAGCTAGCCAGTGAGTTGCACCGTCAGTCTAACGGGAAGTCTTTTTATATCCTAGACGAGCCAACAACTGGGCTTCACATGGCTGACATCAAGCGCCTCTTGACCGTCTTGCAACGGTTGGTAGATGCCGGTAACACCGTTTTGGTGATCGAACACGACTTAGACGTGGTTAAGTCTGCTGACTGGCTGATCGACCTTGGACCGGAAGGGGGGCAGGCCGGGGGTGAAATTGTCGCCACCGGGACCCCTGAAGAGGTCGCACAAGTTTCCGAATCATACACCGGTCACTACCTAAAGGTGATGCTGGCTCGGGACGCCGAGTGGGCTAAGCAGCGGGCTGAGAAAAAACACTCATAGACCTTTCTTGACAAAGCAGTTAATTAGCTCCTATCCTTGATGTAACTAGATTGTACGGATAAATTATCTAATGGAAAGGACTTTAGAATGCAAGAAATGAAACTGGCCAAACTCCAAAGCCTCCCAAGTAAGTACTACCTGTTGGACCTTGAGTTTGCCACCCATAAAAAGACCCGCGAACACCTTCCGCTTGAGATTGGGGTTGTTAAGTACCAAAACGGTCATAAGGTGGGGAAGCAATTTCACCGCTTTGTTTACTGGGCTGATGCTGAGGCAGATGACCTTTTACGCGGGATTGATTATGCCAACGTTACTTATAAGACTTATAAGAAGCAGGGGCAGTGGGATAAGATTGTCACTGATCTCTTAAACTTTCTTGACTTCAGCCTGCCGATTGGGGGGTGGAATGTCCATGGTGACCTGCAGGTACTAATTGATGCTATCAACAACCACGGTGGGCCCCAAGTCGATGAAAAAACGGTCTGTTGCTTTGAAGTTGATGAACTGGCCAGCTGGCTGGGTGAGTTACCGAATAAGCCGAGTTTGCGGGGGATGGGACGCTTATTGGGGCTTGATGTTTCCAACATGCACCATGCCTTGGCTGACGTCTTGTTGACGGCGCAGGTTTATGATTACCTAATTTCCCTGCCAGAACTGGCTAGTTGGCAAAATCATGGTCTAGCAAGGGAAACGGGTAAGCAAGAATCCCCAAGGGGAGCTAGGGCCCGAAGTAAGCAGTCATCTGATAAGTCTAAGCCCCAGAATCGGGTCGTCAAGGAAGCACCGAGGAGCAAACGGGTTCCAATGGTAATAGACCAACCCAAAGGGAAACTGACCGACCTCGATCAAAAACCGGTTTCCTTGGGGGAATTAGCCCAAGAAGATGGTAGTATTCCGGTAGCGGTGGTTTTCAATCCTAAGCAGACGCGGATTACCAATGACCAGTCGGTGATTGACCAGTTGGCCAACCACTGTCAGCACCACTTTAAACGGGTTTCACCAAAGGAAGCCCGTCTGGGGCTCTTATTAGATACCAACAGTACGGTACCACGGGCCGCCAATAAGCAGAGTGCCCAGTTCCGCTACTTAGCTGATCACCAAGTGCCGATTCTTTCGGTAGCCAACCTGGCTAAGGAATTCAACATCAAGACTGAGAAGGGAACCCCAGAAAATAATTAATACTAAGCAAGGCTCCCGCTTGTCCGGTAATGAACAGGCGGGAGCCTTATCTTGAATAATTTTTGATACGCCGGGTAGCGTTGCTAGGCATGATACACCCGGTGTGTTAAAATCAAGAGGTGTTAAAAAATGGGGGTGTTTGAAGATGGCGGAACAATTAGAGGTCGTTATTATTACTGGAATGAGTGGTGCAGGAAAAACGGTGGCAGTTCAATCGTTTGAAGACCTGGGCTACTTTGTGATTGATAACATGCTACCGAACCTGGCGACCAAGTTCATTGACGTGATCAAGCAGTCGGGGGAATTCACCCGGATGGCAATGGTAATGGACTCGCGGTCACGGGAGTTCTACAATCAGATTTCCCCTTGCGTTGCTTCTCTACGTAAGCGCACGGCTATAAACCTAGGACTTTTGTTCTTGGAGGCAACCGACGAGGAACTGGTTTCGCGTTACAAGGAGTCTCGGCGTGCCCATCCTTTAAACCAGCAAGATGGAGTTTTACCGGGAATTATGCGGGAACGCCAGCTACTAGGAAACCTTAAAGCCCAAGCCGACCAAGTTATTGATACGACTAACTTAACTCCCCGCCAGCTTCGAGCTCGGATAACAGACCGCTTTTCACCAGACAAGGCCCACTCCTTTTATGTCAACGTGATGTCCTTTGGTTTTAAGTATGGGATTCCCTTAGATGCGGACCTGGTGATGGACGTCCGTTTTTTACCTAACCCGTATTATATTCCAGAGTTAAAGCACCAAACTGGCAATGACGTTGCGGTCCAAGAGTACGTGATGCAAAGCCCCTTAGCTAAGAATTTCTATCAATACCTTTACTCACTGATTGAAGTAGCGTTACCGGGTTACATCAAAGAGGGTAAGAGTAGCCTAACAATAGCGATTGGCTGTACTGGTGGTCAGCACCGTTCGGTGACGATTGCTAACCGCCTTGCCCATGATTTAAAGAATAACGAATATCCAGTCAGTGTCCACCACCGCGATGTGGATAAGGCCCAGTAATAGAAAGAAGGAGTAGCTTTGATGCATCATCGCCCAAAGGTCGTGGTAATTGGTGGCGGGACTGGCCTGCCGGTAATTTTACGCGGTCTAAGAGACCATAATGTTGATATAACTGCTGTTGTGACCGTTGCCGACGATGGCGGGTCGTCCGGAATCCTACGTAATTATGTAAACGTGGTACCACCTGGTGACATCAGAAATGCCCTGGTGGCCCTGGCGGAAGTACCCCGGATTGAAAAGGATATTTTTCAGTACCGCTTCCAAAGTTCTGATCAGTTCTTAGCTGGTCACGCAATCGGTAACTTGATTATCTCGGCTTTGGCAGAAATGCGAGGTGGGATTTTTGAGGCGGTTCAAGAGTTAGGGACAATGATGAAAATTCGTGGACATATCTATCCGGTCGCAAATGAACCGTTGACCCTCAACGCCTCCTTTGTTGACGGTCGGATGATCCGGGGCGAATCCGAAATCACCGCGGCCCATGGTCAAATTGACCACGTGTGGGTAAGCGACGGAGATCAGCATCAGCCTGAAGCGGTACCCGAAGTTATCGATGCAATTATGGATGCCGACCAAATTGTCCTGGGACCAGGGAGCCTGTTCACCTCCATCTTACCTAACTTAATGATTGAAAACGTTGGCCGGGCGGTTTGTGAAACGAGTGCCGAGGTGGTTTATATCTGCAACATTATGACCCAGAAAGGGGAGACCGACTACTTCACCGATGCCGATCACGTCCGGGTTTTAAATAATCACCTAGGTAAAAACTTTGTTGACACCGTTTTGGTTAACATCCAGCCGGTGCCAAATGACTATATCGATTTTAAGGAGTGGAATGAAATCTCACAGCCGGTTACCCATGACTTCAACGCCCTACGGGAAATGGGCTGCCGGGTAATTTCAAGTAACTTCTTGCGGTTAAGTGATAACGGAGCCTTCCATGATCGCGACAAGGTGGTGGAGGAGTTGATTAACCGCCTCCACGATGTTCACTATTAAAATTTGAAAGGGGACGCCCATGTCTTACGCTAGCGAGGTTAAAAAAGAACTCACTGGGATTGTAGTGCACGAAAAAAACGCACGCGCAGAATTGATGGCTCTAATTCGAATGAATGGCTCGATTGGCCTAGCCAACCACACCATGATTCTGAATGTTCAGACTGAAAGTCCAGCGATTGCCCGACGGATCTATTCGCTGATTAAACAGCTCTACAAGGTAGAAAGTGATATCTTGGTGCGTAAGAAGATGAAGCTTAAGAAGAACAACACCTACGTTGTCCGTCTACGGTTCCATGCCCAAGAGATTCTGAGTGACTTAGCAATTTTAAATGGATTTCAGATTAAAGAACGGGTACCAATGGACCTCTTGACCGATGATTTGATGATCCGCTCCTATTTACGGGGGGGCTTTTTGGCAGGGGGGTCCGTCAACAACCCAGAAACATCCCGGTACCATCTTGAAATTTACTCTTTATACGAAGAACACAACGAGATGATTGCCGAAATGATCAATCGCTATGGCCTTAATGCCCGGACAACCAATCGGCGTAGCGGTTATATCGTCTATTTGAAGGAAGCCGAAAAGATTGCTAATTTCTTACAACTGATTGGGGCGACGACCTCAATGTTAGAATTTGAAAACATCCGGATTGTCCGTGATATGCGTAATTCGGTCAACCGGCTAGTTAACTGTGAAAACGCCAACATGGATAAGGTGGCCAATGCCGCTAACCGCCAGGTAGAAAATATTATGCTGATTGAGGACACGGTAGGGCTGGCTAGCTTACCTGAAAAACTGCGAGCAATTGCTGAAACACGGTTGGCTCATCAAGAAGTGAGTCTAAAGGAACTGGGAGCCCTGGTTCCGGGTGGTCCAATCTCGAAGTCAGGAGTTAACCACCGGCTTCGTAAACTAAATGCCTACGCCGATGAATTAAGGCAGGGTAAGGCAATTTAATAGGTAATAAAAAAGGCGCCCTGAGGCGCCTTTTTTATTACTTCAATTTATTGGAGTCCATGATCCCATCCAAAAGACCATAGTCAACCGCTTCTTGGGCGGTTAAGTAGTGGTCCCGTTCGGTATCTTGTTCAACCCGTTCGATGCTTTGCCCGGAGTTTTTAGCAAGGATCTCATTGATCATCTTGCGCGTCTTCAGGATTTCTTCGGCAGCGATTTGAATTTCGGTTTGTTGCCCTTGGGCTCCACCGGATGGTTGGTGAATCATCACGGTCGAGTGTGGGAGACCGAATCGCTTACCCTTAGCCCCAGAGGAAACCAGAACGGATGCCATTGAGGCAGCCATCCCGATCACGATTGTTTGTACATCAGACTTAATGAAGTTCATCGTGTCATAAATCGCCATCCCAGAGGTTACGACCCCACCCGGGGAGTTAATGTACAAGTAGATGTCCTTAGTTGAATCCTGGGCATCAAGGAAGAGTAGTTGAGCGATGATTGAGTTTGCCATGTTATCTTCAATTGGACCAGATAACATAATAATCCGGTCTTTTAAAAGACGGGAGTAAATGTCATAAGCGCGTTCGCCACGGGACGACTGCTCAATGACGGTTGGTACTAAGTTCATTCAGTTGGCCTCCTTAATTAGCACTAGTTAGTACTGATTGCTAACTTATGTGGATAGTCTACTCTGTAGGTCAAAAAAGGTCAAATGATTTGCCACCATTAACAGGATGAATTTCCTTCCCTAGTTAAAAGATTATGCTTGGCTAGGGGAATTTCTCATCTATGTTACACCATCAATATTATTTATGAGTAAGTATTTTGGGTGGGGTCAAGATGGTTCTTGATAAAAATGCCGGCCCTTCGAACAATCGAGTGACCGGCGATGAAATTTACATGATATGTTGCAATTTTATATGTTGCAATTTTAATGGAAGAGCTTAGTCGTGAAGGTCTTGGCATAAGAGATCAAGTTCGGCATTGGCACTTTCGGCAGCTAATTGGCTCATTTCGGCCTTAGTATCTTGGTTTTCGTATACATTTAAGGCCGCTAGCATCTTTTCGTTTTTCATCATGATCTAATTCCTCCATGGTTATCTGAACTACTTTATATTCAGTATTTACAACTGGTTAGCGGGGGATGAATCCCCGTTGCTTCTTAATATTGACCATCATAATCCTTAATGGTCTAGTTGACAATAACTTTTTATAATATATTTTTAACGGCTGGTTTAGCAAAATTGGTCTAGATAGTAATTAAGGAGGGCTTAAAATAATTCGAAAAAGGGGCTTGTCAAAAAGGAGAATAATGTGTAATATTATATACGTTGCTTGATAGCAAAGCGTTAATAATGATTAGTATCATTAAAAGACGCGCCCTTAGTGTAATGGATCGCACGTGAGATTCCGGTTCTCGAGATCGGGGTTCGACTCCCCGGGGGCGCATCAAAAACAAATATCATGCCCCAGTGGCGGAACTGGCAGACGCGCAACGTTCAGGTCGTTGTATGGGTAACCATGTACAGGTTCGAATCCTGTTTGGGGCACTTGGTTTTATTGTCGTCATTTTCAGGGGTGTTTAAAACCTTGATATGACGGCATTTTTTATTCTTACTGAAAATCAGTAAACATAGTTTTAAATAGAAACTGTGGTAAAACTGTGGTAAAAATCATTTTCATAAGGTCGTGCATTTGGGCTATCTGATTTAGATAGCTCTTTTTTATTTGGTTGGCTTTGATAGTGTGGTGGTGACTGCTCCAGGACAAAAAGGTCCGTGATTAGCTTTTAGGCAAAATTACAACCACCATCCGTCACCAAGTATCGCCTGGTTGGGCTAGGGAGCTGTCAGTCGGTCTAATCTGGGACTGTTTGCCACATTCTCAGCCCTAGCGACAACATGTGTCGTTAGTAACTGTGACGGTCTGCCCCCCCTCGTCAGAATTCGAAAAACATAGTCTGCGATAAAGACAATGGCAATGTGTGCGCTCTGCTGTTATAAATTATGGGGGGCGGGGGTGTTAATTAGTCACCCTCTTTTATTTACCTCTCTCGTCCATTTTAAGCCGTTTTAACTGTGCAATGGATAATTCATCTAATTCATCTAAAACACCTGTACGGCTCGTTATTATTAGCTGTCGCTAGTTGATACGGTGCATTCCCTGCGCCTGGTCTGGTGACCTAACAAGTGTACAAGGTTATACGGTTGTTGTGGCCCCAGCGCAACTATGCGCCCGGCCTCCTGGTCGGAGCCTGCTGTCGTGCGCTTCCTTCGATGAGTGTACAAGCTTGTGCGGTCACAAGTGGCAACCGATCCGATGATGGATTGGTTAGGGTCTGGTCGGTGTCGGCGGTTAAAAATCAATACTGAGTTATGATGGCCGGGATGCTCTCCAGGTGGTTTGGGTGTACTTTTAGGTACGCCCATTATGTTTGCACTTCCAGGTGCAAACGTTCTTGCCCGCTACGTCAAAAGCTCCCTAATTGTTCGGCTTTGTTTACCACTCAACAGGTGACAAGGCCCGTCCGTATTGGCTTTTACTTTCAACAAACAGTTGGGCAATTTCCTGCGATTATGTAGGTATTTGTAGTACTTAGGCGGTGAAGGTGATTTCCAGACGCTGAAAGCAAGGGGATGCATTGAGACCGGCTGCTAATTTTTGTCGGGCGCTTAATTGACGTCTGCGGTAAGCACTTGGCTTCAAGCCCATATCGTTCATAACGTCATTAACCCGTTCCTTATTGATGAACTGACGCTTGATGATAGTCTGCTCCTCTTCATTAAGCTGATCAAACACGGTAGTGTACTCGTGATACAAAGTAAGCAAACACTCCCAATCAGGCCGTTTAGTCGGTAGTGGATTATCCCCCATAATGCTGTAGTACATAGTGATACGTTGATAAGAAACGGGTGCATAATTTGAAGCAGCATAAAATTCTTTCACTTTCATGTTTACAGCTCCTCCTAATTCTTAGTCAGCCTCGTTAAATGTCAGGTTTTATCAGGTTGTGGCCGTTGGTGTCTGTTGGTCTGGTCGGCGATCAACAACAGGTTTTAATAGGTCGGTTGCCGGCTTCGATCACTCCACTTTTGGCTTCACCTCCCAGCCACTTCACCACTTAGGGCGGTTTAATTTTACTCTCGGGGGAAAAATAGGAAAGGGGGGCTGCGCAATTTGCGCCCTCCAAAGGGTGAAAATCCACTTTTGGATTATGACCGTCCAATTTTAGGCTCTCCAAATGGTGAAAACTCATTTTTGAGTTATGACCGTTTGAACTGCTCAACTCTGATCCCTTCAAAGGCCGGCCCAGATTAGGGCCCGTCCCCGATCCGTTTTTGGATTGGGCATTAGACCGGCTCGGTTTTGAGTTTGTCCCTAGCATCCGTCAACACGTCCTTCATTATATCAATCAGAAAAGGCCGGTCGGTTGCCTAGCAATGCTATAATAGCTCCATTGAGTGGGCCAAAATAAAAAGGCCGTCACCTTTGTTGGGTGGCGGTCTTTTACTATCTGCTGTCCTTAATATTCTTCGATTAGCCTCTTTGCTTCCTGTTGGTCGGTGAAGGGGATGCTGACCACTATCCGGCGGTATTTGCCGATGACTTGTTAGGCCTCTTGCGTAGTTGTGATCATTACTTAGCTCCCACCTTCCACCAGGTGATACGCTTCTTCGGTTCGTTGGTGATATTATCGATGGCCCGCTGTTGGGCTTGTGCGGAACTCGTGTAACTAGCGATTCGGCTTGTCCTGTCGGTTAAACGGTGGTCTATCTCACTTTCTGGCAAGTTGTCAATCTCCCTAGCCAGCCGCTCCATCTCTGGTATTAAGGCGCTTTGCGTTTCTATTAGGTCGGTGACCATCCGCTTCGCTTGCTCCAGTAAGCGGTTGTACTTTGTAACTTCCTTTGCATCTTCCATTAGTGCGGTTGGGATCCATTTATGACCAGGTAACACGCCGATATCATCGAAAAGGCGCTTTCCAGTAAACGGGATCTTGATAAAGGTTTTATCCAGCTTTTCCCGGCGGTCTTCGATGCTCTTATCAAGGACTTTCATTCGGCCTTGTACCCAAAGAACGTCAAATTCCTGTTCGTAAGTGGCAATCCATTTATCTAGGATCGCTAAAATCTGCTCGTATTTCATCGTCTGTACCTCCATCTTTTAAAACGTCGGCTAACATAAGCCCGGCGTCGCAAATGTTGTAAGCTAGGTCGGGTGAAACCACCTCGTCCCAGCGTTGACTTGTCATGATCTCTTTGGCCTCTTGGTAACACTCGTCCCGATCTTGCATGATCTGGTCAATGAACACTCGGTGCTTGTGGTAGGCCTCAGTTAGTAGCTTTACCTTTGCCTGGTACTCGGAACTGTCATGGGCAAGATAGGTAATTTCATCCACCAGCTCGGTGATGCTCTTTTCCAGGCGCTTCACGATCACCATCAAGCGCAACATTTCCAAGTACTTCAAGCCAACAAGCTCTTGCTCGGTCATTTTCTCCATCCCTCTAGGCCTCTTTGGTTGTCTGGTCCTTTACCTTTGGGTCAGCTTCGGTTGGTTCAGCTAACGCCTCTTTCTTGCTGATCGTCTTAGCACGTCGCAATCCTGCTAATCGCCGTTGTACCTCTCGGGTCTGACTTGTGATTGGCCGTAACGCTAGCTCTAATTCATCGTCGCTAGTGGCCCAGAAATAGCCGGCTGGCTGGTGACGACTTGCTCCAATTGGGTAGCCCTTAACGTTCAAATTATGCACAATGGCCCGTACTGTCCGGGCATTAAGGCCAACCAGGCGGGCCACTTCCCTCATTGAACGGGGGTGGTCTGCGCCTTCAGGGATGGCCTTAATGATGCGTTTCTCGTCGTTGTTAAGCATATTTTTTACCTCTTTTCTTGGTTGATCTTGTAGTGCATCCGGTTAAAAGGCGGCTTAGTTAACCGGGAACCCGGTAACTTTACCGGGCGCTATAACCGTTGGGGCTGTAAGGATTAAGTCCCGTTCCCGGTAACCCGGTTTAAAAATGGGGGTCTGTTACTCCCTATATACATATACCTTCTGTATCTTATATATATCTTTTTCTTGTTTCTTTACCGGGTAACCGGGAAAGAGTAAATAAAGGTAGTAGTATCAAGGGATTTGGCCACCCGGTTTACTTCCCGGTAACCCGGTTAGTAACAGTTTTTAACCGGTTGGGTCGTCACGATAGAAAATTCCTGTCCGTGTCCTGACGTCTTGTTTTGCTAATCGTGGGTAGTTAGTTCCAACCCGGTCGTCGTATTCGTCTACTAGGTCTAGGTCCCGCTTATCAAAGCGATCTAGGGAGCTGAGATTCTTGTTATCGTACTTCCATCCCTTGCTCTCCATGTAAGGTCGTATCTGTTTAGTGAAGGATCGTTGCTTGAGTTTGGTGGGGTTGTTTTCTGACTTCATAAAAGCGCAAAATAAATTAAAGAGAAAACTAGTCGGGAAACGTGTGCTCTGTAGCCTGCTAACAACTTCCTCTACAAAGTAAAGGACCGGGTCATTATCTAGCCTGGTGTCATAGACCAGCTCTTGGCTCTCTCGGGTATCAATGATGGTCGTAACGTCAATCTCCAACGCCCTTTTCAATATCCATTCCAGTAACCGGCGATCGTAAATGTAATCGTCTTTAATACGCTTGCCCGCTGGTGTGTCGGGGTATTGCTTAGGGAAATAAATCATCCGGAAACGGCGGTACAGGCCACCGCTTCTATCTCGGAAAGTTGGAACGCCGTTCATTGATTGAACCACCGTTGCGAAAAATCTGGCGGTGAAGGGTTTAGCTCCCTTTGGGTTTAACAGAACTGTTTCGTTGGTCACGATGCTTTTTAGGTTGCTTCCATCATCGATATAGCCCTTCGGCTCGTTGTCGTCGCCAATAATCAACCGGGCGCCGTAAGCGTTGGCTAGTTTGAAATCGTGGCCAAACTCATCTAGTTTTAAGCTGGTGTAATTGTCTTTGCCCACTAGGTTCATTAACAATTGCTCCAGCGTGCTCTTTCCTGTCCGGCCTTGTCCGTTGTCAACAAAAGCAAAGAATACGTTAGCCGTGTCACGGTTCTTAACGATGGATGCAAGCATTTGCCAAATTAGCATACGCTTATCCTCGTTACCTTGTGCTAACTCATTGATCCAATCACTGAACTTCCAGCCGTTGAACGAAGGTTCAGTGGCGTTTGGGTTGTAGTTCGTGGCGATCTTGCTAGTAAACACTATCTCGGGTGTGAATGGCTTAAACTCTCCGCTGTCGGTGTTGTAAATCCCGTTGCCAACCGGAATTAGGCTCGGGGATGATTCGGGCGCCTTTGCTAATGCTTCACCGTCAAGCAACCACTCAACCTCGTTGCGGGTCTTAATCGTGCAAGAAGGTTCTAGTGCTAGGATCATCCGGCGAACCCTCGTTGTGCTATGCGTATAAATTCCACGATCCGGAACATAAAGGACAAGCGGGGCGCTCTCAAGTTCCCGGTCGGTTTCTCCAAGTTTGGCGATCGTGGCCACCGCTTCTATCTGGTTGGCGATCATCCGGGCTGGTATTCGCTTAGTTGTTACCGATTTGGTACCGTCCTGGTGTTGTACCGTCCTGGTGTTCTCTTTTCGGTACTGCTGGCCCCAAGTACTCAAAAGTTCTAACTGCTCGTCAAATGACTTCGTTTGTGCATCATGGCGACGCTTCATCATTTCATCGATAGTTTCTTGGGTTTCTTTTGGAATTACCCTAACTGTCATTCAAAATCCTTTCTGTTGGCCACCGTCTGCGTGGCTGCTCCCGCTCAAACATTGCTTAGTGATATTTACAAACTGATTTAAAAACTGCGTTCACTTCCCGATCGTCTAGCGGTGGGGAAACAAAGTATTGGTTAATCCATTTCACCAACCAGTAGGCGTTGTCGGGTTCGGTTCCAGCGTTCAAGATTGAACCGGTCACGCTGGCCAACCAACTGTTACGTTCTCCCTCGTTGGCGCCTTGCGCTATCTTGTCAAATAGGCGTCCCGTATAAGTCTTTTGCCCACTAATAAGGTAATTATTAGCCCTTGTTGGGTTAGAAGCCGTTTGTGGCGCTGTTAGAAGGTCTACAATCCATTGTGGCGCCGTTGCGGTGTTGTGAATGCTGACCGGCTGTTGGCGGCTTTTCATGACCAGGTAAGGCGCTCCATCGATCTCACTCGGGGATGCGATGACAAAATCGCCCAGAACGTCTACGCCGGGTAAGGCGTTGGTCTTGCGGGTCGGCCTCTCCAACGGCTGATCTAGCTTGAAAAACAAGTGAATCCCGCCGTGTGGTGTCTGTTCTGCGTACATGTGGTGCGGTAGCTGTCGCTTGTGTTGTTCCAAGTAACGCTTCAAGGCCTTAACTCCATTCTTGCCACCGTGAACGGCGTGGCCGTTGCGGTCGGTTCCTGGTCGGTCAAGGTCAATCACCACCATCCCGGCGGTGAATAGGTCAATCCCAAGTCCCCAATCATCCGCCCAGCGTAATACTGCGTCGGGGTCGGTAGTTGCTTCCTGGTAACCGTGATGGCCCTTTGGCGGGGTCTTGCTTCCTGGTGCTAGTGGATAGACTGGGATACCCGTTTGTGCAAGCTGTAAGGCTCGTTGCTTTGCTTCCATTCTGTCTTGTCGCCTCCCTCTCTAGTGTTGGTTAATGTAGGTAACGTTATTGGCGATTCCCAACAGGTCACGTAACACAAGCGTCGCGGTGGCAAGCGTGCGGGTGTTGAATTCGATCTGCTGATCTTCTTTAGTGAGTTGGCCCGCCTGGTATCGCTTAACTAGTTGACGGTGGTTCCAGTAGGTACGAACTAGTTCGCGATGGATAGATGGTGTCATTACCGGCCGGCGCTTTCCAATTGTGATGATGGTTGAACGATTATTCATGATTGTTACCTCGTTTCGGTTTAAACCGGCCTCGTTATTTGATATAATTACGATTAACGGGGCCTTAGTAATAGGTCTTTTAAAAATGTGAGTGGTCATTAACGAACTTTGGTCGGTTGGGTTAATGGCCTTTTTCTTTTCCATTCTGCTGTTTCTAGTGCTCCCAAGTCCTCACTTCCTTTCAGTTGGCAAGTGCTCCAAGAGTACGTTACTCGGTGGCAATCACCCCCTTTCAGTGCAATTAAAGCGATCAACTACCCGTCAAAGTATTTCTTTGTTTGCTCTCATTGCTAATTTAGTTACCCAATACCAGCGATGGCCTTCAAGCCGTCGCTTTTTTATTGCTGGCTGCGTAACCAGGTGTCCAGGTCGGCCTTTTTAAACCGATAGCTTCTTGTCCCGATTCGCTTACATGGTAATGATTGGGACTTGATTAGTTCATCCAGGAAGACCCGTGACACCTTGAGATATTTACTAGCCTCTCCCTTGTTTAACCAAGCGTCGGCTTCCATCTGTGGGTGTGGTTTCTGCTGGTCTAGCTGGTCGGCTAGACATTTGGCGATCATCCCGGCGAACTCGTCGGGGAGTTGTAACTTAATCTCCACGTGATCACCGCCTAATCTTTGGGTGCTGCGGTTACTGTGTGATCTTCCATAAATTTTTTAAGGTCGTTTGCGTTAATCCGCTTTGAATTACCAATAACGATGACCGGTAACCCGTTTTTAATCAGGTAGTACAGCCCTTTGTAAGACTTTAGATGCAAGAGTTCGCAAGCTTCCTTGTACGTAAGGTATTCGCTCATGTTGTCTCCCTCCGTTTCCTTTTCGCTTTTGAGTAATAGTTTATTTTTATATTATTATCGCTTTTGCGAAAATGCAAGAAGTTAATTTACTATTTTTCTCTTTTGTGGAATAATGTTTCCAAGAAGGGAACATTATTATGGGAAACAGAATTAAAGAATTACGCAAAGAAAAAGGCGTCACTCTAAAAACACTGAGTGACGCCGTTGGGATTGCGGTTTCAACATTAAGTGGATACGAAAAAGCGGTAGGCGAAAAGGGCTATAGAAACCCTAAAATTGAGAATTGGGAAAAATTAGCAGATTATTTTAAAGTCCCAGTTGAGTATGTGGAAGGCGACGGATGGTCACAAGATGACGTTGTGGAATTGCTGTTATTCATGATCGCTAACAGGTATAACGGCTTTATCGATGGCCCGTTTTATGTGGAAGTTGATAATGGGAAGGTATTCAAGTACGGCTTGTATAAGGTTGATCTAGATGGTGTTGATCCAAAAGATTTACCAGGCTACAAGGAAAAAATGAAAGAGTATTTGGAACAGCAAGTCACAATTGACGAAAACGAAAAGGGGAGAAAGGCCACTCACTCCGATGATTATCTACAAGATGATTATTACGCCGACTACTTCGATGAGTTAGTGGGTGTGTACGCTCCAGATGATGAAGTGGTTCGCCAATCTTTAATAGATGAAATCGATAATCCAACAATCGATCTAGCTTCAGTACTTGGCGGATTGTTACCAGGCGATGAGATAAGAAAAATTGAAACGGCGTACATTGAGTTTGATTCTGTAGAAAACCTTTTGGATGAATTACATTCACGGAATGAAACATTTTTTGCCTTTAAAAAGATACTTTTAGACAACATAAAGTCATTAAGTGACTATGCGTTCCTTGCTAGTGTTGGTGAAGGGTGGGGGATGCAACCATCCCCAGAATATGTGATTGCCAAAAGGCTGTCCGATGAACTTCAAGAAAAGAAATTCGATAGCAAGATGGATTCATTCAAGGTAGACCCTTATAAAGCATCCAAGAAAAACATTGATGCAATGAGTGTTACGTCTAACGACCATGAATTGCTATTTGAGATTGTTGCCCACCTTCTTGATGAGAATAAGGAATTGAAGAAAAGGGTTGACCAGCTAGAAAACAAGTTGCCAAAATAAGCCTCTCAGGCTAAACTAAACGATCAACTACCCGTCAAAGTAAAGCTTGATCGCTCTCATTGTTAATTTAGTTATCCAATACATAGCACGGCCTTATGTTAGCTATGGAAGGATGAAACATAATGAGAACTTCAATATCAATATCAAAGCGTGGGAGCCGGTACCAGGCAAGAGTGCTCTGGTATGATGACCAGAATAAACGTCACGAAAAAAGCGCCGGGATACACGATAAGCGCCGGGATGCAAAAGCAACTGCGGAACGTGTTCGGGATGAACTCCAGAAACAACTTAATCCCGATCTTACGGAAATTACGCTATCCGACTATTACCAACGTTGGTACCGGCTGTATAAGGAACAGGGTATAACCAGGATCACTCAGAACCGCTACAAGGTGATTGGCAATGTCCTAACCAAGTACTTCAGCAAAAGGAAGCTTAAGGACGTTCGCAAGTCCGATTACCAGGCCTTCATTAACTGGTATGGTGCTAACCATGCAAGGGATAGCGTCAACAAGCTAAACGGAGCTGTTAAGAAAATGGTGTCATTTGCTCTTGATGATGAAATCATTCGTAAGGACTTCACCAGCAATATTCAAGTAATCTCCAATAAAGACCGTGAAAGGAAGGTTGAGTACCTCAATCAGAAAGAAACGGCGCTCTTGATGGATGCGGTTAAGGGTGAACTTGATCCCGACCATCCGGTTAAATACATGATCCTAACGGCGCTCTTAACAGGGATGCGGAAAAGTGAAATTCAAGCGCTGACTTGGAACGATCTTGACTACCTTCATTCCACGATCAATATTAATAAATCGTGGGATGAAATAGAAAAAGCCTTCAAGCCAACCAAGACCTTGAGCAGCCGGCGGGTGATTCCAGTTAACCGTGAACTACTCAAAATGTTAGCAAGCCTAAAGGCTAATAATTCTACAATGGTTTTCTATTCGCCGGAATATGACCAGGTACCGACGGGTAACGCCCTAAATAAAGCGCTACGCCTTATTATGCATCAACAGGCGATCGCTAAACAAGGGTTTCACTTTCACTCCCTGCGCCACGTACACGTCGCCTATCTGCTAGGAAAGGGCGTTGACGTCTACGCTATCTCTAAACGATTGGGCCACTCAGATATTACGATCACTCTCAAAACCTACAGTTATCTGATTGACGAGTACAAGGCCCAGAATGATGATCTGATTGTTAAGAAACTTCAGGAGTTGATCTAGCCTAACTGTGGTAAGATTGTGGTAAAGATTTTAGAAAATGTTGATATATCAACGATTAACAAGGCTATTAAATTCCTGTTTGGGGCACTTGTTTTTAAGGCTCGCATTTATGCGGGTCTTTTTTTTGCCCCTAAAAGGGTAATACAAATGAATTCAAAAAAATCCCCACCTTTGAAAGATGGGGATGATAATTGAAATTACTTTTCTTCAGCAGGTGCTTCCTTAGCCCACTTACGAATAGCTTCAATCTTCTTTTCTTTTAAAGCTCGCTTGTACTTAGGAGCAATTGGACGACGACCTTGAACGCCGTGTGGATGTGCTTTGCGCATGTTTATGCCTCCTTTATCTCTCGTAAATAATTCAACATTCCGATTATAACGAAAGTCACTCTAAATAGCAACTGTCAATAATTCACGTAAAATCTGAGGTGCAAGAATGGACAAGTCCTTACAAAATGAGTACAATGTTGTTTGTATTGGTGGAACCTATTTGGGCGTACCTTGTTAAAAAATGAACTAATTTAGCTGTATTTTTTACGCAATGGTGATAGACTAAGTAGGTACATGAATTATTTTCCTAAAGGAGGAAATTACAGTATGACTGTAAAGATTGGTATTAATGGTTTTGGCCGGATCGGTCGTCTGGCTTTCCGTCGGATTCACGAACTCAACTCTAGTGAAATCGAAGTTGTTGCAATTAACGACTTGACGACGCCGTCCATGTTAGCTTACTTACTTAAGTACGACTCCACGCACGGTAAGTTCCCGGGCGAAGTTTCAGCTTACGAAGAAGGAATTGTCGTTGACGGCAAGAAGTACCCAGTTTACGCTGAACGCGATGCTAAGAACATTCCGTGGGTTGCAAACGATGGTGTTGACTTTGTTCTTGAATGTACTGGTTTCTACACCTCCGCTGAAAAGTCCCAAGCACACTTGGATGCCGGTGCTAAGCGGGTTCTGATTTCTGCCCCTGCTGGTAACATCCCGACGGTTGTTCCTGGGGTTAACCTGGACACACTTAAGGCAGACGATAAGATCGTTTCCGCAGGTTCCTGCACCACTTCTTGCCTTGCCCCAATGGCTTACTTCCTGAACAAGGAATTCGGCCTTAAGGCAGGTACGATGACGACGATCCACGCATTCACTTCCACGCAAGCCATTCTTGACGGTCCTCGTGGTAAGAAGATGCGTAACAACCGTACTGCAAGCACGAACACGATTCCGCACTCTTCTGGTGCAGCTAAGGCCATTGGTCTGGTTATCCCAGAACTGAACGGTAAGCTTTCTGGTCACGCACAACGTGTTGGTGTTGTTGACGGTTCCCTGACGGAACTTGTTTCCATCATGGACAAGCACGTTACGGTTGACGAAATCAACGCCGCTATGAAGAAGGCTACGGAAGGCAACGACGCCTTTGGTTACACTGAAGACCCAATCGTTTCCTCCGACATCATTGGTTCCACTTACGGTTCCGTCTTTGACCCATCTCAAACGGAAATCATGGAAGCTGATGATGGTTCCCAATTAGTTAAGACTGTTGCATGGTACGACAACGAATACGGTTTCACCAGCAACATGATCCGTACCCTGATCCACTTTGCTAGTCTGTAAGCAAAGCTTGAATTAAGGTGATTTAAAAAGGCGGGAGGAGGTGACTCCCCCGCCTTTTATTTTAATCGAGGAGGAAAAAACATGGCTAAATTAACGGTTGAAGATTTAGACCTGGCCGGTAAGAAGGTCTTAATGCGCGTTGACTTTAACGTGCCAATTAAGGATGGTGTTGTTGGTGACGACAACCGGATCGTGGCAGCATTGCCAACCATCAAGTATGTATTGGACCACGATGGGAAGGCAATCCTGTTCTCCCACCTGGGACGGATCAAGAAGGAAGACGATAAGCCGGGTCTTTCCATGCGCCCAGTTGCTGAACGTCTGTCGAACTTACTGAACAAGCCGGTAACCTTTGTTCCAGTAACAGAAGGTCCGCAATTAGAAGACGCCATCGCTAAGATGGAAAATGGCCAAGTATTGGTTGTTCAAAACACCCGTTATGAAGACGTTAAGGATGGCGAATACGTTAAGCGCGAATCTGGTAACGATCCAGAATTGGGTAAGTACTGGGCATCCTTAGGTGACCTGTTCATCAACGATGCCTTTGGGACTGCTCACCGTAAGCACGCTTCTAACGTTGGTATTGCTACCAACATGCCTGGTAAGGCTGCTGCTGGTTTCTTGATGGAAAAGGAAATTAAGTTCTTGGGTGATGCGGTTACCAACCCAGTACGCCCATTCGTTGCCATCCTGGGTGGGGCCAAAGTTTCTGACAAGATCGGGGTTATCAATAACCTGCTCGACAAGGCTGATAAGGTCATTGTCGGTGGGGGGATGACTTACACCTTCTACGCCGCTAAGGGAATCAAGATTGGAAACTCCCTGGTCGAAGAAGATAAGATTGACGTTGCCAAGGAAATCATTGAAAAGGCAGGCGATAAGCTGGTTCTGCCAGTAGATAACGTTGTGGCCAACAAATTCGCCAATGACGCCGAAACTAAGGTTGTCGAAGGCGACATTGATGACGGCTGGATGGCCCTGGACATTGGTCCAAAGTCTATCCAAGAGTTTAAGAACGTCTTAGCTGACGCCAAGACGGTTGTTTGGAATGGTCCAATGGGTGTCTTTGAAATGAGTAACTTTGCTAAGGGAACCTTGGAAGTTGGTCAATTCTTAGGAACGCTTGAAGGGGCAACCACGATCGTTGGTGGGGGTGACTCCACGGCCGCTGCTAAGCAACTTGGAATTTCAGACAAGCTAACCCACATCTCAACTGGTGGGGGTGCATCATTGGCATACCTTGAAGGAGATGTCCTTCCGGGAATTGCCGCTATTTCTGATAAGTAATTTTAAGAGAAGCTGTGACAGAGGTGTCGCAGCTTCTTTTGAATCCAATTCAGTAGGATTCTAATGGACGTTTTGGGGGCTGTTACATGCGAAAACCATTAATTGTTGGGAACTGGAAAATGTACAAGACAATCACTGAGGCGGTTGATTACGTTGACCAGGTTAAAGATGCCCTACCAGACCCGGCTAAAGAAGAGGTTGAGCTGGCCGTGCCAACCCTCTTCTTAGAATCACTAGTTGAACACACCAGGGGGACGGCTCTAAAGATTGTGGCGGAGAACTGTTTTTATCAAGATGAGGGGGCCTTCACCGGGGAGACTAGTCCCTTAGCCCTACGCGAATTAGGGATCAAGCACGTTATCATTGGCCATTCTGAGCGTCGGCGCCTGTTTTTTGAGGACGATACCACCGTTAACAAGAAAGTTCGCGCGGCCTTAAACGCCGGGATTTGTCCAATCCTATGCGTAGATGAGACCATGAAGCGTAAGCAGGAACACGATAAGATTGTCTGGGTGGTCAGCCAAGTTATCTCTGGCCTCCAGCAGGTCAGTGAAGAAGAATTAGCGCGGGTAACGGTTGCCTATGAGCCTAGCTGGGCAATTGGGAGTGGTAACGAAGCTGCTACCCCCGCAGAGGCGAATGAGGGTTGTTACCTAATCCGTCAAACGATCGCCCACCTGTACAGCGAGCAAGCTGCCGAGCGGGTTCGGATCTTATATGGCGGAAGTGTTAATTTGGCTAATATAAAACTTTTGATGCAAAAAGATGACATCGATGGAGTTTTAATTGGCCGAGCAAGCCTTGATGCAGCCACCTTTTTAAAGATGGTTAATTACCAATCCTGTTAATCCAAAAATGGATAAGATTAAATTTAAAAGGAAATTAGGGATCTGACTTGTTTTAAACTGATCAAGATAATAAAATGGAAAGCGGAATTGCTATCCAAATAAAATCAAGAGGAGAGAGTCATCTAATGTCACTTATTACAGATATTTTTGCCCGTGAAGTCCTTGATTCACGTGGTAACCCAACCGTTGAAGCTGAAGTCTACACCGAAGATGGTGGTGTTGGTCGGGGAATTGTCCCGTCCGGTGCTTCAACTGGTGAACACGAAGCTGTTGAACTTCGTGACGGTGACAAGAACCGCTTCGGTGGTAAGGGCGTATTAAAGGCCGTTGCCAACGTTAACAACGTAATCGCTAAGGAAATCGTCGGGATGGAAGTTACTGACCAAGTTGCAATCGACAAGGCCATGATCGCCCTCGATGGTACGCCAAACAAGGGTAAGTTAGGTGCTAACGCTATCTTAGCCGTTTCCCTGGCAACCGCACGGGCTGCTGCGGATGAACTGCAAGTTCCTCTTTATAACTACTTGGGCGGCTTCAACGCTCACGTTTTGCCAACGCCGATGATGAACGTTATCAATGGTGGGGCCCACTCTGACAACAAGGTGGACTTCCAAGAATTCATGATCATGCCAGTTGGTGCCCCAACCGTTCGGGAAGCTATCCGGATGGGATCTGAAACTTTCCACGCCCTGAAGAAGGCCTTGGAAGCTGATGGCAAGGTTACTTCCGTTGGTGACGAAGGTGGTTTTGCACCGGACTTTGCTAACAACGAAGAACCATTTGAATACCTGATTAAGGCTATCGAAGCTGCCGGCTACAAGCCAGGCAAGGACGTTGCAATTGCCTTTGACGTGGCTGCTTCTGAACTTTGGAATGATGAAGACAAGAAGTACAAGCTTCACTGGTCAACTGGTGAAGAATACACCACGGAAGAATGGATTGAATACCTTTCCGGTATCATTGCTAAGTACCCAGTTGTTTCTGTTGAAGACCCAATTGATGAAAACAACTGGGAAGATTGGGTAACTTTGACCAACAAGCTTGGTAAGAAGGTTCAATTAGTTGGTGACGACTTCTTTGTTACCAACACTGACTACCTTGCAAAGGGAATCAAGATGGGTGCTGCCAACTCTATCCTGATTAAGCTTAACCAAATCGGTACTTTGACGGAAACTGTTGAAGCTATCGAAATGGCTAAGGAAGCTGGTTACACGGCCATTGTTTCCCACCGTTCTGGTGAAACCGAAGACACGACGATCGCTGACTTGGTTGTTGCTACTAATGCTGGCCAAATCAAGACTGGTTCCATGAGCCGGACTGACCGTCTTGCTAAGTACAACCAATTAATGCGGATTGAAGATAACCTTGGCGACGTTGCTAAGTACAAGGGGATTCGTTCCTTCTACAACCTTAGTGAACAAGCTAAGCAAGATATTGAGAACCGTTAAGATGGTTTAAATTGGCATAGGTCCAAATGAAAAGTGGTCGAGCAATCAAATGATTGCCCGGCCGCTTTTTTGGTTTGAAATTAAATTTTGATGAGATCGACTTGTTGCCCGGACTCAGAAGATGGCCTATAATTGAACGCAGTTGTTTTACAGTTTACAGTTGAAAAAGGGCGGTTAACCGCCCCCATTACTTTAGAGAGGAATTGATTTGATTATGCAGCAGCAGTCAAGTGGCGCCCCCAAACTGAGGCGCTCGATGACGGCCGGCCAAATGGAGATGATCTCTTTAGGAGGCGCCATCGGGGTTGGTCTATTTATGGGATCCACCTCCACCATCAAGTGGACTGGGCCGTCGGTAATCCTAGCCTACGCCTTTGTCGGACTAATTTTGTATATTGTAATGCGGGCGCTGGGGGAGATGATCTACATTAACCCCGGGACGGGTTCATTTGCTGATTATGCCACTGAATATGTTCATCCTTTGGCGGGCTACCTTGCTAAGTGGGCTAACGTCTTCGAATATATTGTGGTCGGGATGTCGGAAGTAGTGGCCGCTACGGAGTACCTCCAGTACTGGTGGCCCCATACGAAGACTTGGGCGGCTGGTCTGATCATCATTGCCTTTTTAGTTTTGGCAAACCTAGCGAGCGCCAAAGCCTATGGTTCACTGGAGTTCTGGTTTGCGATGATTAAAGTGATTACAATCATCTTGATGATTCTCTTAGGCTTTATGATCATTTTCTTTGGCTTTGGCAACGGGGGGCACCCAACTGGCTTTGCCAACCTCTGGCAACACGGCGGTTTTTTTACTGGGGGTGTTTCAGGCTTTTTCTTCTCTATGTCGATTATCGTTGGTTCCTATGAGGGAATTGAATTACTGGGAATATCGGCCGGTGAGGTTGCGAATCCCCAACGGGCAATTGTCAAATCCGTTAAATCGGTTCTCTTCCGGATCCTAATCTTTTACGTTGGGGCAATCTTTGTGATCGTGACCATTTACCCATGGAATCGGCTTAGTGCGGTCGGCTCACCATTCGTATCGACCTTTGCCAAGGTGGGAATTACAGCGGCAGCTTCGCTGATCAACTTTGTGGTCTTGACGGCGGCCCTATCGGGAGCCAATTCGGGGATCTACTCCTCCAGTCGGATGCTCTTCAAACTAGCCCACGAAGGAGATGCACCCAAAATTTTTGGACGGCTCTCTAAACATGTGGTGCCGGATATGGCTATCCTGGGGATTTCCGGGGGGATTTTGATTGGATTTATATTGGATATCGTGGCAACGGCCCTTTCTAAGACGACAACCGACATGTTCGTGATCGTCTTTTCATCATCAGTCCTGCCGGGGATGATTCCATGGTTCGTAATCTTATTGGCTGAACTACGCTTCCGTAAGCATAACGCATCCTTGATGGAAGACCATCCCTTCAAGTTACCTCTGTACCCGTTTTCTAACTATTTTGCCTTCATTATGTTAATAGTGATCGTGGTCTTCATGTTCATTAACCCCGATACCCGAATTTCGGTAATTACCGGAGCCGTTGTCTTAATCGTGGCGGTATTGGCCTACTTAGTTCGTCACCGGGGGAATCTACGTAAAGAAATTAACTAATTCGATAACGGTGGCGCTTTCACGATGAAGCGGCACCGTTATTTTATGCTAGAATGTTTGGGTAGTTAATCAAGGGGGCCAAAATCTGTGATTAGGTTTAAGTTTTTAAAGTATAATAACGTCCGCTCGGTGGTCCGGGCAATCGTGATTGGGGTGATTGTTGGACTGGTGGCCTCGGTCTTTCGCCTCGCTATTCAAGACGTCTTGACCTTAACCAAACGAGCCTTTTTGTTTTTTCACCAGCGTCCGACCTGGCTTTTAGCTTGGGTTGCAGTGACGATTCCTTTGGCGATTTTTCTGGGGCGGATGACCCAGAAAAATCCGAATATCAAGGGGTCGGGAATTCCACAGGTTGAAGGGCAGTTGACCGGTCAGTTTGATGAGCAATGGTGGCCGGTGCTGTGGCGAAAGTTCCTTGGGGGAATCCTATCAATTGGTCCGGGACTCTTCTTGGGCCGGGAAGGACCTTCAATTCAAGTCGGGGCAACGGTTGGTCAGGGAATTGTTGAGGGACGGAGAAAAAAGAAGCTCACCGCCATTGAGCGGCGGGTGGGAATTGCTTCCGGGGCCGCGGCTGGGCTATCAGCCGCCTTTAACGCCCCGATTGCCTCATCAATGTTCGTTTTAGAGGAGGTTTACCATAATTTTTCTCCTTTGGTATGGCTGTCGGTTTTCATCTCGTCAATTAGTGCCAACTTTGTGTCGATGCAGTTTTTTGGCTTGAAACCCAGCTTGGATCTTCCTCACGAGACGTATTTTCCAGTTAATCAGTATGGTTACTTACTGTTGATGGGGCTTTTTTTAGGGCTTTTAGGGCGCTTTTATCAATACGTGATCCTGCACTTAGGGACTTGGAGCCGTAAGGTAAAGTGGTTTAAACCAGCCTGGTATCCGGTGATCCCCTTTTTGTTAGTTATCCCAATCGCCTGGTGGTGGCCTGACACCCTGGGGGGTGGTAACGGATTGATCGTGAACCTAACTAGCCTACCAACCTCGGTGAGCCTATTTTTAGGTCTCTTTGTTCTGCGCTTTACCTTCTCGATGATCTCTTACGGCTCCGAATTACCTGGGGGAATTTTCTTACCAATTCTAACGCTAGGGGCCGTTTTAGGGGGACTTTACTGTGTGATTATGGTTCACTTAGGGTTGATCCCAGACCGTTTTTTAGCGAACTACGTAATCTACGCAATGGCAGGGTACTTTGCCTGCATTTCTAAGGCCCCCTTCACGGCAATCCTCTTGATCACTGAGATGGTCGGTTCATTGGCTCATCTAATGCCACTAGCGGTGGTGGCAGTAGTTTCCTACTTAGTTGTTGATACCTTAGGGGGCGCCCCTATCTACACGGCAATGTTCGAAAACTTTATTCATCGTCAACCACACCAAGCGCTACAGGGAATTACTCAGATGACAACTACCATCTTCGCCGGTACGGCCCTGGATGGAGCGCTGGTTAAAGACGTTGCCTGGCCTCCATCGTGTTTGCTGTTAATGGTCTACAGGGGGGAAGAAGAAATCGTTCCCCATGGTGACACTCGCCTGCAAGTAGGTGATACCCTGGCTATCCAACTGACTGGGGCGGAGCACCTTAAGTCTAAACAAAAGATAACCGTTGCTGCCCACCAAGTGATTAATTAGCAATTTAGGTTTTTCTATGTTAAACTCTAAGGGTTATAGTGTGAGCGGATAGGAGGAAAATCGTGGAAAATACGTTAATGACCCTGTTTTTGATCGATTGCGTGGTCATGATCGCGTGCGTAATGATGCAGCCGGCCAAGAACGATAATGATTCGATGTCTGCTTTGACCGGGGGAAGTGGCGACCTCTTTTCCCGGCGGAAGGCGCGGGGCTTCGAAGCCGTTATGCAAATCGTAACTGTCATTGTGGGAATTATCTTCTTTGTTCTTGCATTGGCACTGGTTTACGTTTCCTCACATTAGTAGTGAGCGCCTCCGTTTAGCGGGGGCTTTTTTTAAATGCGAAAGGAAATAAGATGACAGATTTAAAAACAACCATACTTGATTGCCTAACAAACAACGCTGCCTTAAGCTTTTCGGCCGAAAAGTTGGCACGGGTGTTAGACATGGCAAGTGCTGACCAATTTACACCATTGGTACAAACCCTTGTTCAATTAGAGCGGGAAGGTAAGGTGGAAGTAACCGATGACGGGGAGTTTAAACTCGTTCCCCAGGTTAAGGAATTTACAGGGGTCTTTCACCGGAACCCAAAAGGCTTCGGGTTTGTTTCCTACGACCCGGAGATGCCAGATATTTTTATTAACCCGGACCACACCATGTACGCTTTAACGGGCGATGAAGTGGCGGTTAAGATTTTACGGGCTGGCGATCCAACTCGTGATCAGGGACCGGAGGGGGAAATCACCAAGATTTTAACCCACTCCTATGATCACGTGGTGGGTGAGTTTAAGAATATGACGATGGGTAACTATATTGGGGAAGTAATCCTAAAGGATAAGAAGCTGGGTAACTTCCGCTTCTACGTGACCGACGACGGGATTCACCCGCAGGATAACGAAATAGTAACTGCAAGCATCGCAACTTACCCGAGTGAAGAATCACCAGAAGTGATGACCGGCCCGGCTATGGAAGTGGTCGGGGATAAGGATGAGCCCGGAGTTGATATCTTGTCGGTCGTTTATGCCCACGATGTTCCTCACGAGTTCCCACAGGAGGTCTTAGATCAGGCAAACCAGATTCCACTGACGGTTCAACCGGAAGAAAAAGAGAAGCGCCCAGATTTAACCAGCCAGCCGCTGGTTACAATTGACTCGATCGAATCAAAGGACTTAGACGACGCCGTGGTAGCCTGGAGACTCGATAATGGTAACTATCACCTGGGGGTCCATATTGCTGATGTCTCCCACTATGTTAAGCCAGGAACGCCATTAGACGAGGAGGCCTTTAAGCGCGGAACGTCAGTTTATCTAACCGACCGGGTAATTCCGATGCTACCGCGGCGCCTTTCAAATGGGATTTGTTCTCTAAATCCAGGTGAAGAACGACTGGCAATGTCTTGCGAAATGGAAATTGACCCGCAGGGAAACATTGTTAGTCACAAAATTTTCCCGTCAGTTATCCGCTCTCATGCCCGGATGACCTATAAGGCGGTTAACGCCATTTTAGAGGCACATGATGAAAAGACTCGTCAGGAGTACAAAGACCTAGTACCGATGTTTGAAACAATGGCCGATCTACACCGGATTCTATTAAAGCACCGCCACCAACGCGGGGCGATCGACTTTGAAGCCCCAGAAGCCAAGATCATTGTTGACGAAAATGGTCATCCAACCGACATTCAGCTACGGGACCGGGGGCTTTCAGAACGAATGATCGAGTCCTTCATGCTGGCCGCTAACGAAACGGTTGCCGAGCACTACGACCTAATGCACGTTCCGTTCCTTTACCGGATTCACGAGCACCCCGATACGGAACGGATTAAAAATTTTGCTGAGTTTCTTTCCGTCTTTGGAATTAACATGCCAGGTGATCTAGCCAATGTAAAGCCTAAGATGCTTCAACAGGTCCTGAAAAAGGTAGCCGGTACGCCGGAAGAACAGATGGTTCAAACCATGATGCTACGAAGCATGCAACAGGCTAAGTACTCTGAAGATGAGCTGGGTCACTTTGGGCTGGGAGCTCAGTACTATACCCACTTCACGTCCCCAATCCGTCGATATCCAGACACGACCGTGCACCGGTTGATCAAATGGTACAAGGAAAATGGGACTGGTGAAGAGGCTAAGGCTAAATACCGTGATCGCTTAGCTGAGATTGCGGAACATACGTCCGTTACTGAACGGCGGGGGATTGATACTGAACGCGATGTCGATTCGATGAAGAAAGCCGAATTCATGGAGGACCACGTTGGTGAAACCTTTGACGCCGTCGTTTCTTCCGTGATGAAGTTCGGGCTCTTTGTCGCCCTTGAAAACACGGTAGAAGGTCTAATCCACATCTCGGTAATGAAAGACGACTACTACGAGTATAGCGAAAAGCATATGGCCCTGGTTGGTCGGGATCACCACCACATTTTCCAAATTGGCCAACCGGTTAAGGTAAAACTTCTCCGGGTGGACAAGGACCAACGTGAGGTTGATTTTGAGCTGGTGAACGCTGATGAAGCCCCACTGACCAAATTGCGGATGCCACGTCAAAATGGCCGACGCAACGGCCGGGGGAATGGTAACAATCGACGGAACAATAACTGGCGCCACTTTTCCGATGATCACGGCCGCGACAATGGGAGTCGTAACAGTACCCAAATTAACCGGGGGCAAACCCGTCACCGCGGCGACCGGGATAATAATCGAAACCGGAACCGCCGTCACAATGGTAACGGTCAATCCCGGCGGCACTAAAATCTAAAGGAGGGATCTGGAATGGCGAAAAAGAACCGTCAGGGACTAGACGCCAACCTGATTGCCCAAAATAAAAAGGCCCGCCACGACTACGCGATTACTGAAACCTTTGAAGCCGGGCTGGTCCTGACTGGGACGGAAATCAAGTCCGTTCGGGCTCGGCGGGTCACCTTAAAGGATGGCTACGCGCAGTTTTACGGTGGTGAGCTATGGCTGATGAACGTTCACATTGCTGAATTTGCTGGGGGAAATATATTTAACCACGATCCCCTGCGCAACCGTAAGCTTTTATTGCACAAAAAAGAGCTCAAAAAACTTCAGAGTGAGTTGACTGCTAAGGGGGTCACCCTGGTACCACTCAAGATGTATTTAAAGCACGGCTACGCAAAGGTTCTCCTGGGTCTGGCCTGTGGGAAGCACGAGTACGACAAGCGTAACGCCATCAAGAAGCGGGAACAGGATCGTCAAATTGAGCGGGTTATGAAACATTATTAAAAAAGATAATAAGGGCTCTGGTAATTCAGAAATGAACTACTGGAGCCCTTACTAGTTATGATTGATTGGTGCTACCTCGCCTAAGCGACGGGGGAGCGGGCGGGGATGCCATGCAACCATGGGTTCTCGACCACCTCGGTGGGCCCAGTGGTTTAAGATTGTGGCAACTAACAGGGCCAGGGGTTCGTCCGCCTGGTTAGAGACGGAAATTGCTTGGTAAAGGCCCCCGGTACCTTCAAGGGGGCTAGTGGAAAAGACCAGCCGGTTATTCTGGTATACCCGGTAGCGGTTTGATAGCGGAGTACCAACGACCACCCAATTTAGTCCGCGGATGTAGATCACCTGGCGGATAAACCCGAGTGATTTGGCAACAACACCGACCCGGTGCCGGTTTTGGTAGAGGACAAACTTAGGCCGTAGACCAAGGGTCATTTGCTTGACTTCAGCCAGCAGGTCCCCCTTCATCGTGTATAGGGAGAGAACGTCCTGGCGCAGCCCCCACTTACCGGCAAGTAGGTAACAGGCATTATTCGACTGGTCGTGAATGATGGTTGTGGCTGAACGTTGACTACCATGTTCACGTAGATATAGGGTACGCACCAAAATCCCTCCTTAACGATAAGCTATCTGTATTCTAACAGGAAACGGACGTTATTTCACGAATCGATTACGAAAACGGTTTCGCGAAGGGCTATTCCCAATCCTGGGAGTGTGCTAAAATACTTACGAGGTGTCGGAAGTGAAACAGTTAATTAACAACGATTGGTGGCCAGTCTTAAAACCACAGTTTGAGGCGACCAATTACCAACAATTGCATAATTTTTTGGTGGATGAATACAGCCACCAGCAGGTCTACCCTGAGATGCACCATATCTTTGAGGCCTTTAATTGGACCCCTTTCTCCCAAACTAAGGTTGTGATCTTGGGTCAGGATCCATATCATGGCCCGGGTCAAGCACACGGGTGTTCATTTTCGGTCTTACCGGGGGTGGCCATCCCACCGTCCTTGCAAAATATTTATAAGGAACTAGAGGCAGATCTGGGCTGTCAACCAGTTAACCATGGCTACCTCAAGTCCTGGGCTGAGCAGGGTGTTTTGTTATTGAATTCGGTGCTAACGGTACGTGATGGTCAAGCCAACTCACATCAGGGACACGGGTGGGAGAAGCTCACGGACGCAGCGATTATGGCCTTGTCTGAGCGTCCAACACCAGTTGTCTTTATCCTATGGGGACGGTCAGCCCGCAATAAAAAGCACCTTATTGATCTCAAAAGTAACTTTGTGGTGGAGTCGGCGCATCCGAGTCCCCTGTCGGCGCACCGGGGCTTCTTTGGTTCCCGGCCGTTTTCAAAGACCAACCAGTTTTTGGAAATGACGGGCCAGGCCCCGATTAACTGGCAACTACCGTCAACTATCGATCACTTGTAGTATTCGGGTACGTTTAGAATGGAGGAAACATCGAATGGACATTTTTGAAAAGTTAGCTGATCAATTGCGTGGTCAAGAAAAAATCATCGTTTTCCCTGAAGGGGAGGATCCACGGATTCTTAGCGCTGCCATCCGCTTGAAGCACGACCAACTGATTGAACCAGTGGTTTTGGGAAACCAAGGGGCTATTGAAAGGGTTGCTAAGGAAAACGGTCTTGATTTAACGGGCTTACAGCTCCTTGATCCGGCAACATACCCGGCAAAAGATAAGCAGGCAATGCACGATGCCCTGTTAGAACGTCGTAACGGTAAGAACACCTCTGAACAAGTTGACCAAATGCTAGAAGACATCTCCTACTTTGCCACCATGTTAGTTTACATGGGGAAGGTTGATGGGATGGTTTCCGGGGCGGTCCATGCCACTGGAGACACGGTTCGCCCTGCATTGCAAATCATTAAGACCAAGCCAGGTTCCCACCGGATTTCTGGGGCCTTTATCATGCAGAAGGGTGACGAACGCTATATCTTTGCTGATTGTGCCATTAATATTGAGCTGGATGCCCAGACGATGGCTGAAGTGGCCCTTCAATCGGCTGAAACGGCGAAGCTCTTTGGGATTGATCCAAAGGTTGCAATGCTAAGTTTCTCCACCAAGGGATCCGCCAAGGGTGACATGGTTACTAAGGTTGCCGAAGCAACTAAGTTGGCTAGGGAAGCCAACCCAGACCTGGCTATTGACGGGGAGCTCCAATTTGACGCCGCCTTTGTGCCGTCAGTAGGGGAATTAAAGGCCCCAGGCTCCGATGTTGCCGGCCATGCCAACGTTTTTGTCTTTCCAAGTCTGGAAGCAGGGAACATTGGCTACAAGATTGCCCAACGCTTTGGGGGCTTTGAAGCAATTGGCCCGATCTTACAAGGATTGAACGCACCAGTTGCTGACTTGTCACGAGGGACCGATGAAGAAGCGGTTTACAAGGTAGCCTTAATTACGGCTGCTCAGTCACTATAAGGATTAATATGAAGCAATTTATTTTTGATACTCCAGAACAAACCAAAGAATTGGGCCAACGAATTGCCCAGGGGCTAACCGCTGGCGATGTGCTCGTCTTAAATGGCGATCTCGGTGCAGGAAAAACGACCTTTACCAAGGGACTTGCTACAGGGCTTGGAATTACGGACGTAATTAAAAGTCCTACCTTTACCATCATCCGTGAATACCAGGGAGGACGCCTTCCCCTGTATCACATGGACGTGTACCGGCTTGAAAATGGTGGGGCAGCTGACCTGGGGCTAGATGAGTACTTTGAAGGTGATGGGGTCAGTGTGGTTGAGTGGGCCCAGTTTGCAGAAGATGAGCTTCCCGACGATTACTTGGCACTAACCTTTAAGAGGACTGGACAGGATAACCAGCGGCAGATTGAGGTGGTTCCTAAAGGGGGGCACTTTGTTGCCCTGATGGAGGAGCTGTAATGGCAGATGAAACGGTATCCTTACGGGTAGCCACTCCCAAAGATGCAGAAGCACTTTTGGCCCTATTAAATCAATTACAGCAAGAGACTAACGCAATTACCTACGACAACCTTTCAAGCTTAAAGGTTGAAAAGGAGGCGCAGAACCTGGCTCAGATTGCCCGTTCCACTAACGGGATTGTCCTGTTGGCGAGCTACCAGGACCAATTGATTGGCCTGGCAACAGTGATGCACTTGAGTGATGGGGCTAACGCAGGGGAATTAGGCCTCGCGGTTTTAAGGGACTTTTGGCACAATGGGGTTGGCTCCCTCTTACTTGATGAGACCCTTTATTGGTACCTGAACTATGCTGACTTGGATCATCTGGTGCTCGACGTTTTTAAGAGCAATAAACGGGCCCAACAGTTGTATCAACATTATGGCTTTGTAAAGGTAACCGATTGCGTCATCAAGGATAGCAACGGAATTGATCAGCCTGCGGTTGGAATGGAGTACCGAGGATTAGAAGAATAGTAAAAATTAATGAAGTTTAAAGTGCCCAAGAATAGTTAGACATAAATCTAGCCATTCTTGGGCACTTCATTGATATATTATGGGCTGGATACCCGTCACTTTAGTGATGGGAGGAAAGCCCCCACTCAAGCACCTACGGTGCTTCTTTTCTTGACCTTTTCCCTTTCTTTTTGCACATCTAAATATGATATAATAGATGTATGAAGAAAGTGAGGTGAACCTAATGCAGCAAGCTGTTACTATCAAGTGCAAATTAAAGTTACAGTCATCACTAGATGAAGCGGTTTTAGTTAAATCCTTAGAACAATA
>NZ_BCAH01000019.1 GCF_001293735.1 Limosilactobacillus gorillae | reverse complement strand
GAGGGGGCCCTCCCATTTTGTTATTTACAATACCGGGTTAGCCGATTGATATCTTTGTTGACAGTTCTAACAGAGAGGAGCGGGGAGGGGGGAGAATGACCTTACGTCTAGGTTAGATCAGAATTCCCTTTAAGTGGTCTAGTTCATGTTGAACAGCTTGGGCTGCCAGCCCGGTCAGAGTAAGTTGGTTTGGCTGACCCGAAGTATCTAGGTAGGTAACTTGAATTTCTTTATAACGAGTGGTCGGCCGAATTCCAGTCAAAGATAAGCAGCCCTCTTCGGTTTGGTAGGGGCGCACCTTTTTAATTAGGCGTGGATTGAGCATTGCCAGGTTAATGGGGCCAAGACTGACGGCAATAATGGCAACAGGGAAACCAATCATGTTAGCGGCAATGCCGATACAGTGATCCTGATGGGCGCTTAGGGTGTCCACTAAGTTGGCAGCAAGCTGAGTGTCAGCGATTGTTGCCTTTCTAGCGGGCTTTTGCAGTAATGTTTGGTCGTGGGTAATTGGATAAATCATAGGGATACTCCTTTATTTTGTTCAAAATGGTTAATAAAAAAGCCTCCTAATGTGCATATGCAAACACTAGGATGGCTATGATTTTACTTTTGGTGATGTTGCTTACCGGCATTACGGTTTCGGTTCTTTGGCTTGGCCGGGTTGCTTGAAGCCGGGCTGGAGCTGGCTGGAACATCAACAATTGGTTTGACCGGTTTATTTTTCATTTCCTCGTGAATTTGCTTACGAATTCGCGGTCGGTAGGCGTTAACTAATATGGTCTGCAGGATGGCAAAGAGTCCTCCGATGAAGAAGTACAGTCCCAATCCAGCAGAGGCCTGCCAGGAGATGAAGAGGATCATGACCGGACTCATCAAGAGGGCCATGCGCATCTGCTTCTTTTGCTCCTCCGGTACGCCAAGCATTGAAAGCCAGCCTTGTACCAGATAGGCGGCAAAGGCTAACAGGGCAAGAACGGTACTTCGTTGCCCAAGATGGATACCAAAGAAGACTGCATTTGCCAAGTCTGGGGAGTAGCGGATTGCGAAGTAAAGGGCCGAAAAGATTGGTAGTTGAATCAGGAGGGGTAAGCAGCCGATCCCGCCGGTAATGGAAACGTTGTTGTCCCTGTAAAAGGACATCATGGCCTGACTAGCAGCGGCCTGTTCTTCCGGCGTTTTGGCCTGTTTTTGTCGTTCCTGGAGGGCCCGCATTTGTGGTTGAAGCATCGACATGCGTTCCTGCATCATGGTCGATTTTTTCATTTGGCTCATCATCAATGGTAAGAGAATCAGGCGCACGATAATGACGAGGGCAACGATTGCCCAACCGTAGGAGTTACCGAAAATTCCGGCAAACCATTCCATCAGGTGTTGCATTGGCTTGGCTAAATAGTCGTAAACCATTCCGTATGGTTTACCGCTCTTGGTGGTACGAACACAGCCACTCAAGATGGTAAGGGCAATTACCAGCCCCCCGGTGACGAAAAAGCGTTTTTTCTTCATTTGTTAAAGTTCCCTTTCAAAAATCAATACATGCATAATCTTACCCTAAACGGAGATCTAATACCACTAGAACCCTTCTTTAATGGTGAAATCGTGGAAATCTTCAAGGTTTGTTTGCTTAACCTTAATTGTATCGACCCTTGCAAAGCGATTGGGACCGGCTTGAATTTTCTTTAAAAAGGAGCGCACCGCTTCGTGTTCGCCTTGGGCAACAATTTCAACCTGGCCATTGGCGAGGTTTTGTACCCAGCCGTAAATTCCTAATTCGAGGGCGAGCTGGTAGGTTGCCCAACGGAAGCCAACGCCCTGGACCCGACCGGAAACGAGAAGATGATAGTTAATCATGAAGGAATCGTCCTTTCTGAAACGTTCGTGGTAAGATGGATGGAAACAGACTTTGAGGTGAAAGAATTTGGTAGAAGAATTAACATCGGTTAAAAACACACGGGTTAAGGAGTGGAAAAAACTCCAAACTCACAAGGGACGTAAGAAAACGGGCCACTACCTTCTGGAGGGGTGGCACCTGGTTAACGAAGCCCTTATGGCGGGCCGGGGGGTTCACGAGCTAATCGGAACCAAAGAAGAATTGGAGGCCCACCCTGACATTGTAGCACGCTTTGAACAGGTCTATTCGGTTACACCAGCGATTTTAGCAGCAGTCACTGAAACGGTTACGCCCCAGGGGATCATGGCGGTGGCGGACCTGCCAGATCTTCACCGGATTCCAAGCACAATGAAGGGGGCCTGGCTGTTCTTAGATCGGGTTCAAGATCCCGGCAACGTTGGAACAATGGTACGGACTGCTGATGCCGCTGGCTTTAGCGGGGTGGTGGCTGGCGATGGCAGTGCTGATTTCTTCTCCCCCAAGGTGATTCGTTCGATGCAAGGAAGTCAGTTCCACTTAGACCTTTACGAGGGGGATTTGGCCAAGTGGTTTGAAGACGCCAAACAAGCTGGTTTGCCGGTTTACGGGACCCAGCTAAACCCAGAAGCTAAGGATTTTCGGACCGTGCAACCGAAGACGGGCTTTGTCCTGGTAATGGGTAACGAGGGTCGGGGAATGAGTTCGGATTTACTCTCCCAGACGATGGCGAACCTCTACATCCCAATGCGGGGGCAGGCCGAGTCGTTAAACGTTGCTGTTTCGGCTGGAATCTTGATGTTTGAGCTAGCTAAGAATTTAAGTAATTAAGAACCAGTAAAGTCTATTTTGTCTTACAAAAACCAAGAGCAATTAATTCCCCATTTGAAGTGAAATCGTGTACAATAAAGTAAATGATCAAAGTAAGTAAAGGAGTAATGTAATTAATGAAATCAAAGAACGAATGGCGCCAGGACGGAGAATACGTTGCACTTATCAGCGACCTACTGGAACAACCGGCGGTCCAAAAATTGGCTAATTACACGCAGCACCACCACTCCAACCGTTTGCAACATTCAATCGCGGTTTCTTATGATAGTTACCGACTGGCCAAGCGGTTCCACCTTGATTACCGGGCGACGGCACGGGCAGGGTTGTTACACGACTTGTTTTACTACGATTGGCGTACGACAAAGTTTGACCTGGGGACGCACGCTTTCATTCACCCCCGGGTGGCCTTGCGTAATGCTGAAAAATTAACGTCCCTTTCCGCAAAGGAAAAAGATATCATCTTAAAACATATGTTTGGGGCAACGGTTGCTGTTCCTCGTTACTGGGAAAGTTTGATTGTATCCTTAGTCGATGATTACGAAGCGGAGCATGAATTCTTTGGCCCAGTTCGGGCACGATTACGCGCACGACGCGAACAGTTGAAGGCAACGCGAAGTATTTAAGTCAACTGAGGGGGATTTTTATGAACCAAGCAACGCTGAAGCAGAGTGACACTTTTTGTTTGTGTCCCCGCTTTGAACACACCTTTTCCATTCTGGGGAAGAAGTGGAACGGACTAATTATTGAAGTTTTATTACATGAGGGAAGTCAACGTTTTAAAGACTTGGCCGCCAGTATCGACCGGTGTAGTGATCGGGTTTTGTGCGAGCGACTTAAGGAATTAGAACAAGAGGGAATTGTTAACCGAAATACCTACCCAGGCGAAAGTCGGGTCGACTACTCCCTAACCGAACAGGGGCGTGATTTAGCTCCTTTAATGGTTGCCGTTCATGACTGGAGCAACAAGTGGTGCTAACCCCCTTGACCAGTAGCACGGCAATGGTTAAAATATTAACTGTTAATTAAAGACAGTGATGGAAATTAGTAGCCGTGTGAGTGTGGTCACAGGGAGGCAGGGGTAAAAACTGGAACCCATGCCATCATACACCGGTGAATTCACTTCCGGAGTTGGTACTTGTACCCGGTTGATTATCGTTACCAATCAAAAAGTGTTTGGCAATTGTCAAGAACTAGGGTGGTACCGCGAAGCCTCGTCCCTTATTGGACGGGGCTTTTTATTTTTACCACCGATTACAAGGAGGCTTTTATGAGCTTAAAGGAGCGACTGGAAGAATTACGCCAGCAAGGACTTGATGAAATCAAGAAGAGTGAGGATCTCGACCACGTCAACGACGTTCGAGTGAAGTTCTTAGGGAAAAAGGGGCCACTGACCACTATTTTGCGGGGGATGAAGGACCTTTCTGCCGAGGAACGGCCAAAGGTAGGGAAGTTTGCCAACGAAATTCGTGATGAATTGAAGGTAGCCGTAGAAGAAAAGCGCCAGCAACTTGAGAAGGCAGTTTTGGATGCTAAGTTGGTGGCCGAAACAGTTGATGTGACTTTGCCGGGGACCCCGGTTGCCCAGGGGCAGCCACACGTTTTGCAGCAAATCATTGATCAATTGGAAGACCTCTTCATTGGGATGGGGTACGAGGTAGCCGTTGGTGACGAAGTGGAACAAGAGGTTTACAACTTTGAAAAGTTGAACCTGCCTAAGGATCACCCGGCTCGTGATATGCAAGACACCTTTTACGTAACCCCATCCATTTTGATGCGAACTCAGACTTCTCCAATGCAGGCTCGGATGCTTGAAAAGCATGACTTTTCCAAGGGTCCGTTAAAGATGATCTCCCCGGGGAAGGTTTACCGGCGCGATACCGATGACGCAACCCACAGCCACCAGTTCCACCAGGTGGAAGGGATTGTAGTGGGTGAGCATGTTACCATGGCCGACCTGAAGGGGACCCTGGAAACTGTTGCCCAGAACCTGTTCGGTGACCAGCTTAAGGTTCGTCTACGTCCGAGTTACTTCCCATTCACGGAACCATCCGTTGAAGCAGATATCACCTGCTTTAACTGCCTAGGGGCCGGTTGTTCAATTTGCAAGGGGACCGGTTGGATCGAAGTACTAGGAGCCGGAATGGTTCACCCAAACGTCTTGGAAATGTCTGGGGTTGACCCAGAAGTCTACGGTGGGTTTGCCTTTGGGCTTGGACCGGATCGATTTGCCATGCTCAAGTATGGGGTCGAAGATATTCGTGACTTTTACCAAAATGACGTCCGTTTCCTGACGCAGTTTGACCAGAAAGGATAAAGTTGAATGAAAGTATCATACCAGTGGTTAAACCACTATTTACCGCTTGAAGAAAACGGGATTAATCCAACGGAACTGGCGGAAAAGATTGCTCGCTCCTCCGTGGATATTAACGACGTTTATTCGCCGCAAAATGGCCTTAAAAAGGTGGTTGTTGGTCTGGTTGAATCGGTTCGGGATCATCCTCAAGCTGACCATTTGCATATTGCTCAGGTTAAAATTGCCGACGATACGACGGTCCAGATTGTCTGCGGGGCACCGAATCTTAAAGCCGGGAAAAAGGTCATCACCGCTCTTAAGGGAGCCAAGCTGGCTGATGGCACAAAGATTAGGAAGAGTAAGCTACGGGGTGAAGAATCCAACGGTATGCTGTGTGCCTTACAGGAAATCGGCTTCACCGATAAGGTAGCACCAAAGGCTTACGAAGAAGGCCTTTGGTACCTGCCGGATGACGCAAAGGTTGGGGCGCCGGTCTTTTCATACCTGGGGATGGATGACACGATCATTGATACTGACGTGACGCCAAACCGGGGCGATATGCTGTCAATCTACGGAAACGTCAACGACCTAGCGGCTATCTACGATCTGAAAAACAGTTTTACCAGCCATGCGGTGGTAGAAAACAGCAGTGAAAAAACGGCTGACTTGATCAGTGCTACGGTGGAAGACCAAGACGTAGCCCCAACCTACAAGATGCGGGTGATTAAGAACGTTCAGATCCAAGATAGCCCCCTCTGGCTTCAAATCCGCCTGTGGAACGCTGGTATTCGGCCAATTAATAATGTAGTTGACGTGACAAACTACATTCTGATTAAGTATGGCCAGCCGTTACACTCCTTTGACTACGATAAGCTAGCCAACCACGAAATCAAAGTACGTCATGCTAAGGAAGGTGAAAAGTTCACCACGTTAGATGGGGAAGAACAGCAATTAAAGACCCAAGATATCCTAGTTTGCGACGGTGAACGTCCGGCGGCGTTAGCTGGGACAATGGGAGGCGAAGAGACCAAGGTGACGGATCAAACCGTCAACGTGGCATTAGAAGCGGCAATTTTCGATCCCGTAATGGTTCGCAAGCAGGCCCGGCGCCTGGATCTTCATTCCGAGTCCTCTATGCGTTTTGAACGGGGAATCAATCCGGAAACGGTAGAAGTAGCCCTAAATGAAGCGGCTTACTGGCTAAGTGAATTGGCTGGTGGGGAAGTGACGAAGGGAATTGTTACTGCTACCGAAGCACCGGCTAACAGTACGCCAATTGAACTATCGACCAGTAAGGTTAACGCAGTTCTGGGGCTCACCCTTAGTCAAGAAGACCTGGTAGAGATCTTTGATCGCCTGAAGTTTGACGTTCAAAAAGAACACGACGACCAGTTGACTGTCTACGCCCCGGCTCGGCGCTGGGATATCTCCATTAAGGCAGACTTGTATGAAGAAATTGCCCGCATCTATGGCTACGATAATATCCCGTCAACCCTACCAGCCGGGACACGGACCCTTGGAGGGTTGAATGAACGTCAGCGCTTCTTAAAGGCTTCCCGCCATGTCATGCAAGGGGTTGGCTTGAACCAGGCAATCTCCTACTCGTTGCTAACTAAGGAGCAGGCGGCCCAGTTCCAAGTTAACAATCAAGATGGCGAGCCAATGATGCTTGACTACCCGATGAGCAGTGATCATGTGGCTACCCGGATGAATATTGTTGCGGGACTCTTGATTGACATCGCCTACAATGTGGCCCGTCAGGTCGGGAACGTGGCCCTTTACGAACAGGGACGGGTTTTCTTGCCGGAGGATGGTCAAGAACGGCCAACTGAAGAAGAACACGTTGCTGGGGCTGTAACTGGCTCACTAACGGCGGCATCCTGGAACCAAGAGGATGATGATAACCAGGCGGACTTCTTCACTGTCAAGGGAATCGTGGAACGTTACCTGCACAATATGGCAGTGGAAGGTGAGATCAGCTATCAGGCTAACCATAACCGGGCCGATCTGCACCCCGGCCGGTGTGCAGATGTCTTGTTAGATGGTCAAGTGGTTGGTTACATTGGTCAAGTGCACCCGACTGTCGCTAAGCAGTATCGGGTTCCGGTGACCTATGTCTTTGAGTTGAACCTGGAGCCGCTGCTGAGCGCCGACAAGCGTGATAAGCACTATGATTTAATTTCCAAGTACCCGGCAATCACACGGGATGTAGCGATCTCGGTTGATCAAGACGTTACCAACGCCCAAATTGTCGCAGTGATTAAGGAAATTGGTGGGTCCTACTTAAAGGCCGTTCGCCTCTTTGACCTGTATAAAGGTAACTTCTTGCCGGCAAACAAGAAGTCAATGGCCTACACCTTGACCTATCAAGACGGCCAAGGAACCCTGACCGAAGATCAAGTCAACGCTGCCTTTGAAAAGGTTGTGGAACACTTAAAGCAAGAAGTCGGGGCGGAGATTCGTTAACCAAAATTAATTACCACATTAGGGTTAGACATCAATTTTGGGAGTGTGATTTTGTCACACTCCCTTTTCGTGGAATCATTCTTGCTCAAAGAAGGGGCTACTGATATACTTTGGCGGATATAAGAAACGAGGAACGTATTTATGAATGAAAACAAACGACCGATTATTATTGGGGTAACCGGGGGGTCCGGGAGTGGAAAGACAACCGTCTCCAAGGCGATCTATGACAACTTAAACGGTCAATCAATTCAAATCATCACCCAGGACACGTATTACAACGACCAGGCAGATATGACGATGGAAGAGCGTAAGGCGGTCAACTACGACCACCCGCTTGCTTTTGACAGCGATCTCTTATACGAACAGCTTGACCAGTTACGTCATAACCAGGCCATCGATATGCCGGTGTACAATTATGAGCAATATACCCGTTCAGAAGAGACCGTTCGGGTAACGCCTCAGGACGTGATTATCCTAGAGGGGATTTTGATTTTAGATGACGAGCGGCTTCGTAACCTGATGGATATTAAGGTCTACGTTGATACAGACGACGATATCCGGATTATCCGCCGGATTCAACGTGATATCCAGGAACGTGGCCGCTCACTGGACTCTGTAATCAACCAGTACTTAGCAACGGTTAAGCCGATGTATCACCAATTTGTGGAACCAACCAAGCGTTATGCCGACCTGATTGTTCCTGAGGGGGGTGAAAACCGGGTTGCTATTGACCTCTTATCAACTAAGGTGCGGGATATCTTGGTTAAGCGGGGCCACATGAATTTAAAATAGTTCCAGTTGAAAGCAACGGGGCACTGTGGTAAAGTTTGCTAGTGATATTTTAATAAGAGGGGTGCATAGCATGGCTGAAGAAAAAAGCTTCCCGATGACTGCTGAAGGGAAGGTAAAGTTAGAACAAGAATTGGAAGACTTACGGCTCGTTCGGCGTCCGGAGGTAATTAACCGGATTAAGATTGCCCGGAGCTACGGGGACCTTTCTGAAAACTCTGAGTACGAATCCGCCAAGGACGAACAAGCCTTTGTTGAAGGGCGGATTAGCCAAATTGAAACAATGCTACAATACGCAGTTATTATTGATAACGAAGACGTTGATGCTGATGAAGTTTCAATGGGACGTGAAATCACCTTCCAAGAACTACCAGATGAAGAACCGGAAACCTACACGATCGTCGGTGAATCCGAATCTGACCCAATGTCTGGTAAAATCTCTAATGAATCACCAATGGCTAAGGGGCTCTTGGGTCACCGGGTTGGCGAAACTGTTGAAATCGAAATTCCAAGTGGGAGTATGACGGTCAAAATCCTGTCCGTTAAGTAACCAACTAAAAAAATCACCGTCTCGGTTGAGGCGGTGATTTTTTTATTAACGATGGCGGCGCCACCACGGAAGGATAAATAGTCCCCCAATAGAGAGGAGGCTGATTAAAAGTCCTAAGGGAAGGTATGGTGGGATGAAGTAGAGGGTTATCTTGTGATGCCCCGGGTTTAGCTTGAGCGCCCAGAAAGTGTTTAAGGCCTTTACAAGCCTTGCCGGGTGTCCGTCAACCAGGGCGTGCCAGCCGCTAGCGGCCGGAATGGTCGTCATTAACGTGGTGGCACCCTTCTTCAGGTTCACTGTTCCACTGATTCTGGTGGAGGAGTGATGGGTAATTTTTAGCGGACTTTGCTTAAGCTTTTGGTAGTCGGACATAAAGGCCGCCTGGTTTAACCGGTAGAGACTTACGTTTTGAAGCCAGGCTGAATTCTTCTTTAACGTCATTGTAAGGGTTACCTTTTTACCCTTGGCGTGGTCAGCGACCGAAACCACCACGGTATCACGATAGGTATTGTATTGGTTGAGGGCCTTACCATTTTGAGTGATGGTTAAGCTATTTAGGATGTTACTACCCAACGTGAGGTAGTAGGGATCATTAGTTGTTGGGGTGAAGGAGAGCTGAATGGCAGCTGGTGCTGTTGCATTAACCTTACTGAGGATTGCCCCGGTGATTTGGGTGGTTTCGTGAAGATTGATGAAGGTGACGTGGTCAAAGTTTTGGACGTTAAACAGAGATTCCTTGGTTGATTTGCCGGCCAAGGCCTGGAAAATTTGTGACTGGTAATTTAGGGGATCCAAAGTACCTCTTTGCAGGCCTAGGATGGCGTTACTTGCCCCAAAGGCCAGTGGTAAGGCAGTCGGGTTTTCCTTAAGTGTTACCAACTTGGAAGAAGAGATGGTCCGCTGGCGGTCCCAATCAAAGCGCCGGCTGGTCAACGGCAATACCTGGGTACCGCCACTTTTACCATTGTTATTTGCACTCATAGAGTATTTAAAGCCTAATAATGCGTCAGTCAACTCGGTTCCGTTCGTGTAAGTGATAAAGCCATCACCAGCTGGTTGACCAATTGAGCCTACAAAGTTAGAGACGCTGGGTTCCATCGTGGAACCAAAGTGGTCGGCAGCATTGTAATCGGCCTGGAATGGATCATCTTTGGTACGCATGAAGTCCTTGGCAATCCGGTATAGTCCACTATCCCTGTTCTTAATTGTCTTGACTGAGGAGTCTAAGACGGTGGTGTAATTGCCGAATTCAGCTTGCGATACGTAAGAAAGGTTATTTAAAGCGGTGAAGGCGCTGGTTGAGACATCACAGACTGCTAGTAGGATGATTAAAGTATCGGTTAATTCAGGAGCGTTGCTGCGCCGGAGGGCTAAAATAACCACGGCAATAGCGGCAAACCCTGCGCCGATCCACAGCTGATTTTCCGTAATGTAATTAACCCTACCGACCCAGTGGCAAAAAAGTGGTAGCGCCCCAACAATAAAGATAGCAGCAATGCTCCCGACCAGAGGCCAAGAAAAGTGAGCATCAGGTGAAAGGGCCCGGGCAGCTAACCAAATGAGCCAAAAGGAAAAGACAAATGAGAACCGCGACGGGTACCAGACGGGCTCTTGCCCCAGGTGCCACAGAAGATCTAGCGGGGGCCAAACAAAGGAAATTACCAAGAAGGCACTAATTAATAGGGCACTAATTCGGGCCAAGGGGCGATCCCTCTTAGTGAGGAGGTAGGCTAAAAAGCCAGCTACCATTAACATCCCTACGTAAATGTTAGGTTGACCGCTTGGCATCTGGTCAAAGTTAAAAGCGCCGGGAACAAATTTAGCCAGGATTTTGAGGGGATTGTATTCCCACTTCCAAGATATTGAAGTTGAAGTGTAGGTCCCCTTGCTCTTTGTCAGGGCAAAAATGGTTGGCAATAAGATAACGGCGGCAGTGGTTGCGGCACCAAGGGAGGCTAAAATATAGTGTGAAAAGGCGACCACCTTTTCCCGCCACGGACTGGTCTTGGTTGTCAAATACCAGCCAGTAAAGAGAATTGAGAAAAGGGCAACCATCCACGCCATGTAATAGTTATCGATCATGGTGATTGCTAAGCTGACGAGGTAAAAACGCCAGCTCTGCCCGTTTAAAAGGATTATCAGGCCGTAAATGACTAGCGGCAAGAGCCATAAGACATCAAGCCATAAGACATTTAGCTGATTAGCAATCATCCATCCCATCAAGGCGTAAGAAGTCGAAAAGGCCAGCAGACGTGGACCGTGCTGCTCGGAGGTCTTATCCAACAACCAGGCCATCGAAAGACCGGCAAGCCCGTATTTAACTAGGACTAAAATAAGGACTCCTGATGATAAAAATTTACCCGGGAAGGCAAGTAGGATTAGGTTTAAGGGACTCAAAAGGTAGTAGGCGTTAGTACCCCACATTTCACCTCCCAGCCCCTTTGAAAAGGAGTAAAAGAAGCTGGTGGGGTGGTGGAGGATCGATGATCGAAGATAGGAAAAGAAGTCAATGTATTGTTGACCGAGGTCAACAGTTAAGATACTTGATGATCCAAAGGGGGCCATTCCCCGGTAGGCAAAGTAGCCCCCCATTAAAAGAACTGGGAGAATAAAACTAATCGCCAGCCAAAGCCGACGATTATAACGTTGAATTTGCAAAACGATTAGATCCTTTCCGTAACTTATGCTACTGCCACCAATTATATACCGCGGAGGTGAAAAAATCGGTCATAAAATTTGCTTAAATCATGGTCAAAATGGTGCTAATCAAAGCTAAAAAGAGTATCATCTAGTAGTTAGACCGGTAAAGGTTTTGCCGGGGTTGCTAAAATAAGTATTAATTTTGGCTAAGGAGAGTTTTGTAGTGAATTTTTTTAAACGCTTTAAGGGGATCAACCTACGGATGCGCAATAAGGATCGGAGTGCCCAATCAGCAATTCCTTTTCGGTTGAACCTATTGCTGTGGATTGTGGGGCTGCTCCTCTTAATGCTTGCAGTTCGGTTATTTTACCTTCAAATACTAAATGGGGCAGCCTTTAAAGCAGATGTTAAGGAATCTGATACAACCGTTCAGACCAATAATGTCCAACGGGGGATGATCTATGATTCAACCGGGAAGGTGATCGTTGGTAACCAGGCCCACCAAGCAATCACTTATACTAAGGGATCTAACGTTACCGAGGCTGAAATGTACAAAATTGCTAACCAACTAGGCAAGTACCTGACGGTTTCAACAGATAAACTAACGACCCGTAATGAACAGGATTACTTCTTGGCTAACCAGGATAACTTAACTCGGATGATCAAGAAGGCAGGGTTGGGTAGTAGCGTAACCGCTAAGACTATTTCAACCTCCCAGTACAACAAGGTACTCAAATACTTGAATGCTCACCCTAGTCTATTTAAGCTAACCAAGGCTGAGAAGAACCGGGCCATGATCTACGCCACGATGACCGGCGCCTACTCGCTGTCCACCACTTACATTAAGGAGACCGGTGTGACCGCAAAAGAATTAGCCGAAGTTGGTGAACACCTAAGCTCGATGCAAGGGGTTAAGATTGGAACGGCCTGGACGCGAAACTATCCGCAGGGGAAGAATTTCCAAACGATGACCGGGACGGTAACGACGTCGGGTTTACCTGCCGATGAGCTTAATATTCTGCTTTCGCAAGGTTATTCACGTAATGACTCGGTCGGCCAGTCCTACCTTGAAAAGGAATACCAGTCAACGTTAGCTGGCTCTAAATCCCAAACTGAAGTAACCTCAAATGGATCAACGGTTGCTAAGTCGGTTCTGAAGTACGCTGGATCGAAAGGGGATAACCTGGTTTTGACGATTAACGCCAAGTTCCAAAAGCAGGTTCAATCAATTTTGGCCAAGAACTATTCCTCGGCCGGGAATGCCTACTCAACCGGGGTATACGCCGTTGTTATGAATCCAAACACCGGAGCCATTTACGCCATGGCTGGGATTGACCGGGATCCAAAGACTGGAAAGCAGACCGTTGATGAAGTGGGGGCAATCAACCACCCAATTACACTAGGATCCGTTGTCAAGGGGGCAATGATCCTAGGAGCGATGATGGATGGGGTCATTACACCAACCAACAACACTCTGACTGATATGCCAATCAAGGTTGCCGGAACAGCTACCAAGTCTTCGTGGTTTAACAAAACTGGCTCGGCTAACACTGCCTTGACCGCTTCAACGGCCCTGGAGGTTTCATCTAACTCCTACATGATGCAGCTGGCAATGAAAGAGGGAGGAATGAAGTACTACTCTGGTGCCCAAATCACCCTGAAGCCGTCAATCTTCAAAAAACTGCGTTACTACTTCAACATGTTTGGCCTGGGACAAAAGACAGGGATTGACATTCCTGGTGAGTCCGCTGGTTACGAAGGTCCTTCGACGCAGTCCCATATCGGGTCAGCACTGGATGAATCCTTCGGGAACTACGATGAATACACGGTTCTTCAGCTAGCTCAGTATATGTCAACGATTGCAAACGGTGGTTACCGAATGAAACCGTACGTTGTTTCCCAAATTCGGGGTACTAAGGCCAACGGGAGTCTTGGGGCCGTTAAATATACAACTCAGCCGCAGGTTCAACAGGTAATTCCAGCAAGTAAGGCTGCTTTTGACGTGGTTAAAGAAGGGTTTTACTTGGTTACTCACGGGACGAGCCCATATGTAACGGCGTCCTCCTTGAAGAGTGAGTCACCGTCAATTTCTGGGAAGACCGGGACGGCCGAAACCTACTACGGAACCACGTCAACGACAACGCTATCCTTTGCAGGTTACTCACCGTCAGATAATCCGCAAGTAGTTGTGGCCCTGGCAATTCCTGGGGTAACTAACTCTGATGGTGGAGCGAACATTACGATGGCTAAGGAAATCTTTGCGGCCTACTGGAAGGATGTTCAAAGTACAAGTAGTACGAAGTAAGGGTGCTGGTCTGTCAAGGAAAATTCCTTAACAAAAAGGACTGGTCAAATGTCCGAATTAATGATATAGTTGTACGAGTTAGGGTTGTGTCAGCTAAGCACAACACCGTTTAATAAATTTATAAAGTTTGGAGGCACAACACGATGCGTGTAAACATTACTTTAGAATGCACCTCATGCCACGAACGGACTTACTTAACCAGCAAGAACCGTCGTAACAATCCCGACCGTCTTGAATTAAACAAGTACTGCCCACGGGAACACAAGGTGGTATTACACCGTGAAACGAAGTAGGACTTCGTTTTAGACGCGATCGATATTTATCGGTCGCGTTTTTTTATTGTGGTGATTAGTCAAAATCGGGAAAATCGCTTGCGTCCCATGGGGGAAACTGTGATAATAGATCTTTGTAAACGTTTGACAAAGGAGAGATTTGAGATGACGTATACAAAAAATGAGATGCGTAAGGCGTACATTGCTCGGCTCCAGCAATTGGACCTGAATACGCGCATCAAAGAAGAAAGGCGGCTGGTAAGTAGGTTATACGACCAACCGGAATGGGTCAGTGCAAAAACGGTGGCGCTCACGCTCAGTCAATCCTTTGAAGTTGACACCGTTCCACTGATTCTTCATGCCCGGCATAAAGGTCAAACGGTTGTGGTGCCACGGACATTACCCCATCGGCAAATGGAGTTTGTGGCCATCGACGAAGATACCACCTTTGAAGAAACGTACTTCGGGGTGTTAGAACCGGTTGGCGGGACCGTCATCCCTGCCGAAAAGATTGATTTAATGGTAATTCCTGGGGTGGCCTTCACCACGGCTGGGAAACGCCTAGGCTTTGGGGGCGGTTATTACGACCGTTACCTGGCTAATTATCAAGGGGCCACAGTGGCCCTAGCACTAACTACCCAAGTTGCCGCTGACGATGAGTGGGAAGAAGATCCCTTTGACGTCAGGGTCAACAAAGTTGTTACCGTAAGTGAGGAATAACTGTGAAAGAGGCCGTTAGACAAGTACCCGTAACCTGCCTACTGGTGGGGCTTTGTGTGCTCATGTACCTAGTCGAGATCCTAAGTGGGGGAGCAACTAATTCGCAAACCCTGCTGAATTTAGGAGCCAATTTTGCGCCTCTATTAAGAGCTGGTGAATGGTGGCGTGTGTTCACCGCTGCCTTTTTACACATTGGCATCACTCATCTTTTGTTAAACGTGTTGGTCTTGTATTACCTAGGCCGGACCGTGGAGGGGTTGACGGGCCATTTTCGGATGGCGATAATTTACCTGGTAAGTGTTGTGATGGGTAATTTGGCGAGCGCCGCTATTCAGCCGGAGACCATTTCGGCTGGAGCATCGACCGGGATTTTTGGCCTCTTTGGCGCCTTTGTTTTCCTCGGAAGCGAGTTTCGTCAGTACGCTCCCTTACGCGTGATGGCTCGCCAGTATCTAATATTAGTGGGAATTAACCTCGCTTTTGATCTGATGACGCCTGGAATTGATATTTATGGGCACCTCGGTGGATTAGCGGGGGGATTTTTGGTGATGGCGCTTGTTGGGTGCCCACAGTTGGGACCAATCAACTTACGAAAACGCATTCTTAGTGGCGCAGTGTTAGTGTTAGGATTATTATTGTTGGGTAAGGTGGTGTTTTTCCAGGAATGAAACGGGTAGAACAGCTCCGGACCCTGTACGATGTTCAACAGCTCTTGAAGCAGTTTAATGTCTTTGTTTACGTCGGTAAACGCCTTTGGGATATTGAATTGATGGCGATTGAACTCGATAACTTATACCAAGCGGGTGTTTTAGAACGTGATCTTTACACGAAGGCAAAGTTAGTCTTGAGAAAAGAGCACCGGTTAGAAGAAAAGGACCCGGAAGGTAAATACTTAAAGTAAAAGAGGTATTATATTCATTATGACGAACAAGAAGCTAATTGGTGTGGACTTAGGCGGGACGACGATTAAGTTCGCCATTTTAACGTCTGAAGGAGAAATTCAACAGAAGTGGTCATTACGGACCAATATTTTGGATGAGGGTTCCCACATTGTTCCAGATATTATTAACTCCATTAACCACCACATTGACCTTTACAAGATGGGAAAGGATCAATTCATCGGAATTGGAATGGGGACGCCGGGGACGATCAACCTGGAAGAAGGTTCCGTTGTTGGAGCCTACAACCTGAATTGGAAGACGACCCAACAGGTTAAGCAGCAAATTGAAGAGGGAACCGGTCTGAAGTTTGCGCTGGATAACGATGCTAATGTAGCAGCCCTTGGTGAACGCTGGAAGGGTGCCGGAAACGATGGTGATGACGTAGCCTTTATCACCCTAGGAACTGGGGTTGGCGGTGGCTTAATCGCTAATGGTGAACTGATCCATGGTCTTGGAGCCGGTGGTGAAGTTGGTCACATGATTGTTCAACCTAATGGTTACCTTTGTACCTGTGGAAACCACGGTTGCTTGGAACAATATGCTTCCGCAACTGGGGTTGTTCACATTGCTCAAGACAAAGCCGAGGAATACGAAGGTAATTCCCGCTTGAAGGCCATGATTGATAACGGCGATGAAATTACTTCAAAGATCGTCTTTGACCTGGCTAAGGAAAATGACTTCTTGGCAAATGAAGTGGTTAACCAAGTGGCGCTTTACCTTGGGCTTGCTTGTGCTAACCTTGCTGACGCCTTGAATCCAGAATTCTTAGTTATTGGTGGTGGGGTGTCTGCCGCCGGAGATTTCTTGCTCAAGCGGGTTGAAAAGAACTTCCAACAATTTGCCTTCCCAACTGTTCGGACGTCAACGCAACTCAAGTTAGCTGAGTTGGGTAACGATGCTGGAGTAATTGGGGCCGCTTCATTGGCTCGTCGCTTTGCTTAAAAATTAAATTTAGTTAGGGGAAATAAACGTGGTTTTAGCAGTTAGTTCTGGTCTGATGATGTTAAACATTATTATCTTGGTCCTGTTGATTATCTGGGTTACCGTCTGGGGCCTTGGCGTATGGCGGCGTCGCCATTACGCAACTGTCCTAACCCAAGAGGAATTTCAAAAGGGGCTACGGAAGGCGCAAGTAATTGACCTACGTTCAAAAGATCAGTTCGACCGCGGCCACATTCTTGGCGCCCGAAGTGTTCCATATGCCTTGTTACGACAACAGGGTGTCGACTTGCGGGCAGATCTACCAATTTACCTTTACGATGAAGGCATGACGGTTGCCACCCAGGCAGCAGTCTACTTAAATAAGCATGGTTTTAAGAAGCTATACATCTTAAAGGATGGCTATGTCCGCTGGGAAGGAAAGACCAAAAAGGCTAAGTACATCGATTAATTATAAAAAGGGGACGTTGCATTGCAACGTCCCCTTTTTATGGCTACAATTGATGAGCTGAGCGATTCTTACGGGTTGCCGAACGACGGTTTTCGTCGAACTTGGTTTCTTCTTCTTCAATGGGCTTAATAACAGTCTTATGGAAGGCAAGCGCCCCACTTACAATGGCACCAAGGGTAGCCAAACTCCCAACGAAGAAGCCTCGTGTAAAGTTTTTCATAAAAAAGACCCTCCTTAAATTCTTAAGTACCCCTATTATGCAAGATTTAAGGTAAGTTTACCAGTTAAAACTAGATTTGTTGAACATGAGAAAGGAAGTAGCATGGCAAAGGTAGTAGCAATTGTCGGGCCAACCGCAGTGGGGAAAACGGCCCTTTCGATTTCGGTAGCTAAGGATCTAGGTGGTGAGGTAATCTCTGGTGACTCAATGCAGGTTTACCGGGGCTTAGACATTGGAACAGCCAAGGCTACCGTTCAGGAGCGGGCGGGGGTGGCCCACCACCTAATCGACGTACGTGATGTCAACGAACGTTTCTCGGTTGCTGATTTCAAGGAAGAGGCCGACCAAAAGATTAGCCAAATTGAACAACGGGGGAAGTTACCGTTAATTGTAGGGGGGACCGGTTTTTACCTTCAAGCGTTAGTTGAAAACCTCGCCCTGGGCCGTGACCAATTCGATGCTGAATCAGCGCAGATTCGCAGTCATTGGCATCAAGTAGCTGATCAACAGGGAAAGCAATACGTTTGGGACCAGCTGGCAGTTAGAGACCCACGGGCTGCTGAAAAGATCCCAGTTGCAAACCTGCGTCGGGTAATTCGGGCACTGGAGGTAATTGAAAAAACTGGGGAGCTATTCTCCGCACAACCTCAAGCTCCGGCAAAAAATGAGTTTTTAATTATTGGATTAACTACGCAGCGCCCAGTCTTATACCAGCGAATTAACCAGCGGGTTGATCAAATGGTTAAGGAGGGGCTGTTAGATGAGGCTCGCTGGCTGTACCAGCAGGGAGGGACTGCCTTTCAATCCGGAAAGGGGATTGGTTACCGGGAGTTGTTCCCTTATTTTGAAGGGAAGATTACCCAAGAAGCGGCAGTGGAAAAAATTAAGCTCGATTCTAGGCACTACGCCAAGCGGCAGTTAACCTGGTTCCGTAATCAGATGACGGTTCACTGGTTTGACCTGGTAAACGGACAAAACACAACTGAAGAAATTGAAGCCCTGATTAGTGATTGGTTAAAAAAATAAAGTGAAAGCGCTTATTAAATTATTCTCTTTTCAAACCATTACCGAATGGATTGATTTTAGTGGGGGAGGTTGTTATCATTGATCCATCAATTTCAAAAAGCCGATTAATGATTGATGGGTAAAATTATTTGGTGACCTAGACCAATTAATCATGGAATGGCGATGTTGCTTGATGACACAGAGGAAGGAATAGCAGACAATGGCAAAACACGTTTACACGAATGATGAAGTGCATACCCTGGTAAAGGAAGAGAATGTTCGCTTTTTGCGGGTAAACTTCTCCGACTTATTTGGAACGATGAAGAGCGTTGACCTACCAATTAGCCAACTGGATAAGTTATTAGCGAACAAGGTGATGTTTGATGGCTCCTCTATCGATGGGTTCGTTCGCATCGAAGAAAGTGACATGTACCTTTATCCAGACATGTCAACGTGGATGGTCTTCCCGTGGGGAGCTGAACATGGTAAGGTGGCCCAAGTAATCTGCTCCGTTCATTTAATTGATGGAACGCCGTTTACTGGTGATCCTCGTAATAACTTAAAGCGGGTCCTTAAGGAAATGGAAGACGCTGGCTTTTCTGCTTTCAATATTGGGCCAGAACCAGAATTTTTCCTCTTTGAAACTGATGAAAAAGGGGACCCAACTACTAAGGTTAACGACCAAGAAAATTACTTTGATTTAGAACCAGCCGATAAGGGTGAAGACTGTCGGCGTGATATCGTTTTGGCCCTTGAAAAAATGGGCTTCAACGTTGAAGCAGCTCACCACGAAGTTGCTCCCGGTCAACACGAAGTTGACTTCCAGTACTCTGACGCCTTAGAAGCAGCCGACAACATTCAAATCTTCAAGTTGGTTGTTAAAACAATTGCTAAGCAGTACGGCTTCCACGCGACCTTTATGCCTAAGCCGTTGTCCGGTATCAACGGGAACGGAATGCACATGAACATGTCATTGTTCAAGAACGTTGATGGTAAGGTTGTTAATTCCTTTTACGATGACAAAGACGAGGTGCAACTTTCCCAAACTGCTTACCAATTCCTGGCTGGGGTGATGGATCACGCTCGTAGCGTTACCGCTGTATGCAACCCGATTGTTAACTCTTACAAGCGTCTGGTACCGGGTTATGAGGCTCCAGTTTACGTTGCATGGTCTGCTTCAAACCGTTCCCCAATGATTCGGATCCCAAGTGACCGGGGAATGGGAACGCGCCTTGAATTGCGTTCCGTTGACCCGTCCGCTAACCCATACCTGGCCATCGCCGCTATTTTAGCTGCTGGTCTTGATGGGTTGAAGCGTGGCTTGAAGCCGGCTGATAGTGTCGATGAAAACATCTACACCATGACTGAAGAAGAACGTCAAGCAAGGGGGATCCATGCCTTACCTGATACCCTCCACAACGCCCTGAAGAACCTGGCTCAAGACGATGTTATAAAGGCAGCCCTAGGTGAACACCTTTATCGTTCCTTCAAAGAGGCTAAGAATATGGAATATGATTCCTACCGTCAATCCGTTTCGAAGTGGGAACAAGAAAAATACATGAGTGAATATTAAACCGTATCGTGTAGTTAAAATTAACTTAAAAAGGCCCCGGTTGGCGGGACACACAAAAAAAGCTCCTGATTTCAGGAGCTTTTTTTATTACTATTGTTCGTCTTCTAACTTCTTCGCGTCAGCGTCAATCCGTGCAAAGCCAGATCCAGCTGGCTTCTCGCTCCCACGCTTTTCCATCGCCTTACGGGCCATTTCTTTACGTTCTTGCTTGCTAAGTGCCATTGATTATTCGCCTCTTTTCGAATCAGTTGCCCGATATTTCACATTTGTAAAGTACCGAACATAACTATTATAGTTCAACTTGAAAAAGAAGCAAGCCGTTATGATAACAGTTTCAATATTGGATAAAGAAGTGTCAAATATTGGGATGTACCGGGCTAATCCGTTCGTTAACATGAAGGCAACAGGAATTAATGGTGAACTGACTTTAAAAAAGAGCAAAAATTAGCTAAGATAAAGCTATAACCCATGATAAGGAGAAAATCATATGGCGAATGAAGAACAACAGCACGGCGCCGTTAGCATTGGAGAAATGATTAACGACCAGATTGCGACAAAGATCGACTACTTGCAACAGTTACAAACCGCCATTGCAGATCACGATGACTGCCAGGTGTACCAATTATTAGATAACCAGCGATACGCAGCGGAAATTGAGCATCGCGAGCAACAGCCAAACGATCAGCGGGTAATGAACCTAGTTGATAACTTGGCTGATCAGTTGAGCAACTATCTGAGCGGTAACCTGATCAAGTATCTGGGTAAGGCCTATCCATTCTTTTACTACGAAGAGTATCAAACAGGCCACTACCGGGTTTACTTTGGTAATTGGTGGGACCGCCGGCAATTCGGTGAGCTGGATGTTTTAAACATTCGCTTTATTTTCAACCAAGAAGAATATGATAAGTTGGCCGAGGCCTTTAAGCTCTCCCAAGCTGGTAAACGTTACAACAGTGAGCGAATTGGTGAATTATCAAAGGAGAACGAACGGCTTCAGTCACTGATTGACGGTGAAACAACGCGGGAACAACGTCGCGCGGAACTCCAAGAGGAGTTAAAGGATATTACAGCCCGGAGTGGGATCTTTGAATCGAGCCGTAACAGGGAAAGCCGGGAGTCGATTGTTGAAGAAATTTCTGAATTAGAAACTCTTGATCAAGAGGCTCGGACTGCTAACGAACAGATTAAGCAAAACGAACGGACGGTCTTGGAGCTTTCGAAGGAAAATACGATCCTCTCTTACGAACAAAAATCAATTAACGATGTCTTTGGTTCGTTTGAAGACTTTGAGTTAGCAAACCGAAGCCTGTATGCTAATTACTTAGCAGCTTTGAGTGGTCATGGTCTAAGCGATGGAAAGCGGGGGGACAAGAATGAGTAATAGCCAAATTGTTTCCACAGCGACTGATAAGGTCCGTGCTCTTTCAGCTTCATTAAAGGACGGCCTGTTGATGGGGAAACGCTACGTTGACCTCTTAAATGAGCTGGTTGAAACAAATGAGCTGTTGGACCTCCTGTCTTCGACTAAGGAGCTGGTTAACTTAAACTTAGTCAATGCCTTTGTTAAGTTTCCCCAGCACTATCAACCAGCGGATTACTATCTCTTATTTATGAGCCGGATGCTGGAGTTAAACGCCGTCAACGGAATGACAATTAGCCAGCATGACCATGCTTTGCAGGCTAACATTACTCCCTTAGAGGAGGGGCTAGTCTTTAAATTCGAGCCGGCTAATGATCATGCAGGAGCCTTCTTTGCCGACCAGCGTCACCATGAACCGCTCTTTTACATTGACTTAGAAAATCGCTTGTTAAACTTTTCAAACCAAGCCTTGGTAAACTTCTTTATTGTTAAGCAGGTCAACAATTATAACGACCTTGACCTTGAAGAATCCTTGGCCCCACTAATTGCCTTTGCAAACTTACTCAAAGCCAAGTTAGACTTTACGATTGATCTGGGGATCTTGTCCACCAGTAACGACACGCTCTTTCACCTACAGAAGCCAGACCTTGATGTAGCGGTGATTGATAAGTTATTCATTAGTACGACGGAGACCGACTACTACTTGATGAGCCTACCGCAAAATAACGGGGCTCAGCTGAACATGGACCGGGGGATCAAGCTTCAGCTTAGTTATGATTTAGATGATTATAGTCAGCAATGGAGCTTCCGGGTTCTAGATGAGAAAGAGCGGTCATCATTTTTAGGGGTTTTGTTGCACTATCCAATTGTGCGGGATTGGTATTTAGAAAACCGTGAAGACTTGGCGATTCAGGCAACTCACTTGGCTCCCCAACTGGTAAAACAACCGAAAGCAGAGGAGGAGCCTAAAGAAGATGCTTAATATTACTCGCCTGTTACAAGATGGAATTGCCGTCGATAATCATCTGTTTGAGGCCAACGATATATTGCTAGGTCCGGATGCTCGATTAGCTAATACGGTGGTGACACTAGATATTGAATTAGCGAAATTAGCTAACCAGGCTGGCTGGAGCCGTGTTTATGAGAAGGCTAACCCGCCTGCGACTACCGTACTTGCAAGCCAATTCAACTGTGTTCTTCACTGGGGGCTTTTGTTTGCAGCCCGTAAGCAGTGGACCCATCTAGTAGTTTTAAGTGACCAAGAATTCGCCCATTTGTTAGCCTTAAAAAAGTCAACTAAGGCGGCGGACCTCAACAAGGAATATTTGGCAATTAAAAACTTATTGTTAGGAAGTTACTTTACCCACCGTCAGGAAGACTTCCGTCACGCTTGGCACCTGCTATTGAAGCTTGGTCTAGTGGACCTAGGCGTGACTGCTGATCAGGTTATGGCAGCACATGAAGAACTCATCAAGTGAGTCCGTAGAAAAGATTAAATGGCTAGACTAGTCCACATAAAAAGGGGAACCGTGAGCGAACGGTTCCCCTTTTTGAGTGAGAGCAAAGACTATGCCTTTCGCTGGAAGTGTTTTCCAGCCGGGTGATTACGAGATGGATTACCAAAGTAAATTTGGCCAGCTACAGATAAAGAAAGAATTAACACAATGATAAAGAACGGTAGCATCTTTTCACCCCCAAAAACATTGTCTACACTTATTATTACCTATTTCGCAAAAAATGCAATAGTTATGTAAAGAATTTGTTACATTTAATTAATTTATTTGAAATAAAATGACTTTAGTCAAGAAAATCAGTATAAGTTAACGAAGTTTGCTATAACGCAGCTAATAAAAGCGGTGCGAACTTCAATGGTGAATTGTTGGCCATTACGGGTTAAAAAGAGAAAGCAACAGGTGTCTAGTATTATCACAACTAAACCATTAGCTTTTGGTAAGTCGAATGAATATAATCACAAAAAAAGTGCCGAAAAGGCACTTAGGAATAGCCTCATTAGCTAAGTACTGGCTAACAAGGCCTAATTCTTACTTACATTGCTATTTTACAGCTAGAATGCAATATTTTAGGATTCTTGCGTCAAAACTCTTTATATGCCTAAGCCGTAATACTCGTGACTTTAGTCATAGGATATAAGGCTCTTCACGAACGCCCGTTGACGTTCTTTTTAGTTTAACTATTTTAATCAGTATGATATAATATAGACATGATTAAAGGAAAGGAGGTGGATACAATGCAACAAACGCTGACTGCTAAGATTCGACTATATCCAACGCAGGAACAAATAGCGCTATTTAAGGCGGTGACTAAGGAATACCAACGTCTGTGCAATATTGTCAGCCAATGGTATTTTGATGGACATTTTAATGCCAATCAAAAGGTCTTCCAGAAAGACATGTACCGGTATCTGCGGA
>NZ_BCAH01000018.1 GCF_001293735.1 Limosilactobacillus gorillae | reverse complement strand
AAAAAAGAAGCACCGTAGGTGCTTGAGTGGGGGCTTTCCTCCCATCACTAAAGTGACGGGTATCCAACCCATAATATATCAATGAACGGTTACGTCGCCCACACCCCTAACAAAACGATCAACCTTCTCTTGTCAAAGGGAGGCATCAGTAGCATGCTGGCGTCGCTTTCGCTGATCATCTTCGCCCTGTCTTTGGGAGGCTTGCTGATCAAGTTCCACGTCATCGGGGTGATCGTTGATAAGGTTGAAGAAAACGTTAAGGACTTAGGCGGTTTAACCATGGCCACCGCCCTAACTTGTATCGGGGTCAACCTGCTGGTTGGGGAACACTACCTAGCCATCATCTTACCCGGTGAATCCTTCAAGGCCGCCTTTGACCACCATCACCTCCCCCGGGAGCTAATGACCCGAGTCTTAAACGACGTTGGGGCCGCCGTTAATGCCATCGTGCCCTGGAGCGTCTCGGGAGTCTTCATTGGCGCAACCCTGCAAGTTAGCCCGCTAAACTTCATCCCCTTTGCCTTCTTCCCGTTCATCGTCACCATCCTGGCGGTTCTAATGGGCTTCGTGAAGGCCGGGGCAGCCACCGACGGGTCCCGAACTAAATAAGGGCTGTTAATATTAATTAAATAATATTGATTGCTCCGTCACCTTCCTGTCACGGCTTGCCTGCCCCAGATTTGTTCGGGGCGCTAACGTAATTTCTGAGGAACTTACTAGCTCAATTCCCAATTTTTCTTTTTTTCGCGGGTTGCAAAATTAAAAAACGATGTTAAGATTAGAAACTGTTAAGAAATAATCAATTGACCGGAAGGGGTGTTCAACATGCTAGTCATTATTATTATTGGGTTACTACTAGACCTAGTCTTAATTATTACCACTGGCCTAACTGAATACCCCGGTTCTAAGCCTTCCCCCCAATTGGCGCTTAAAAGCGCCCGGTTGTGAGGTAACGTTGAGCTCAATTTGATTAGAGTTTTATGAGACTCGGGGTTTTAACCAAACCCGGAGTCTTTTTTGTTCCCACCAGCATGATGTCTAAAGATTAGGAGATGACCCCAATGGAGCAAGCAAGCAATGCCCGCACCGCCGCGATGAAGACCGTTGACGTTCAAGAAGCCAAGAAAACCGTCCGTGACTACGCCTACAACATTTCAGCCGCAATTGCCAATGCCATCCTGGTGACCCTGGGGATGGGGCTATTAATGCAGACCGTAGCCAGCTTTGTTCACTGGCAACCGCTTTATGAAGCCGGAACCCTTGCCCAGGACCTGCTCGCCCCGGCCCTGGGGTTGGCGGTCGCCTCCCAGCTGGAAGTCACCACCTTGGTTACCTTCTCAACCATCATTTCCGCCACCGTGGCCGCCAACGCCGTTTCCTTTGTTCAAACGGCCAGCACCGCTACGGCCATCCAGTCCGTGGGGGGCACCGCCCATCCGCTGGCGGTCGGCAACGCCGTCTTCTCGACCGGGCAACCCGTGTCCGCCGTGGCCGCGGCCCTGTTTGCCGCCCTCTTGGGAAAGTGGCTGTCTGGTAAGACCCCGCTAGACATGGTCTTGGTACCAATGGTGGTTACCTTTGCCGGCACCCTCGTCGGCTTCGCCCTGGCCGCCGTGGTGACGCCAGCCTTGACCGCCCTGAGTGCCTGGATCGCCGCTTCCATCAAGGTGAACACGGTCTTTGGCTCCATGTGCATCTCCGCCGTTTGGGCCATCTTCTTGATGACGCCGGCTTCTTCAGCGGCCCTGGCCGTGGCCTTGACCCTGGACCCGATCTCCGCGGCGGCCGCCGCCATCGGGACGACCGCCCAGTTCGTTGGCTTCACGGCCATGTCCTACCGGCAAAACACCCTGGGCGGGAACATTGCTCAGTTTGTGGTAACGCCGAAGGTTCAATTCCCCAACTTGATCGTTAACCCCTGGCAAATGGTTCCGCCGCTGGTTGCCGCTATCGTCTGCGCGCCCTTGGCGACCACCCTTTCCGGCCTGCGGGCAGCCTACACGGTTGGGGGGCTGGGGATGAACTCCTTCATCGCCCCGCTCTACTTCTGGGGCCAGGGCACTGGCCAATTCATCGCCTACATGCTGTGGGGCGTAGCGGCTCCGGCCATCATCTCCGTGGTGCTCTTCCAGGTCATGAAACGCTTCGGCCTGGTCCGGGATAACGAACTGCACTTAGACATCATTTAAATTAACTCACTAAAAAAGAGAAGGCGTGGGGTTCACGCCTTCTCTTTTTGGTCTCGCCACTATCAGGGCGCCCGACCGTTAATTATGCTCTTCTTCTAAGTTCGCACCGTTGGTTGCGATCACCTTTTGGTACCAGTAGAAGGAATCCTTTGGCATCCGGTGCAAGTCACCGTTCCCCTGGTCATCTCGATCAACGTAAATGAAGCCGTAACGCTTGGACATTTGTCCCGTCCCCGCGGAGACACAATCGATGCAGCCCCAGGTGGTGTATGCTTGAACGTCAACACCGTTATCAATGGCCTTGCTGATGACCTGCAGGTGCTGCTTCAGGTAGTCAATACGGTAGTCGTCGTGAATCTTGCCGTCTTCGGCGATCTTATCCACGGCCCCGAGCCCGTTTTCGACAACCATGATCGGAATCTCGTAGCGATCGTACATGACTTCCAGGTAGTACTGGAGACCGGTTGGGTCAGTCGCCCAGCCCCACTCGGAGTAGTTTAGGTACGGATTCTTGACCCCGGCCGCGAAGTTACCGCCCACCTTGTCCTTGGTTTCGTGGGTCGTGACGACGTTGGACATGTAGTACGAGAAGGTGTACATGTCCACTTTTCCCTCTAACATCTCCTTCTTGTCTTCTTCGGTGATGTCCAAGTGAACATTGTGTTCGGCCCACAGGCGCTTGGCAAAGGTTGGGTAATACCCCTTGGCCTGGGCATCCCCGCAGTAAAAGATCATTTGTTCCATCATATAGCGGTTGGCCAAAACGTCCTTCGGGTCGGGCGTCAGCGGGTAGTCAACCACCCCGCAGATCATGTTACCGACCACGTAGTTCGGGTCAATTTGGTGCGCCAGCTTAACGGCCCGGGCACTGGCCACAAACTGGTAGTGTAGCTTTTGGTAGGCGTGCTGGTAGACCTTGTCATCCGTGACGTTGTTGCCGAAACTGTTAAGCATCAGCAGGGCGGAGTTGATTTCGTTGAAGGTCAGCCAGTACTTAACCAGCCCCTTGTATTCTTCAAATAAGACCTTGGCGTACTTGACGTACATATCGATCATTTCACGGTCTTGCCAGTCGTTGTACTTTTCACTTAGGTAGAGGGGATCTTCGTAGTGCGAGATCGTAACTAACGGCTCAATCCCGTACTTCTTGCACTCCTCGAAGACCCGGCGGTAGAAGTCGAGTCCGGCTTGGTTTGGCTCTGCTTCATCCCCCTTAGGGAAGATCCGGGTCCAGGCAATCGAGGTCCGGAAGGTCTTGAAGCCCATTTCGGCAAACAGCTTGATGTCTTCCTTGTAGTGGTGATAGAAGTCAATGGCCACGTGGTTTGGGTAGTAGGCCGCCGGGTCAATCGCCCCCGTGGCCCCCTTAGGTAGCCCGGCCCCCGGCACGGCTGGAGTTGCTTGAAGCTTCCCGTCTAGGTTGTAGGTCAGCATCCGGGAGTGCTCCACGCTCCCGGCCGTGGTGATGTCGGTAACCGAAAGCCCCTTGCCATCGACATCATATGCACCTTCAACTTGGTTCGCAGCGACAGCGCCGCCCCATAAGAAATTCTTTGGAAATGACATGTTTTTAATTCCTTTCTGTTTCCCCTGGTTTCAAATCTAGTTTGCGTTTAGTTGTGGGTTAGCAACCAGGTCCTGCGTGAGTTGGTCCACCGCTTGCGGTTGCAGGTCTAAAAGCTTATCGCCGGTCTTCACCTCCCCAGTGGCCACCTGGCTAACCTTGCCAAAGTCCTTTGAATTGGTGATTACAATCGGCGTGGTAACGGTGTAGCCAGCCTCCTTGATGGCCGCCAGGTCAAACTTGACCAGCGGATCGCCGGCACTTACCATTTGCCCCTTTTGCACCAGGGTTTCAAAGCCCTTCCCCTGCAGGTTAACCGTGTCCATCCCGATGTGGATTAAAAGTTCAGCGCCCTGACTTGATTTTAAACCGATTGCATGCCCAGTGGCAAAGGTCATGACCACCTGGCCGTCAACCGGCGCACAGAGCAGGCCGTTGGTTGGTTCAATGGCTACTCCCTGGCCCATCGCCCCGCTAGAAAAGACCTCATCGTCAACTTCGGCCAGCGGGATAACCGTCCCGTCCAGAGGACTAACTACCGTGGCTCCTTGAACTGCCCCGCCGTCAGCCAAGATGGCTTCCTTTTGGGCCTGCTTTTCATTAAATTCTTGATCCACGTACTTCTTACCAAAGAGGATTTGCAGAAGGAAACCGACGATGAAGGCGATCACGGCGGCAACAATCACTCCGACTACTTGGATGACAACCATTCCATCCGGGTTAACGTACGCCGGAATGGCGAAGACCCCCATCGATGGGAGCATGTACAGGCGGGAACCAAAGGCCCCAATCACGCCACCGCTGACGGCCCCGGCAATACAACTCAAGACAAACGGAACCTTCCGCGGTAGGGTAACCCCGTAAATCGATGGTTCGGTTACCCCGAAGAGCCCGGAGAAGAAGGCCCCGATGGCGTTCTTCTTAAGGGATGGGTCCTTAGTCTGACGAATGATGGCTAAGACAACCCCGATCTGAGCGTAGCAGACCATGCAAGTTAAACCAAGGATCGGGTCGTAGCCCAGCGAAGCCAGGTCGGCCGTGGTGACCGCCACGATTCCCCAGTGCACCCCGAAGATAACGAGGATTTGCCAAACGGCCCCCATCAAAATCCCGGCGACAATCGGACTGAAGCCGTAAACGGCAGCCATTACGGCCCCAATGGCGTCCCCAACCCAGGTGGTAATTGGCCCAATCACGATTAAAGTGACCGGCAGGGTGATAACCATCGTAATTACCGGAACGATAAAGGTCTTGATCACGGTTGGAACCCAGCGGTTGGCCCAGTGTTCAATGACTGAGCCGAACCAGACGGCGGCAATGACCGGGAGCACCGTCGAGGTGTACGACATCGTCACCACCGGAATCCCCAGGAAGGTGGTATGGATTTCCGAGGCAAAGGCGGTTCCCTTAAACAGGGTCCCTAAAACCGTCTTGCTGGATGCTAAAGCAACGATGTTCGGGTAGGTTAGAACCGCCCCGATCGCTAGCCCGATAAACTGGTTCATTCGGAACCGCCGGGCCGTCGTAACCCCTAAGAAGACCGGCAAGAAGTAGAAGATGCTGTCCCCAATGGAGTAGAGAATCTGGTAAGTCCCGGACCTTGTGGATAGCCAACCAAAGGCCGCAAACATGACCACGAGCCCCTTAATGATCCCCCCGGCACTCAGCGGCCCCAGGATGTCGGTAAAGATCCCGGAAATAAGGGCGATCGCTTTATTCATAAAGCTGGTGTCATCTTCTTCACCGTCGTCATCAGCCACTTCGCCCCCACCGGGAAGGTGCCCTTCCTTTAAGACCGCCTCGTAAACATCGGCGACCTCATTGCCAATCACAACTTGGTACTGGCCCGCCGCCTTAACAACGGTAACCACCCCATCGGTGTTCTTTAAATCATCATCATTAGCCTTGCTGACGTCCTTGAGCTTGAAGCGCAGCCGCGTTGTACAGTGAGTAACGTTGTTAATGTTTTTGCTGCCGCCGACTCCCTTTAAGATCGTCTTGGCAAGCGCCGTGTAATTCTTAGCCATTTTTTGACCCCCTTTTACTAAGAAAACCCAAGTCACCAAAGTTCTCCCACGGTGGGAGTGCTTCAGCAACTTGGGTTCTTGCCTAATCGAATTAGTAACACACCTAAGTAGTCTGATTAATGATCCTGTCTTGATGTTACCCGGAAGATGTGGAGGACCAGGTAGAACTTATCGTCGGAATTAAGGGTCCACCCCATCTTAGCGTGTAAGTAAGTAGCGATTCGCTCAGCAGTTTCATAAGCCCGGGTGTACTTGACCTTCATGAAGGACAGCAACGACGGATCGAGTTTTTCGCGTTGCTGCTGCTTTTGGTGTTTGATCAAGCGCACCAACAAGACCCGCAAGTGCGTAATAAAACGACTGTAACTGAATGATTCGGTATCTAGGGTTAACTGGTATTGGAACTGGATAATGCTGATAATCCCCGTGATCAACTGCGCGATCTGCTCCGTTTCTTGAAGCTGAACATCGTTTGATTCCGCGTTTACCATGTGGTAGGTCATTAAGACGACCTCGCTTTCCGGTAACTTAACGTTCAAATCGTTGTTAATCAGCTCCACCACTTGAGTTGCCACCGCGTATTCCTTGGGGAACAAGTTCTGAACTTCCCAGCGATTGTTCGCCGCATTTAGATCGATATGGTCCCGTACCCGGGTGAGCGCAAAATCGATGTGATCGGCTAACGCTAGGTAGTTGAAATCATTGAACTTCACCTGAAGGAGGGGCTCAACCAGCCGAACAATCTTATTAGTCACATCGATCGTTTGCGAGTTAATTTGTTTGACCTGGTTGATTTCCTCTTCCCGGTTCGCCGGGATGAACCGGCGTTCAATTTTTTCAGCGGGAACTTGGTCACCGCTTTTTAAGCCAAATCCAATTCCTTTGCCTAAGACAACCTCCTCTTGGCCCTCATCGTTTCGAATCAGGGCGGCACTATTATTAAAACTCTTTATGAAAATCATTGACCCATCACCTGGCATTGTTTTACAAAGAAAAAAGCTACTATAAGACAATATACGCCATTTCTGGTGAAATTACCTTGATAGTAGCTTAGACCTGATCGGATCAGTAATCCGCTTACTTACAATTGTAATTATACATAACGGTGTAAGCGCTGTCAATCATAATCGTTACTTTTTCTTTAGGGACTTAATCTATTTGGTCAATCGCCTTGCTAAGGATTAGTTAATTACCCAACGGTTGTAAGGTTGCGCTTTCTTACAGGCGATACTTAAAGAAACGGCCTCAACAGAATCACTTATCCATGATAATAAGTTCTGATTTATTTAAATATTCTATTTAATGCTTGTTTTGAACAATCGCTTGCACTAGAATGATGGTCGTAAATAATATTTTACATATATGTGTAAAGGAGTGATGGCTAATGTGTACTGCAGTAACCTATACCGCTGGAGACCACTACTTTGGTCGGAATTTGGATTTGGAAATTTCTTATGGTGAAAAAGTTACGATTACGCCGCGTAATTTTCCACTGACTTTCCGCAAGATGCCAACGCTTGAACACCACTATGCCATGATTGGTATGGCCACAACAGTTGACAACTATCCACTCTACTTTGATGCCACGAACGAAAAGGGCTTGAGCATGGCCGGCTTGAACTACCCGGGCAACGCTGATTACAAGCCGCTGGCAGAAGATAAGGATAACGTAACGCCTTTTGAATTCATCCCGTGGATTTTGGGCCAATGCGCAACCTTGGATGAAGCAAAGGTTCTATTAAACAAGATTAACCTGGTTAAGATCAACTTTAATGACCAGTTCCCGCTTTCCCCACTGCACTGGATGATGGGTGAAACGGCTTCTGAAAAGACCTTGACGATTGAATGCGATCGCGACGGGCTGCATGTTTATGACAACCCGGTTGGTGTGTTGACCAACAACCCGCAATTCGACAAGCAGCTGTTTAACTTAAACAACTACCAATTCTTGAGCCCACAGCAGCCTGAAAACAAGTTCAGTCAAAACGTGGACCTTGATAACTACAGCCGTGGCCTCGGAACGCGGGGTCTGCCAGGCGGGATGGACTCAATGTCACGCTTTGTTAAGGTTGCCTTTACCAAGCTCAACGCACCTAAGGGCGAAAGCGAGAGTGAAAACGTGGGTAACTTCTTCCACATTTCACACTCTGTTGAGCAACAAAAGAACCTGGATGGCGTCGAAAACAACCAATTCGAGTTTACGATCTACTCATCCTGTGTCAACGCCGATCGTGGTATCTACTACTACACGACCTACAACAACAACCAGATCAATGCCGTTGATATGCACAAGACTGACCTGGACGGCCAAGAGTTAGTTGACTACGCTTTGGCAGACGACCAAAACATCAACTGGCAAAATTAAAACGCCGTAAAATTAACAATCTAAACTAAAAACCACTTGGAAATCGATAAAGGATTTTCCAAGTGGTTTTTGATTTGGGGCGGTTTTATGGTGGTGTTATGGAATGTGGGATCTTTTAATTTTAAAACCGCTTAAGGGAAATAGTTTATTCTTGATATTACTTTAATCAATACGGTAAAAATGCTTTAGCTTTATCTGTTTCAATAATATAATACCTGACCGACGTCTAATAAACTTAAGATCTCTTAGTAAGATTACTTACATTATCTATCATGAACATAATGCCGCTTGGGAACAGCGAAAGTTAGGTGACATCGTTGAATTTTATTCTGGATTGACATATTCTCCAGATAACGTTCAAGAAGAAGGTACGTTTGTACTACGTTCTTCAAATGTCAAAAATGGTGAGATTGTTGATGCGGATAATGTCTACGTTTCACATGATATTGTTAATTCTTCAAATGTGCAAGAAGGCGATATTATCGTTGTCGTTCGGAATGGATCTAAGAATTTGATTGGTAAACATGGCCAAATTAAGCGCCAAATGGACAATACCGTCATTGGTGCATTTATGACTGGGATTCGCTCTGAGACACCAGATTTCACCAATGCGATGTTGGACACTCAACAATTCACCATTGAAATCAACAAGAACCTTGGAGCCACAATCAACCAAATCACAACTGGTTCATTCAGAAAGATGGCGTTCGTTGTTTCAACAAATGTTGAAGAGCGAAAAGCTGTTGGGACATTCTTCCGAAGCATTGATAACCTCATCACCCTTCATCAGCGTAAGCCAAATACCTGAATGGGAGGTCTTTAGTAATGACTAAAAGTGATTTTACAAGTGATAGTTTTTTTAAGGACTATTTTGAATATTGGATTAAATTATACAAGGATGGTGCAGTTCGACAAGTCACTCTCGAAAAATATAAAAATAACTATCAACACTTAGCATATATTTTACCGGATTTAAAAATGAAAGATTTTGACCGAAATATATATCAAGAGTTACTAAATAAGTATGCTGAAACTCATGAACGCCAAACAGTTATTGATTTTCATCACCAAGTTAAAGGAGCAATTTTAGATGCAGTCGATGATGGATTAATCGATAGGGATCCTACACGAAAGGCAATTTTTAAGGGAAAGACTCCTAGAGAAAAGAAAAAAAAGTACCTAAATCAGTTTGAGCTCCATAGTTTATTGGAAGACTTAAATTTAGGTACTTCGATAAATTGGGATTGGTTAATTCTGCTGATTGCGAAAACTGGGTTAAGGTTTTCAGAAGCTTTAGGACTAACACCAGCAGACTTTGATTTTGCACGGCAAACGATATCTGTGAATAAAACATGGGATTATAAAACTAACACTGGTTTTCAGCCAACTAAAAATCGTAGTTCCATCAGAAAAGTTCAAATGGATTGGCAACTAGGGATGCAGTTTCAGCAATTAATTAGAGAACTTGATGAGGACAAACCGATTTTTGTTAAAGGGGCTGTTTGCAATTCAACACCTAATAAATGGCTTACTCGTCATTGTCGTAATTGCCAAATTCCAGAAATTTCATTACACGGGTTACGTCACACTCATGCTTCTTTATTAATGTTTGCAGGTGTGTCAATTGCCAGTGTCTCCAGAAGATTAGGTCACTCATCAATTACGACGACTCAAAAGGTTTATATGCATATTATCAATGAGTTGGAAAATCAGGATAACGACTTGGTAATGAGATATTTGTCTAGTTTAAGTTAAGAACTATCTATTTGGCTTACGCTGATGAAGGGCGATGAGGATGTCGAAGTGCGAAAAAATAGAACCTATTTTCTTTTGCTCTTCATAGTTTGGTGTAAGTACTGAAACAGAATTAATTGTTGTTTTAGATAAGCTAGGAACACCAGTTGACTCATCATACTTTTTCCAATGAATACGTTGAAAAGTATAATTTACAAAATTTAAGTCGTAATGCTCTTTGGGTACTGAATAAAATAAAGTGTCGACAGTCCAAAATGGAGCCCTAAGTAAATATGGTTTATCAATTGTACCTTTTCGACCAATACCTATGGCATCCTCATTTTCAGAAAGTGCTTTATCTACACTAAGCATATAGCCACCAGTACCATACACAGGAATATTACCTTCATGAAGATGTTTATAGTCACGTCCACTTCTTACATCTACTACATCACCCAACTTTCGCTGTTCCCAAGCGTAATCAAAAAAGTGGGCTCTAGCATCAGCTAAAGTCCACTTTAAACGTTTAAACCCCTAAAATCTTTAGTTGTTCATTAATCTCAGCTTCTAATTGCTTAATTTCTTCATCGTCTTCGGCCAAGAGTTTCTTTACTTCTTGCAAATCAACCGGTGGCTCTTCTTCAAAAGTATCGACATACCGCGGGATATTCAGATTAAAGTCATTTTCTTTAATTTCATCTAATGATGCCACATGTGCGAACTTATCAACATTCTTGCGCTCACGATAAGTTTCAATAATCTTGTTGATATTTTCGGCAGTTAGCCTATTTTGATTTTTATCCTTTTCGAATTCTTTAGAGGCATCAATAAAGAGAATATCCTTGTTCTGGCGATTCTTCTTAAATACCAAAACCACAGTAGGGATACTTGTTCCATAGAATAGGTTCGCTGGTAAGCCAATTACTGTATCGAGATAATTCTTTTCAATAATTGTTTGACGAATTTTTTCCTCTGCACCACCCCGGAATAAGACTCCGTGTGGAAGTACAATCGCCATCGTCCCCTCATTTTTTAAGTGGTACAAGCTATGTAAGACAAATGCATAATCCGCCTTGGAAGCAGGTGCTAATCGACCATAATCACTAAAACGAGGATCTTTTAACTTTGACTTGTCATTGTCCCACTTTGCCGAATATGGTGGGTTAGCAACAACCGCATCGAATGAACGCGGATGGTCGATACCCTGAGCATCCGGTCCATCAGGCCAATCCGTTTCCAAAGTATCTTCGTTATTCAACGTCATGTTGCTATAAGCAACACCGTGCATCATTAAGTTCATTCGTGCTAAGTTGTAGGTCGTCGTGTTCAATTCTTGACCAAAGTACTTAATCGCACCAGAACTTGCATCATGTGGTAATTCATTCCCAACGGTTAACAGTAACGAACCTGACCCCATCGTCGGGTCATAAACACTGAATGTCTTGTCAGTTTCTGTTATACCATCAGTCACAATCTTAGCCAAAACTTGACTAACCTCGTGTGGCGTATAAAATTCCCCACCCTTTTTACCGGCAGAAGCCGCGAATTGGCCAATTAAGTATTCATAAATTTCACCAAGGAGGTCCTTACCACTGTCATCCTTGAATTCCATCTCGTTAACGAGCTTAACCATAGCATTCAATGACTTCGCACGAGCCGTTGTGGACGCCCCGAGCCGTGAATCACCTAAGTTAACATCGTTAAAAACGCCTTTGAAGTCCTGGTGTGATTCTGAGTTCAATTCCGTATTTTTATTGAAATCATCAAAAATATCCTGGTAATCACTTGGAATAATTTCTGAATTCTGAATCCTTTCAACTAAGCTGGCCCAAGTATCCTTTGGCTCAATGGCGTAACCAAGTGATCGAGAAATGTCTTCAAGGTAGTCTCCTAAATCATCTCCAGAAGCTTCTTGCTTGTATGCTTCGTTGGCGGTCATCCCGTGTGGAACATCAATCACGTTGTTAGTTACCAGGTATTCTTCCTGACGTTCGGATAGGTACCGGTAGAACATAAATGCAAGAATATAGTTCTTATATTCATTAGCATCCATGTTCCCACGAAGTTCGTTGGCCATTGTCCATAGTTTACCGGTCATTGATTGTGTTGTATTTTTAGTCATTTTATGTTCTCCTTAATTTTCTTAAACAAATAGCTGCTGTAACAAACCTTTTTTAAGTTGCTTTAAGTGGTCAAGCTTACGCTGATGAAGGGCGATGAGGGAGTCTATATTAGAAAGAAATACGCCAATTTTCTCTTGTTCTTCTTTTGTATTGGGAATACTAAAAACCGTGTTTGAAACGAGATTCCAATCAGAACGTGGCATTTTAGAACCAGATGATAGATTGGCAATATTATCATACTTTTTGGTTTGAATTAGATAGTATAGGAAGTTCTTGCTTATCTTAATAGGTTTAAGAACCCACCAATCACCTACAGCCACCCCTTTAAATGATGCATTAAGCCAGTTGTGGAGATATGGACGTAATTTCCCATAAAGAACATTTGTATCATCGAATTCGATACCCTTTTTCTTAGTCTTTTTAGTGCTGATATCTTTATTCAAGTTTCCTTGGTTAGGAATAATATCATCATATTCAACACTTGGTATGCTAGAAGTTGATTCAATTTGTTTGGACTCTCGATTAGCTATATTTCCAAACTTCCGCTGTTCCCAATCATCAGTGAAACCTGGGAATCTAAGCTGCGGTACCCGTCTTATTTTTTTGTCCATCGGACTCTCCTTTGTTCGTGTTCTTAACTTTCTTAACTACAATACGTCAATCATATGGTCGGCCAATTTATAGATTGCGTTCCGCAAGCCATTGCGATACTTGATCCTCGACAGCTGTTGAACATTTTTGTCTAAGGAAAGCTCCTTGTAACTTGCTGAAGCGTGTGTCAAAAGATCTTGAATTTGTCCCGTATCATCTAGATCTTGCTTTTCCAACTTATGACGACTAAACAATTCACGCATTTGATCGTTGTTCCACAAATCAGTAATCCCCCACTTGGTTCTGAATTGCAGCAACTTCCGATCCAGGTTTATATTATTAGCGTCGCGAATAATTGTATCGCTATTTTTCAATTTCACTGGGTATTTTAAGTCTGTCTCGGCCGGTGGATAGTTACCATCCAAAATTTCGGAAGAAGCATTGATAATTTGCTTTGCATAGTTCCGATCTTCCAAACCATTCGCAAATTGTTTGATCTGGTTATGTGTATCTTGAGCAGCATCAACTTCGCCATCGTGAACCTGGTTCAACAATTGTTCTACTAATTCCGTCAAGTAGTCATAATTAACTTTGACGTCCTTAATATGAACTAACTTTAATTCCAACTGTTGAACATTGATTCCCTTCTTACCAGCAATATGTTCCTTTAATTCGTTGGTTAGAACAGTGGTTAACATTGTTTCTTGTTCCGGACTCATCCCCAGTTTTTCGATTAACTGGTCCGGATTGTCATAATCAAACCCCATCTCCTCGCTATCCTCTTCCTTTGGATCAAACTGCTTCAACTTTGCAATGCCGGAGTTGTAGTGACGTAACAAATCGAACATCTTGTCCTTATCTTTTTCGGAAGGTGGCAACTGAACAAAGTCACTGGTTAATTGATTAAGCTCCTCTACTACCTGCTTAATTTCTTCAAATAAAACCTTAAACTTAGGTGCCGTAATGCCATCACTGGTATTTTGACGTTTCCGTTCTTCATCACTTAAGTTTGCAGAATTCCGGTTAGCGTACGTTGCCAATGCATTGTTCATCAATTGCTCATTATGGTGTGGCCACCGGTAGTTAATAATCCGGCCCCATGGCTTTTCTTGCATATCAGCAATCCGATTTGTCCTAGAATATGCCTGGATTAAAGCCGCCCCTTTCAGAGTCCGATCAATATAAAGCGTATTGAGCTCTGGTGCATCAAAACCGGTTAGTAGCTGGTCAACAACGATAACCAGGTCCAGATAGTCGCCATCCTGAGCAGTTTTATTCAACCGGCTAGTGACATCCTGAGTATATCCAGCCACATCGTCCAGACCATAGCTAGTACCAAATTGATCGTTGTAGGCATTGATTGCATGTGACAAATTTTCGTTAGTCTGAATCATGCTATCACTATTATTAGTGCTTTGACTAAACGTTACCGCAACCTTTAGAACTAGCCCACCGTTTTTGGCATGCTCATGGTTGACCCGCTGGAATTCATTAAAGTACATCATTGCCATCGGCGTACTTGCCTTGTTACCGCCGACATGGGTCGTAAATAAGGCATTATACTTGCCATCATTGGATCGGTTCCGCCAGTTTTTGAAAATATCTTCCACAACTAAGCGAACATGTTCTGGATTCTCATCGTAAAAACTCGGCTTAATGGCATCATCCATATCTTCATCATTTAGATTTCCAATCTTTTTATCGATCTTTTTTTGATCCCACGTTGGGTGCAGTTCCTGGTAAAACTTCGGTAAGTAATCTCGCTTCATCGTTTCATCATCAATTGTGGTTTCAAAATCAACCTTAAACCCTAAGACATTACGATCAGCGATTGCTTCCCGAATCGTATAGGCATGCAAAAGTGGGCCAAAAATATCCTCAGTACGTAAACTCTTAGTTGTATCGTCAAACATTGGCGTCCCACTGTAACCGACCCAAGCTGCGCGTTTAAAGGCCTTCTGGATACTCTCAAAGCCTTCTCCACCTGTTGAGCGGTGGGCTTCGTCAACGATAAAGACAATATTCCTATCCGGTGACTTAAATGATTTTCTCTTTACCAGTGTTTCCAACTTTTGTACAGAAGTCACAATGATGCCATCATCTTTAGACCGTAGCTGCTTGCTGAGGTCTCGCGTTCGTTTCGTATCACGAACACTACCTAAATTCTGTTCGTCGGCATCAGGATCGTAAGCACGGTAATTTTCGAATGTTTGCTGCGTTAAGGCGATCCGATCAACAACAAACACAACCTTATCAATTTTCGGCATCCGACTTGCTAACCACGCCGTTTTAAAGCTAGTAATCGTCTTACCGGATCCTGTTGTGTGCCAAACGTAACCAACCTTATTGGTCCCCATATCAAAGTCGACATGCTTAAGCCGATTGATAACCTCTTGAGTGGCATAAACCTGGTAAGGCCGCATCACCTTCAGCATCTGTTTATTCTTCGTCCCATCTAGAATCATATAATTGGTGGCCATCTGATGGGCCATCGGAATCGACAGCACTGAATCGGCAAACTCTTTCCAATTGCGAACTACCTGATTGTTCTCTTTCCGCTGCCAGTTGAACGCAAAATCCTTATTAAACTTGTCCGCCGTTGTATTGGCCATGTACTTGGCGTTGTTAGGAGTAATTCCCACTAAGATTTGCAATGTGGAGAAAATGTCGTGATATTGATTTTCCAGAATATATTGGTGCATTTGATTTAAGGCTTCATCCACATCATGTGTATCACGTTTTTCTTCAATCTGAATAATTGGTAAGCCGTTAATAAGAAGTGTGGTATCAAAGCGACGATTTGGTTTCCCAGCGATCAGGGCTGGACGTTCGATCTGGTTAACAATTTGATAGACCGTGTCACCAGCCCCAATCTTCTTTTGATCAAATACTGTTAGAAAAACATGCCGCCCATCATCAAGGTCAACCTCGAGTTGAGAAACCCCATTAAGGCCGTATAAGAATTGACCAGCTAGGTACGGTGTTTTCAAATTAGAGATGGCTTGCTTAACCTGATTAAATTCTACTGTGGAGAGTTCGTGATTAAGTGTATTTTGATTATGTTGTTCCAGAATTTTTTTGAAGTTATCCCAGAGTTGGTCAGTAGTTTTTATGTCGGGTTTATACTGCCAAAGTTTGGACTTAATAATGTAACTATCTACTTCTTCACCTAACTTATTTGAGACATTCGAAGTAGCGATCGCACCCGTCGACAGATATTGAATCAAATCATTTTCAAACACTAATTCTTCCATTTTAAGTTAATCTCCCTTAATTGTCCGCGTCTCAGTATCATTTCGTTACGAGCTATCCGCTCCTTCAATGCCTGTATTCGCAATTGATTGATATATATTTGACCAATTGCCTGTTGTTTATCTACTGGTGGCAATTTTTTGATCTTTAGCTCTCGTAATAGGGTAACGGTATACTTCATTACCTGAGATCCTTGCAAACCACGCCAAAATTGCTTTTGAATATCCGGATCTTCATTTAAAAGGTAAACAAGGTATGTCGAATCAATTTTTTTCGATGGTGTAAGTACAACATAGTTTTGCGTATACAAGTACCCCGCATGTGTTTGGCTAACCAGCGATGCCTTCCCCGACACCAAACTGAAAACTATATCCCCAGTCTTTAGTTGCATTACTTGCTTGATTGTTCGAATCGTTTTTGGTGAACCATTGGATTCTACCCCTTCTAAATCGGCTTCCAACTCATCTTGTCCATATATTTTGTAGACTGGTGCTGATCTGGACTCCGCCATTTGTATTCGTGACGCTGGTACTCCAACCGATAAATCTACTAAATTTGTTATTTTCATTTTCCCACCGTACCTTCGATAAATTACATTTAAATACATTCGATGATTACATTATACAGCCACTCCAAAATTCGTCAAGCTTTATTTGTAATTTTGCTAGATTACAAATAAAAAGATTGCAAAGAGTACGATTACGATAAAAATATCGCTTGCCTGTTCTTCTGCATCTATTAAATAGACACACTAAAAGGAATAGCTCGATGATTTGTAAGATAACTTTATCTTTGTTATATCAGCGTTTCTCCAAATTTTGGCAATAAAAAATGGACCCTAAGTGTAAAAAAATAACTCCACACTAAGGACCCATTTCAATCTTCAATCAAGTCCGTCATGACACATTTTAGTTTGCTTTCTTTAGAACTGTAACGCTCTCTCCACTTGTTTGTTGAAACTGGATCCATCGGAAATTGGCTTGGCAATCTGATTACCCTGTTCGGTAAAGTATTGTAAATCACGAATCAGATCGGCCGGGTTGTAGGAGGCATGGATGATCTTCTTCAGCACCATTATCGATACTGGCTAGTCAAAAAACACCATCTTCCAACGCCACATGAAGTGTACGTTCAAAGATGGTGAATAAAGTTAAAATTTATAGTATCCAGCTAGTTTGGCTATAATCCCCTTAAGGGTAGTAAATTTAAAATCTAAAACTTGTTATCGTTAGGGGGTATTTTGCTAAACTATTCAACGTTAGCTAAGCTCCGACTCCTAAGTGATTACACGGCCAAAGAAACCATCCAAGCCTTTGAATTGGTAAAAAACAAGTGGGGATAATGGCCCTTAATCCATACAGATCGAGGATTTACTCATACTTCAATAGATTTCAGTAACTTTTTATCCCAGAATAATCGGTTCACAGTATGTTAGCACCAGGAACACTGGCTGATAATGCAGTGATTGAACATTGAACGGTAGTGGTGGTGTGACTTCAAGTACATCTTAGCACATCACATATCCACAAACATTTGGCCAACTGCTATTCTTAGTGAAAAAAGGCATTGAATGTTTCAACACCGTTGAAATGCCTGGTAAACGAAACAATTTCACAGCTGTAAGATTGTATAAACCAAATAATTTTAGATTTTTAATGTGTTACCTTGATAGGGGACGGTACCAAGTTGTACTAACGTATTTTCTTGTAATTCCTGTTCGTTCACATAACGGTTAATTAATAATTTCCATTTACTACTCATCTTCCGTGTAAAAACTACCTAGCCTATAAGTTGTCACTGACTCTACGTAGTAGTGATACTTAGCTACCAAATCACAAATCTGATCCCCATTAATTAATGTAATTACCCGAGTACCTTCTTTAGCCGTTTTTATAGCATCACGCGTAAAATCTGAGGCTATGATAAAAATACCGTATTTAGCTCCATTGCCCCACAATATTTATCAATTTCTGGTGCTGAAACCTTTCCATCCCAACGTTTAGCCTGCAATGCGACACGAGTGGTCCGGAAATCATCGGAAGTAATATAGCCGAAACCATCTAAGCCACCATCACCAACATATTTAACTCCAATATTGTCATCAAGGTCAACTCCCATATGAGTAAGTAACCCTCGACTAAATAACTCAAACTTCTTTGGTGACATTTCCACTAAAGCATTTAATAATTCGGTCCGCCATGGTTCTTCCTCAACAGGCTCTTCTTCTGAATCATTATTGTCTGAATTACCATTTGATTGCTCATTGACCACTGGCCAAACATCATGGTTTGGATCAAACCTAACAATATCAACTGTTCGACCCTTTTCTGATAATTCAAGATTGCGGTTATCTTCAGTAGTGATGTAACTAGCAATAATTAAATGTTTAATTGCAAAATTAAACTGATAGTCAAACGGATGATATTTCCTACCCGTCTTTTTTGATGTTCTTACAGCGTCAACCCTCTCTTCAGAAATGATCTTTGAATGGTCACGAATCTCTCGTTTTATCTCCTTACGAGTTAACTTACCCCCAAGCATCTGCATTGCTTTCAATGCTTCTCCCATGACTTGATTCTCAAATCTAACGCTCTTATTCCCATTCATTCAATATATCTCCTTCCCAAAAGTTATACTTTTTCTTTTTTGTGGTAGTGCTGGTTTTAGTCTCCCTAATTAAGAATCACCAGTAAGTTAAGTTATGATACTGTTACCTTAGAAAGTAAAAACACTGTTCGGTTGGTAGTCCGGACGTCAGCTACCGCTGATCAGTATCCTTCCCCTCCGGGATGTCCCTCTTTCGTAATTCATTTAAGGAGGGGACATGATGGTTATTCGATCTTGTCTAACAATTGTTTTTGATGGTAGCTTCTATAAAGCTGTTTGGGAATGTCACGATGGAAATCAATATTCAGTAGCATCCGTTACGCTTGGCAGTACCGAGCCTAAAATGTCATTAATCCTAAGACTAGTAAACAAGGGCTATCAAAGATTCCACTTTCATCACGTAGAAAGCGAGAATCCAAAAATGGTTAATCACCTTAACCCGAAACGGGCGCAACGATTAGCTAACAAGGCAATGAGGTCTCGTGGCATCAGCACCAAAGCACAAGTTACCTTACAAAAGCAATTTGAGGAAAAGAAAAAATTACGAAAGACTAAACGCACTAATGAAAATCGATTGAATAAAGAAATCCGTTATCAGAAGCGCGTAGTTAAATTTTATATCTATTTTGAACACTAACACCCCAAAAAGGTATATAAGATACAAACTTTCTACCTGCTTTTTTATCATAAAGCTTGATCAAATTAGCCTCTATTGCATTAGAAATGGCTTTAGAGATTAGTGAACTGTTGTTACTAGTTAAGTTAAACCTTTTCCTTAATGATGCATTATTTATTTGCTCATCGTTAACATAATGTAAACAGGCATTCCAATATATCGATTCGTTCTTTTCAGTTGGAGACATATCTTTAAAAAGCTTTTTACTGTGAATTGTAACTTGTGTTGCATCTGTTCCTTTCGTAAGTATTTCCAGAGCTGGTAATTCATGCTCTTCCAAAGAAGCAACAACTTTATCAATACCAGTTCCTCGAGATTCTACTATTTTAAATTTGCCCAGCAAGTCAGCCAGTTCTGTATTTCTTGACCTTGGGGGAAAATCTAGGAACCTCATTGGATCAATCAATGGAACACCTGGATTACTAAAAATAATTCTGTTATCAAAGATTTCCACCATTGGCCTCATTCCACTAATAGTAAAGTCTTGATGAGCAATCGTATTCGCTAATAATTCCCGAACAACTAATTCTGGGAATTGTGGAATATCATTCCGAATACCACCAGTGTAATCTTCAACATAAGGAATATGTAGCATTATATTAACAATCATATTATGGAATCCAACTATGATACCCATATTACCAATAGCATCGTATACTGCATTGTCAATCTTATGGTTTCCTTCATATTTAGTAATTCTAACTGTTCTTCGCTTTAAGTGAGGAAAGCTACTCATATCCTTTGCTAAGGTATAGGCACCTAAATTAGTGATGTTAAAGGAATTTCCAGAACTAACAATAATATTATTTTCAATTAAACTTTGAATAATATCACTTTCATGGATAATATCCATATTTATAATCCTTTTGTAAAAATTAATATCTAGCAGATTTTCTATGTCCGAATACGATACATTAGTTTTGGCTAATTCCATTTCAAACTTAGAAGATTCAAACGATTTCCAAATTTGTCTTTCTTTTTCCGGAAACTCATTTAACGGCTTGAGTGATGTACCAGATCGAATATACTCAACACCTTTATACTTAATTGGTTGATTTATATGAGTTACGTCAATAATTAAAACAACCAGCCTTTTTCCTTGAACATACTTAAATTCTTTCCACTTCAGTTGAATTTTAGGATTTATATTTTCCTCGATATAAGTAATAAATGGGAAATTTGAATTTTTCATTCGCTTTTTATTACCATCTTTAGGTAAAATACGAGCTTTTGATGTATATGGATCAAATTTTGTTCCGATTATCTTTTTAGTAATATCTTCGACTCCCCAGATTAAGTAAGCACACGGATTCAAGGAAGCGATGGCAGCATTCCCTAATGCAGAAATATATTTACAAATTTGACCGGTATCATTCAAATTAGATTTATATTCGATTGTTTCGGATTCATTATCATTTTGGATAAGTTCTAATAAAACATCAGAAGTGAAATTCTCCATTTTATTTCTCCACATTTTCTTTTTCTCAATTTAAATATTTTTTCTCTAAATCCAATAATATCAAGGGTTCCCTTTTTTCTCAATTAAATATTTTGTAATTATATTATTGATCAAAGTAATAAACTCACCTACTAAAAATAGCCATGCAACTAATTACACAGCTATTTTTTATCACATTGACAGATAACGATCCATCAATCCACTGTAACCAGTGTTAACAATCAAAAAACTAAAAAGCACCTATTCATCCCATGACTAAAGTCATGGGATTTCCGGCTAAACATTATTAAAGTTAAGATGTAAATATTTAGGGCAGTCTATACTCAGCTATTTTGGTTGGATGTCATTTTTATCTAATCGTTATTACCCTTCATCCCTGCATATCTACCACTTGTCTTTTAATCAATCACAAATATTCCCCTTACTGATATATTCACACTATCAAATATATTAGGAGGGTAATAAAACATGTTAGTTAAAGCGACTAACCTTACAAAAAAATATGGATCAACATTAGCTCTAAATAAGGCAAATATACAAATCGATCAGGGACAATTAATCGCTTATCTGGGAACCAATGGTGCAGGCAAATCAACTACTATCAATCTTCTTACAGGGTTAATGAATCCAACTTCCGGAACAATTACCCGCAGTAAAGGAGTAAAAATCGGGATTGTCTTTCAGAATAGCATTCTCGATAAGGATCTTTCAGTTAAGGATAATCTTTATTTCAGATCGAAATTATATCATGAAGACCACTCCAAGTGGATTCATCAGTTAATTAATCTAATGGGTATCGCTAGTTTCTTAAATCAACGTTATGGTACATTATCTGGTGGACAGCGACGAAGAGTCGATATTACCCGGGCTTTGATCACAGAGCCGGACATTCTTTTTCTTGATGAACCAACAACTGGTTTAGATTTACAAACAAGACTAGCTATTTGGAACCTTCTCCAAAAACTTCAAAAGAAACATGGCCTTACAATTTTTTTGACTACTCATTACTTAGAAGAAGCCGAAAATGCGGATCAAATGTACATTTTAGAGAATGGTAAAATCCTAGTTTCTGGTTCAGCAGCTAATATCAAAAAACGTTATGCACCAACTAAGCTGATTATGATAACAGATGGTAGTAAATTACAGACTAACTACCCTAAGAAGCAATTAACACCCCAGCAATTTTCTTTTGATGGCCTTAACTTGTCAGAAGTTATTGCTCTATTAAATAGCAATCAAAAACATATTACCAATTTTTCCTATAATCCTGGCTCCATAAATGATGCTTTTTTAAAAATTACCGGAAAGGAATTGCAATAATATGGCCACACTAATTAGAAGAAACCTGAAAATTTACTTTACTAATAAGACGGGGGTATTAATGTCTTGCCTAGGCGCTTTGATCTCGTTCTTCATTTATATCGGCTTTTTGCAGCAAAATTTAACGGTCTCATGGCAAACATTGCCTAATGCAAAGAAAATTTTAGATTTATGGATGATAAGCGGAATTGTTACCATTGCAGGCATTACTACTTCATTTCAGGCCCTTGGTCAGTTAGTTAAAGATCGGGAAAGCCGAACATGGGACGATTTAAGTTTAACTGATTTAACGCCTTTCCAACTTAATTGTAGTTACTTAGTTGCAGCAATATTTATTAGCTCGTTAATGCAAGTTATTACATTTTGTGTCATGGCAATTTACTTTATTTTAGTAGATAATATTAATATACCAAATACCGCTCTACTACCGGGATTCGTTTTTGTTGTTTTAGGTGGAACTGGTGCCAGTATTATCAATTTAATCATCGTTGATCTAATTCATTCTTCCACAACTTTTAGCCGCCTTTCATCCATTATTGGAGCAGCTTCAGGATTCATAATTGCTACTTATATGCCCTATGGAACATTATCAAAATCAGCAGAATTCGTAGTAAAATTATTTCCAAGTAGCTATCAAGCCGCAAGCTTACGAAGCCTCTTGCTGAATAAACTAAGTGATAAATATTTACTCCCAGGCAGGCGCCAACAAATGATCGAATATCTTGGCATCCACTTCAAAATTCATGGTTATCAGTTAAATAACTATAATAATGCCACGGTACTCTTAGGAATGTCGATAGTTCTAGTGCTGATTACGGCTATCTTAGCAAATCAATACCAGAGGAAAAGTTAATTGTGCAAATTCATTTTCAATTAGACCCATCACTAGGTCCTGACGATCTTAATATTACCGTAAGTGCTACCACAAAAAACGATAAAGTCATTAGCTTGCTTAATTATTTGAATAAATTCAACCAGCAAAGCAGTATTTTAATACCTATAAAAACAGAAGATAGAATTTTGACTATTAAACAGGCTGATCTTATCAAAGTGGAGGTAACTAAAAGCGTTCTCTCATTTTATACCAAAGACACTGTGATTCAAACAAATGGACGTTTATACCAGGTACTAATAAGACTTAATGAAAATTTTGTTCAAGTATCAAAACATGGCATTATCAATATAAGCCATTTAGTTTCATTAGAAGCTGGTTTTACAGGTAATATGATCGCCAAGTTAAGTTTTGATCAACGTACCGATGTTTCACGAAAATATCTACCAGAATTAGAAAGAAGATTGGGATTATAAAATGATAAATTTAAGAAGGGGCATCCGTTACTTTGTCCGTGGAATGGGTTATGGATCTATCGCCTATCTTGCCATCATTGCTTTTTTATCGCAAAACTCATCCATTTCTACAACAAATATCATCACGGTTTTTATTATTAGTGGCTTAATTGGGGAATTAAGTTTTCTGTTCCAAACAAAACTATCTTTTTCAAATGCTCTTATTATTCACCTAACTGGAACTTTTATCCTATTCTTAGGAATGATGCTTATCAATCGTTGGTTATTTAATTGGCAAACTATTTTAATTTTTATCTTTGTTTATATTATGATTTGGATTATCATCCGTTTGGTAGAAGAACGTCAAATTCACCGAATTAATCAACAAATAAAAAATAGAAGAAAATAATTATTATATGTATTCAACACTCTCTGCCATTTAGTAGGGTGTTGTTTTTGTATAGATGAGTATACTATTATTCTACCAAGTCCCAACTTTATGGGTAAAAGGTACCAATTTAACAATATACACTCGTTAACTCAACTTTCCAAAATGGATACTGGTCTACATAAATCTAAAATCTGGCACACTGTTTACTTAATCTTTTTCCATCACCAAAAGAAGAATTGGTGCACCTTTAATCTATCATGAATACCATCATACCAGTGTTTCACCGTCATTTTTCTATCCGTTCCAGTACCGTTACGCTCTCCACGTGTGTCGTTTGCGGGAACTGATCCACCGGTTGAATTGGCTTGGTGACCTAGTACCCCTGTTCAGCAAAGCGTTGTAAATCACGGACCAGGGTGGCCGGGTTGCAGAAGACGTAGATGACCCTTTTCGGCGCCATCATTGATACTGGCTAGTCAAAAAACACCATCTTCCAACGCCACATGAAGTGCACGTTCAAAGATGGTGAAGTGATTAAAGTTAAGATGTGAATATTCAGGATGTGCGGCACTCAGCTAATTGGCTGGGTGCTATTTTTATCAAAGTTATCTTTGCTATAGACCATGAAACCACAGGCCGAACACTTAAATGTATACTCGTTAATACTATCAAATTCCTTCACACCATGGTTTGGCATTATAGATAACCTTCTATCTTTATTCCAACATTTTGGACAATACTTTGTTTCATCGTTTTTTCTTCTAAGAAAACCGTTGTCATCCATATACACATTCTTATTACTAAGAACATCTGATCTTATTTCAGCCATTTCTTCCCTTAGCTTAATATTTTCATTGCTAAGCAAACTTAGCTTTTGTTGAAGCAATATTATCTCATCATTCAATTCCTTATCCTTATATTTTTTAGCAATTGACTGCACTTTTTCAGCAACGGTTATGGAATCCGAGATTAAAGACATTTAATCATTCCCTTCTAAATTAATCCTCGTCCAAATAAAAGCTCTTCAATCGATAAGTAGTTACTGGCTCCACATAATAGTTATACTTGGCTACTAGATCACAAATCTGATCACCATTAATCAATGTGATAATTCGGGTTCCTTGCCGCGCTGTCTTAACAGCATCTCTTGTGAAGTCCGAATTGGTAATGAAAATCCCAAACTCAGCATTAAATTTATCCATCGCACCACGAAACTTATCGATCTCTGGTGCTGAAACCTTTCCTTGCCAACGTTTTGCTTGCAACGCTACTCTTGTAGTCCGATAGTCATCAGAACGAACATAACCAAAGCCATCTAATCCACCATCAGCGACATATTGAACCCCAATCTCATCATCGACGTCAATCCCCATTTTCGTCAGCAAACCGCGACAAAAGAGCTCAAATTTTTTAGGGCTCATCTTGATTAACGCATCTAGCAGTTGTTGACGCCAAGGTTCTTCTAGGTCTTCCGAATCTCCTTGATTAGAGTTGGTGCTATCGGAAACTGAGTTAACCTTAACTCGAGTTACCTTCCGGTGGGGCATTTTACTTTCAGAAATTGACCTAACGTCCCTATCAGCGTCAAAATCATCAATATCAACAGTGCGTCCCTTTTTGGAAAGCTCTAAGTCGTGTCCATTGTCAGTATCAATAAACCCAGCAAGAATTAGATGCTTTACTGCAAAATTAAACTTCCAATGGAAAGGGTGATATTCTTTACCACTCTTTTTGGATGTTCGAACCTCATCAATTTCTTTCTCGCTGAATACTTTTGAATTATCATGAAGTTCCTGCAGCACTTGTTTTCTAGTAACCTGTCCACCAAGGTTATGCATAGCAATTAAGATTTCTTTCATTGCTTTATTTTCAATCTCAATTTGATGATTTGCCATTTTATGATTTTCCACCCTTATAACTATCTTTTCTTAAATTATAGTTGAGTGTACTATTCTGCTCAATCATGGTGACTAAATTAAACAAAATCCGACACCGTGACAGTGTCCTAATCCACTCGGCTTGAGCACCCAAAAATCGGAATTTTGGCACCTCACATTATCCCCGTCATGTCAACCATTACAGTTTCTCTCATCACATTAACCAACTCAACTCTCCAAAATGGACACTGGTCTACACAACCTGAAAATCCAGCACGTTGCCCACTCGACCCTCGGACTCAAAAAGTAAAAAGTGTACTAATTCCAAACTTCAAAACAGGAATTAGTACACTTTCAATCTATTAATAATGCCTTCACACCGGCATTTCTCAGCTATTTATCTGTACGCTCAAGGACGGTTATGGATTCAACATGTGTCGTTTGCGGGAACTGATCCACCGGTTGAATTGGCTTAGTAACCTTGTACCCCTGTTCAACAAAGCGTTGTAAATCACGGACCAGGGTGGCCGGGTTACAGGAGACGTAGATGACCTTCTTCGGCGCCATCATTGATACTGGCTAGTTAAAAAACACCATCTTCCAACGCCACATGAAGTGCACGTTCAAAGATAGTGAAGTGATTAAAGTTAAGATGTGAATATTCAGGATATATAACACTCAGCTATTTTAGCCAGGTGTTGTTTTTAGCTAAAAATTTGTCTAGTTAATTTATCTAAATATTTTCTCCGCCGCTTAAGTGAAGAATTGGTAATGCCACCAAAATTCTGCCAACTAATGTTGCGAAAGCCCAATTGACGCAAAGTTTTGTTGATGAAAATTTTCTTGATAGCATTACCTAAAAAGAGGTAAATATACCAAGTTGGAGAAGTCGATGTGGTTAACACATAGCAATGCTTAACATTAGTTAGCTCACCCTTCACTCCTGTTTTAGTAACAGTGTAACCCACTCCCTCTTTCATTACCTTGTCAATAAAGCCCTTTAACATCCCAGGAATACTATTCCACCAGAAAGGGGTAATAAAAATCACAGTATTCGCTTGTTGACACAATTTTAGGTATTTTGTGACTAAAGGATCGGTAGTTTCACCCTGATGATAGAGTCTCAATTCTTCCTTGGAGTATGCTGGATTAAAATGATCAGCATACAAATCGATTACCTTATATTCCCGATGAGCAATACTCAAATTATCTTGGATTGCCTCTAGTTCAGCATGATTAAAGCTTTGGTCATATGGATGACAGTAAATTATCAAAATCATTTTTCGCCACCTCGAATCATCTCGTCTAAAGTTCTTTCAACCAAGGCTGGATCATAATTTGTGGTTCCATTTAATATTAATAATAGCCTTGAATAAAGGACCAAATCTGCGTAAAAAATTGTTGATCGGTAATACCACCCCGGTTAACTTGCTGCACTAATTCCATTACCTGATCAGTATCCTTCCCCTCCTGGGATATCCAACTTTCGCTAATCTAAATTTAAGGAGGGGACACGATGGTTATCAAATCTTGTTTAACAATTGTTTTTGATGGTAATTTTTATAGGACACGTCATGACGGTAGTCGTTACTCAGTAGCGTCTGTCACACTTGGCAGCTCAGAGCCGAAGATATCGTTAATTTTAAATCTGGTGAATAGAGATTACTAGCGATTCCAATTCCAGCATAAAAGGATGAGCAACTGAAAATCGTTAATCGTATTAATCCCAAGCGAGTCCAACGACTGGCTAATAAATCGTAAGGTATTAGTACCAAGGCACAGGCCACTTTACAAAAACAGTTTGAGGAAAAGAAAAATTTACGAAAGGTGAAGCACTCTGCTGAAAAGCAGCTAAATAAAGAGATGTGTTATCAAAGGAAAGTATCTAAGCGTCGTCAAAAATATCGTGATCAATCATTAGTAATTAAGCATGGCAGTCTAGTGAAGATCGTCATGCTTTTTGCTACTACTTTTTCAAACCTAAATAACTATTTTGGTTGAGTTACCTTTCTAATCCTTAAATATACTACTAGAGCATAAATGACTCCAAAAATACTCAGCACGATAAAGATACGGAAAATAAGTGCTAACCACATGTAGCTTGCAAACATACTCTTCGCCACCGGTAAATATATTATCGCAAGTAACACTAAAAGAATTCCGATATTGACGGATAAGGCACGTAAGTAGTAGCTATTCTTGCTCATTCGATGATAGCCATTGATTTCTTTGGCGTTGTCATCATACTTACTCGTTTCATAATTTTGTTTAATACCATCATGTAATTCTTTTGGTTTCATGGCCCTACTCACCCTTTATTCGTTCCACTGAGCTAACTATAAACGGCCACAAAAATTAAACAGTTGACATTGGTTTAAACGAAACTGTTGCAACTAAGCCCAATCCCTTGGCATAGCGATCTAGAGTGCTAAGGCTTGGGATAGAAGACATATTTTCGATTTTAGCCAGTTGTGGCTGCTTCATGCCAATCCGTTTTGCTAATTCAACTTGTGATATTCCCTTTTTTATTCGTTGAGCATGTAAGTAGGCAAGGCCTTTAATTGCTGTCATTTCAGCTGGTTCAATTGAATCGAGACTTCCTTTAATATCATTCCAAGTGGCCATAGTTATTTCTCCTTTCGCTCTAACCAGTCATCGAGTCTAGCCAATGCTTTTTCAACTTCACGAGGATCTGTCTTATTTTGCTTTTTACGATAGTGACTCAATATGACAAAACGATCACGATCCCAGCTTGCATAGAAAAACCTTTCAGGCATAGGCCGTAATTCCATTAACGGATGACGATACCCTTTTAAAAATTTTGCTTGTGGCTCATGCATTAGTTTTCCTAAATGGGATAAAAGTTCTAGTTGATAGGTTAGCTTTGTTAAAATTTGATGATCTTGTTTCTGACGACTCTGATTAAGTTGCTTGATAAATTCTTCAACATCTGAGTAACCAGTACTATCTTCATAAAAATCAATCTGATACATGATTGTTAATCCTTGATATAATCAATTTGTTATATCATTATAATATAGCAAACTGGTTATTTTTCCAAGAGATTTATTATTACTTACCTCGGTTTTCTCAGAAAGGCTTACTCAAACTTCTGCGCTCTAATCTCGTTCGATTACAGTAGTACTCTCGACGGTTCAGTTTACCCAATCATTTGTCGAGGGCGGGTAAATCGACCTTATCATTACCAAGTCAATCAACCGGTTTGCCAGAAACATCCTTGACTGCCTGCAATACATCCGGAAGTTAAAAGATAAGAATATCGTCGTATACTTTGAAAATGAGAACATCAAGACTACTGACGCCAAAGGTGAAGTCCTCCTAACTATCATGGCTCCTTGGCCCAAGATGTTGAGTTAGGCCTTCAATATCGTTACCAGCAAGATAAAAGTTAGCCACTATTGGTTTCTAGGCTACACAAAAGATGAAGAAGGCCACTTAATCGTTAACCCTGACCAGGCAAAAACGGTAAAACGTATCTACTATGATTACCTTGAATGATATTCTTTATTCTTGTAAACAAATTGCCCGGCACTTAACCGCAGAAGGCATCCCAAAATAGTGCCGGCAATACCAAATAGGCCGATTCCAATATTGCCTCAATTCTAAGGAACGAAAAATACATCGGTGATGCCCTACTTCAAAAGTCTTATACCATTGACTCTCTAACCAAAAAGCGCATTCGCAACCAAGGCATTATGCCTCAGTACTATATCAAAGACGACCATGAAGCGATAATTCCTAAAGACCTCTTTCGGCGAGTGCAAGAAGAACGAAAACGGCGTCGAGCTGGTGTCAAAGTACCATGCGGGAAAACACGGCATTATAACAAACGCACTTGCTTCTCTTTGAAAGTATTCTGTGGACGCTGTGGGGATATCTACCACCGAGTTGCTTATAACTACTCTGACGAACATGGCCAAGTAGTTAAATGGCTTTGTATAACCGGCCATGATCATGACCTTGTAACTTGCCACGGGCGACCCATATCAGAACGGCGCTTAAAGGAAGTTTGCTTAGCCGCCTTTAATCAAATCATTAAGCCTAACAAAGCCTTCCGCGCTAAACTCCAAAGAAATATCAGTCACGCAATCAATCAGGTAAATGAAGAAAAAGCAACCCAATTAGATCGTGAACTTGATCGACTACAAATTCTTCTGGTCAACCAATCACCCCACTCCGAATCATATGAAAAAATCGCGAATGAATTTGCAAAAAACCAACAACAACGTGATGAGCTTCAAACAATCCATGATCAGCAAACTGAAGAAATTGAGAAAATCGTCAATCTCCAAAAGTTTATTGATTCCAATAGCAAACAGCTAAACGAATTTGATGAACATCTTGTACGACAACTAATCAAAAAAATCACCATTCAGGAAACCTACTGTGATGTAGAATTCCAAAATGGCGATTCATTAAAAGTTAATCTGTAAGAAAATTTTACCACACAGCCCTGATAGTAGCTTAGCTATTATCGGGGTTTTGTTGTGCCTTAGATTGAAGTTTCTTGATACATTCAACAACTAAATGCTCTTCTTCCATTGATTTTGCTATAAGATCTATGTCTCCACCTTCACCATGTGTCCCGCTTTGTTCTATTTTACCAATCAGACTTCTTATCCTATCTAATTTTGGTTCAAAGTCATTCTTATCACTATTCTGATAGTACTCCATAAACAGACTTTCATAATAGTTTCTTTCATCTTCATCATTATAAATGACAACATCAGATTGTATATTATGCCACCCTACTCTCCATGATCTGCCTTGCCCAAAACTATTTACAAACTTTGTAAGAAGATACGGAAAATCGTCCTTTAAGTAGAATGTATAACTTTTATTCTTAAAGCTATCTGGGACATTTATAAATCCATGATCTGGAATAATCATTTTATATGACCCATCATCCACCGGAAAAATATATGAGTCATATATAATTGTATTTCCATAGTAAAGTTGTATCAAAGACCAATCTATTCTTATTGTGAATTCTGACATCATGTACGAATCAAAATGTCTATTTTTATCCGTTAAGGGCCCCTCGGTTTTAATTACCAAATTCGGATCCTTAGAATAAACGTACGTTTGATCCATTGTTTCAAGTGGATAGATATCATCCCAATCTTCTGGATGCTTTAGTGCATATTTATATCTGGCTTTAATAGTTCTATCTAAATGAAACCTCTTTTGCCACAATAATTCCATCTGATTGTCAGTAGTTGACTCGTCTACCGGAGTATTAGAATCATTAATTCTAGAGTAAATTAAACCGGCTTTAAGTGGCCCGCCTTTTCGATTTACATTTTTGCTAAGATAAATTGGCGTATTATCAGAATTATAGACTGTTATTACATCAATCCTATGTCCATTTTTTTGGAAAGATTCAACATCTGTCTTGGGATACCAATTCTGAGCGAATGGCTTCCTTCTTAAAAAATCTTGTAGCTGCTGTCTATTTATAAAATTTGAATCATCTTCGACGCCAACTATTTTCCCACTGTCATCAACACCGATTATAATATAACAATCATCATGATGGACCGTATTTACTAAATTCATAATGTCTCTTAGTAGCTCACCTTTATTCGCATACCATTTTTCTTTGAAATCCCAATGATCACTTTCATTTGGCGCTTTAGCAAGTATCTCATTTAACACTCCAGGCTTCATCGCATCACCTCCCGCTCCTAAAAAGTTGCACTAACACTTTTTTGATGTCATAGTTTTAGATTTCGTCCTCTCGATTTATTAGAAGCTACTCATTAAGCTCGCTTAAACACTATTTTCCTATCCCGCACTAGCCAAAGGATAGAGCAATCCGAGGTCAGCGACTCATCCAACAACCATTTAGCAAATTCTAATCGATTTGTGTGCGCTCTAAAACCGTCACAGATTCCACGTGTGTCGTTTGCGGGAACTGATCCACCGGTCGAATTGGCTTGGTGACCTGGTACCCCTGTTCAGCAAAGCGTTGTAAATCACGGACCAGGGTGGCCGGGTTACAGGAGACGTAGATGACCTTCTTCGGCGCCATCTTCCCAGTAGCTTCAATGAGTTGTTCGTCCAGACCCTTGCGTGGCGGGTCAACGATTACCACGTCAGGCTTGAGGCCCGCTGCTTGCCACTTGGCAAACTGCTCTTCGGCCTTGCCAACGACGAAGGTGGCGTTGGTGATCCCATTGTTAGCGGCGTTTTGCTTGGCATCTTCAATGGCAGCCGGCACGATTTCAACCCCGTAAACGTGCTTGGCATGCTTAGCCACGGCCAGCGAAATCGTCCCGATCCCACAGTAGGCGTCGATAACGGTCTGGCTCCCGTCTAAGCCGGCATTATCAATCGCGGTTTGGTAGAGGCGTTCAGTCTGTTGCGGGTTGACCTGGTAAAAGGACAGTGGCGAGATGGTAAAGTCGATCCCCAAGAGGGTGTCGTGAATGGTTGGCTCGCCCCATAGCAAGTGGTTTTCGGGGCCCATGATAACGTTGGTCCGCTTGGCGTTAACGTTTTGCACGATGCTTGCGATGCCGGGTACCCGTTCACTTATTTCCCGGGTAATTTCGGTTGAATGTGGCAACGCCCTGCCGTTAGTCACTAAGGCAACCATCACTTGGTGGCTGTAAAAACCGCGCCGGACCATCACCGTCCGGATCACCCCGCGGTGGTTTTGTTCATCGTAGGCCGGCACCTTGTACTTACGCAAGATGTCACGGACGATCATAATCGTCTGGTCAATCACCGGGTCTTGGATGTAGAAGTTCTCAATTGGAACCAGGTCGTGACTGCCCCGCTTGTAAAAGCCGGTCGTCAGCTGGCCCTGCACCATCCGCACCGGCACCTGGGCCTTGTTACGGTAGCCAAAGGGCTGGGCCATCCCCAGCGTTTCGGCCACCGCTAGGTTCAAGTGGGCCTTTTCCAGGAGTTCTTCAATCTGGCGCTGCTTGAACTTGAGCTGCGCCGGGTAGGTCAAGTGGCCCAGCGGCGCAATCCCCGTTTGCAAGTACTTCCAGTTGGGGTTATCGATCCGATCGGCGCTCTTCTTTTCGATGGTGAGCAGCTTTCCCCAGGCAAAGTTTTTCGTTAGCTTGGTCACCTTAACCGCGACCACTTCCCCCGGCAGGGTATTGGGAACAAAGATCGGATAGTGATCAATCTTTAGGACCCCGTTCCCCTGGTAGGTCAAGTCCTGGACCGTCCCCCTAACCGTCTCGTTTTTGTAAACTGGTAATTGCACCTTACTCATAATTTCCTCCGTGTAATTTGATATGTAGCGGGGGCGCACCCCCGCAAGGAACAAAGGGGCTCCAGCGGTTGGATAACCCAACTTCTACTGGAGCCCCTTGCTACGTTGCTTCTAGTCCTATGTTTCAGACGCTATTTGGTTTGTCCGGCATCCTTTTCCATTTCATCCAGCCCCCGCACAAAGTCGGCTTCGGCCTTTTGCATGTCGGGCGTGATGTCGCGGGTAATCGCGTCGTCCGGAATGGCGTCCATGTTGGCCACCACTGTCATGTGTTGGTGAAGGTTGTGGAACTCCATTGGTGCGTCCCCACCGTACTCCCCATCCAAATTAATCATTAACCGATCATTTGAATTAAGGGGCTTCACCGTTACGTCCTTGGCCTTAACGTAGATCACCCGTGGATCATCAATGTGGGTGCCGTTTAGGGCCTTCCCCATCAGCTGCATCATCCCCAGGAGGCTGGAGTCCTTGACGATCAGCAAGGAGAAGTTCCCGTCGTCTAAGGAGGCGTCCGGGACGATCTGTTCAAAGCCCCCCACCGAGTTGGTTAGGGCCAAGAAGATCGTTGAGGCCTTGCCCCTAAAGGTTTGCCCATCGTAGGTGATCTCCATGGCAACCGGCTTCACCTGGGGCAGGATTTCGGCGCCCTTAGCGAAGTAGGCCAGGTAGCCAAACATCGATTTCATCTGGGAAGGCACGTCGTAGGTCAACTCCGTCAGCGTCCCGCCGGCCGCGATGTTCATAAAGTACTTCTCGCCGGCCTTACCGATATCAATCTTGAAGCGGTTGGCCGGGTCCAGGATCAGCTTGGCCGCGGCCACCGGGTTATCGCGGGGTACCTTCAGGGCCCGGGCGTAATCGTTGGTCGTCCCGGCCGGAATGATCGCCAATAGGGGGCGCTTCGTTAGCCCGGCTAGTCCGTTGATAACCTCGCTTAAGGTTCCGTCCCCCCCGGCCGCCACAATCAGGTCAAAGCCCTCCTTGGCTGCCCGGGTGGCTTCGTTTTTAGCCGAATTCGGTTCAGGCGTGGTGGCGTAAGCGCTGGTTTCGTAACCGGCCTGCTCGTAGACGGCGAGGATGTCGACCAAGTCATTACGCAGAGTTTCACGCCCCGAGGTGGGGTTATAAATTATCCGGGCTCGTTTGGTCATGGCCGCCCCTCCTAACGTTCGTTGAGTGACTTACTGAGTAACTGGTTAACCACCTTCGGGTTAGCCTTCCCCTGGGTCTTCTTCATGATTTGACCAATCAAGAAGCCAAAGGCCCGGTCTTTCCCGTTCTTAAAGTCTTCGATTGACTGCTGGTTGTCATCCAAAATGGCGTCAATAATCGGCTGTAGTTCTGCCGGATCGGAAAGCTGAACTAAACCATTGGCCTTGGCAAAGGCGGCCGGTTCTTCCCCAGCCAGGATTCCCTTGAAGACCTTCTTGGCCATCTTCGAGGAGATCGTTCCGTCGTCAATCAGCTTGATCATCCCCGCCAGGTTGGCCGGCGTCAGCTTGGTGTCTTGCAGGTCAACGTGCTGGTTGTTCAAGTAGGAGTTGACGTCGTTCATCAGGTAGTTGGCAACCTTCTTGGCGTCGCCCCCATCCTTAACGGCAGCTTCAAAGAAATCGGCCATTTCCTTGGTCTGGGTCAGGACCATCGCGTCGTAATCCGTTAATCCTAAGTCGTTAACGTAACGGCGCCGACGTTCACCTGGCATCTCCGGCATCTGGGAACGAATTTCTTCGATCCAGGCGTCATCAACGATCAGTGGTGGCAGGTCCGGTTCCGGGAAGTAGCGGTAATCATCGGAGCCTTCCTTGGTCCGCATAGCGACCGTTCCCTTGGTTGCCTCATCGTAACGACGGGTTTCCTGGACGATTTCACCCCCGGCCATTAAGACCTTTTGGTGCCGATCGGCTTCGAAGTTCAGGGCGTTCTTGACGAAGTTAAAGGAGTTGATGTTCTTCATTTCCGTCTTGGTCCCGTATTGATCGGAGCCGTACGGCCGAACGGAGATGTTGGTGTCGACCCGCATCGACCCTTCTTCCATCTTAACGTCGGAAATCCCGGTGAACTGAATTCGTTGGCGCAATGCTTCCAGGTAGGCCACGGCCTCTTCTGGGGAAGCAATATCGGCCTTGGAAACAATTTCGATCAGCGGCGTCCCCTGCCGGTTCAAGTCGACATAGGAGTGACTGCCGGTGTGAGTGTTCTTCCCGGCGTCTTCTTCGATGTGCATTTCCTTGATCCCGATCTTTTTCTTCTTGCCGTCAACTTCAATTTCAACCCAACCGTCGTGGGCAATTGGCGTTTCTGACTGGGTGATCTGGTAGGCCTTCGGGTTGTCCGGATAGAAGTAGTTCTTACGGTCAAAGTGCATCTTCTTGGTCACGTTGGCGTGCAGGGCCAAAGCGGCCATGATCCCATCGCGAACCACACCCTTGTTGATGGACGGCAAGACCCCTGGGTACCCCCAATCGATCACGTTGGTGTTGGCGTTTGGCGCCGCCCCAAAGTTAACCGGGGACGGGGAGAAGATCTTGGAGTTGGTCTTTAATTCTACGTGGACTTCTAGCCCAATCGTTGTTTCAAAGTTCATTAACGTTCCCCCTATCCTAATTCTGGCGTTTGCTTGTGGAAGTCGGTCGTCTGTTCAAAGACGTAACCGGCCTTGTAGATCGTCGCTTCGTCAAAGCGTTTCCCGATCAACTGCAGGCCGACCGGCATCTTGTTGTCCTTAGAGAAGCCGGCAGGAATCGACATTCCCGGCAGGCCGGCCATGTTCAAGGTCACGGTCAAAACGTCGTTAAAGTACATTTGCTTTGGATCGGCAATTTCAGCCCCAATCTTGAAGGCCGTGCTGGTCCCGGTTGGCCCGACAATCAAGTCGTAGTCCTTGAAGACCTTGTCAAAGTCCTGGGCGATCAGGCGCCGAACCTTGGCGGCCTTGTTGAAGTAGGCGTCGTAGAACCCAGCGGACAGGGAGAAGGTCCCCAGCATGATCCGGCGCTTAACTTCATCCCCAAAGCCTTGGGAACGGGTCTTAACGTAAACGTCCTCCAGATTCTTGACGTCATCGGCCCGGAAGCCGTAACGAATGCCGTCAAACCGTTGTAGGTTGGAGGAGGCTTCCGAAGAGGCCAGGATGTAGTAAGCCGGTACCCCGTACTTGGTGTGCGGCAGAGAAACCTCATCGATCGTTGCGCCCAGTGATTCAAGATGCTTTAAGCTGTTTTCAATCACTTCGCGAACGTCGTCGTCAACGCCTTCCATGTATTCACGCGGAACGGCGATCTTCATGCCCTTGATGTCAGCCTGATCGTTCAAGCCGGCGGCAAAGTCCGGTACCATTTGGTTGGCACTGGTCATGTCGCGTTCATCAAGTCCGGCAATGGCACTCATCAAAATGGCGTTATCCTTAACGGTTTGGGTCAGCCAGCCGATCTGGTCAAAGGAGGACGCAAAGGCGATCAAGCCCCAACGGGAAACCCGCCCGTAAGTTGGCTTCATTCCGACCGTCCCGGTGAAGGAGGCGGGCATCCGGATCGAACCACCGGTGTCAGAGCCCAGCGCCCCTAAAACATCGCCAGCTGCCACGGCCGCAGCCGAGCCACCAGACGAACCACCCGGCACCCGGGTCAGATCCCACGGGTTCTTGGTCGTCTGAAAGGCTGAATTTTCGGTCGAGGAACCCATGGCAAATTCGTCCAGGTTAACCTTCCCGACCGTGATCGCCCCCGCCTTATTCAACTTTTCAACCACGGTGGCGTCGTAAACCGGCTTGAAGTTCTCCAGGATCTTGGAAGCCGCCGTCGTCGTCAGGCCCTTGGTAACGATGTTGTCCTTAATGGCCAGCGGAATTCCGGCCAGTAGCTGATCCGCGGCAATTCCCGCTTGGTCCAGTTCGGCCGCTTGCTTTAAGGCTGCCTCCTTATTTAAGGCCAAAAAGGCTTGCACTTGATCGTCGGTGGCCTGGATCCGGTCAAAGGCCGCCTTGGTTAATTCAGTGGCGCTAACCTTCTTCGCAACCAAATCGGCGTGCAGGCCCGAAATGTCTTTACCGTAAAAAGTCATTACTCTTCTCCGTCCTCGCTTTCGTCGATGATTGCTGGCACCTTGATTAAGCCGTTCGCCGTTTCCGGTGCGTTATCAAGCAGGGCTTTTCGTTCTTCATCACTACTCTGCACCGCTACGTCTTCGCGCATCACGTTGACCTCGGTCGTCGGCGTGGTCATTGGTTCAACGCCCGTCGTGTCGACCTCTGCCAGGTCATTAAACAAGCCAACGATTTCTTCGAGTTGGGGAGTGAACTTAGCCAGTTCCGCATCAGTAAACGAAAGCTTGGCCAGGTCCGCAACGTGTTCGACCTGTTGCCGGTCTAATTGCTCAGCCATTCTCTCAACCTCTTTTCCTATCTGCATTGATGATTTATACAATCCCTTATTTTATCACAATTAGGGCAACTTATTAACTCAAGCCCCGCTAAAAAAGAAGGACCCCGGCGTTTTTTGATGAACGCCGGGGTTCTCTGATCATGTTCAACTCATTAGATTAGTAAGCACCAAAGACGTGAACTTGGTAAGAGCTGGAGCCGGAATTGCGGAAGACCACCGCCTGAATCCCGTTTGATGATTCAATCTTGATTTCAATTGGAATCCCACTTGGCAGGTACTTCTTAGCGGCCTGCAGGATGTATTCCGTGAAGGATTGAATTTCAGTTTGACTGTAGAACTGCGTGGTAACCGTGATGTTCATCCCGGAAAGCGAGTTATTCTGGTACTCGGCCTGGGCCGTCACCCCACTCAGGTTCGGGAAGAAGGACTGGATTTGGGTCTTAAAGTTAGTGAAGTTGGAGTTATCGGATTGATCACTGGCTTCGTTGGATGTGGCGTCACTTGCCTTGGGCAGGACTACCGCCTTGTAATTCAGGCTCTTCCATGACGAAATGGTGTCACCATCGTTCTTACTATAGGCGAAGAAGGTCCCGCCGACCAGGGAATCGTCCGGTGCCTGCTTGAACAGGGCGATCACGATCGGCACGTTCTTCAGGCTCTTCCGTTCCCGGAGCCGCTTCAAGATCTTTTGGGCGGCCAGCTTCCCCTGCTTTTGCACCTCAGCATCCGAGATGTCTTTAGTGTAGTTCGGGCCACCGGTGGTCTTTTGGTAGGTGTACTCGCTGTTGACCCCGATCCCGATCACAATCCCCTTCAGCTTAAGGGAATCGCCGCTTTGTTGCATGTAATCCTGTTCTTCAATCTGCTGGATGTACACTGGGTTCGGATCGCTGCTCTTCCCCTTGGCCGGGTTTAAACCGGTCGGGTTACTGGAGGTCTTGCGGCCTAACCAGTTTTCCAGGGTGCCTGAGGACAGGTACTGGCCCTCTTGGAAGATGTAGCTCTTGGTGGAGAAAACCTGTTTTGAAACGTTGGTCAACCCGGCTTCAAAGGCCTTAAGGTTGTTCACATTGCTGTTTTGGGCGGTATTAACCCCCCGGGCCTTACTGGTCTTGTAGCGACCGTCTTCAATCACCCCTTGGTAGTTACCACTGGTTGACCCGGTGGTTGTCACACTCGAGCTTTTCTTGCCACAACCGGCAAGCGTCACGGCGGCCACCATGGTCAAAGCCGCCGCCAAGACGATTTTCTTTACTCGCACGTCTAGTTTTCCTCCTTCATTGCTTGGTCGAATTGGTCCTCATTCCAGACCAGAATCCCCAGCGTTTGTGCCTTTTCTAGTTTACTACCGGCCTTTTCACCGGCGATTAAGAGGTCGGTCTTCTTCGAGACGCTCCCGGTGACGGTGGCGCCCCTGGCCGTCAGCCATTCTTGGGCCTGGCCCCGGGTCATCTTCGTCAGCTTCCCGGTCAAAACCACCCGCTTGTCTTGCCACTCGTCGCTTGCCGTGGCTGGAGCAGTTGGCGCCAAGTAGGTCATGTTAACCCCGACCTCCTTGAGTTCACCGATCAGCTGGTGGACCTGCTCGTTTGCAAAGTAGGTGGCCACCGAATCACCGATGATCGGCCCAATCGAATCGACGGCGGAGATAGTCTCCAGTGGGGTCCGCATCAGGGCGTCGATGGAACCAAACTCGGCCGCTAGCAGCTGGGCAACCTTGACTCCCACGTGACGGATCCCCAGGCCAAACAAAAGGCGTTCGCATGAATTATGACGACTATTAGCAATGGCTGTCAATAGGTTGCTGACCGATTTATCCCCAAATTTAGGCAAAGTTAACAATTGCTCGGCCTTTAAGCGGTACAGATCGGCGACGTCCTTAACCAGCCCCCGGTCAAAGAGGTGCTCAATAATCTTTGGCCCCAGGCCGTCGATATTCATGGCGTTCCGGGAGGCAAAGTGGGCCAGGCCCTCCTTGATCTGAGCCGGGCACATTGGATTGATGCAACGTAAGGCCACTTCGTCATCAAGGTGGACTAGCTCGGCCCCACACTCCGGACAGGTGGTCGGGACCTGGTAAGGCTGGCTGTCGTCAGGGCGCTGCTCAATTATTACCTGGGAAATTTCCGGAATAATGTCGCCGGCCTTGTGGAGTAAAACGGTATCACCCAGCCGAATATCCTTTTGGGCCAGGTAGGCTGGATTGTGCAGGGAGGCCCGTGAAACGGTTGTCCCCGCTAACTGAACCGGGTCCATGACCGCCGTTGGGGTGACGTTCCCGGTCCGACCGACCGTCCACACGATGTCGCGAACCACGGTTGCTTGCTCTTCCGGCGGAAACTTATAGGCGATTTCCCAACGGGGTACCTTAACCGTGCTTCCCAGGTCGACCTGGGTGGCCAAGTCGTTAACCTTCTCGACAATCCCATCGATCTCGTAGGGGAGCTGGTTCCGCTTGGCCGTGAATTCTTCAATGTAGGCGGTCAATTCCGCTTGGCTATGAACCACTCGATAGTTGGGGTTGACCGTGAAGCCCAGCTCCTTCATCTTTTCAAGCGCCTCTGCTTGGGTGGTTACCCCCAGCGCCTGAAAGTCTGGGACGTAGTACATGAAGGTGTCTAGCTGGCGGCGGGCCGTCACCCGGGGGTCTAATTGACGAAGGGAACCGGCAGCGGCGTTACGGGGGTTGGCAAAGACCGGCTGCCCATCGGCTTCACGCTGGGCGTTCAGTTTAACGAAGGCTTCCTTGGGCATGTAGCACTCGCCCCGGAATTCGAGCGAGAGTGGTGCGGACAACTTCTTAGGCACCGACTTGATCGTCTTAACGTTTTCGGTCACGTCCTCGCCAATGGTCCCGTTCCCGCGGGTTGACCCCTGCACGAGTTTTCCGTTTTCGTAGACCAAGGAGAGCGATAGGCCGTCAATCTTGAGCTCCAGGTTGTAATCAAAGTCAACGTCCACGGCGCTGTTCGCCTGCTGGCGACGGTTGAAGTCAGCTAGCTCCTCGGGCGAAAAGACGTCCCCCATCGAAAGCATCGGGATTTCGTGAGTGACCTTCTTAAGCTGGCTCTCGGTCTGCCCCCCCACTCGCTGGGTTGGCGAATCCGGCGTTACCAGGTCTGGGAAACGGCGCTCAATTTCAACCAGCCGCTGATAAGCCCGGTCATAAACGTAATCCGCCACGCTTGGGGCATCTTGTTCGTAATACTCCTCCCCCCAGGTCCGTAATTGGTCGCGCAGGGGGCCTAATTCCCGCGTCGCTTCCTCTTTGGTCAGTTCGCTGACCGCTTGTTCTTTTGCCATCTTAATCCTCCACCTTGGTAATTGGGGCAAAGCTTGCCAGCAGGCGCTTAACGCCCTGTTGCGGGAAGGCAATGTCTAACTCCATGTCGGCCCCGTCCCCGTTGACGGAAACCACCGTTCCCTGCCCCCACTTCTTGTGGTTCACCTTATCACCGATCCGCCAAGCCTTCTTTTCGGCCCCCGTACCAGTGTTGGTCTTCGGTGCCACCCGCTTGCCGGCGTTAGATGGGCGCCGGTAGGTCGTGGCCGTGGCGGCTCGGTAGGAATAGGAATTGCCGCCGGCGATCCGTCCGCTTAACGAGCGTTCGCCCTGATTTTGGTTCTCTGATTGCAGCAGTTCCGGGGTGATTTCCTCAACGAATTCCGACGGGCGGTTGCGTTGGATCCGCCCATATAGCATCCGTGAGAAGGCGTTTGAAATATAGAGTTTCTTCTTGGCCCGGGTGATCCCCACGTAGGCCAGACGCCGTTCTTCTTCCAGCTCCTTGTTGTCCGTCATTGCCCGGGAAAGCGGGAAGACCCCCTCTTCCATCCCGATTAAGAAAATTACCGGGAATTCCAGCCCCTTGGCGGCGTGGAGGGTCATCAGGGTCACGGCCGGTTCGGCCTCATCAACGTCGTCCTGGTCAGAAACCAGGGCTAAGCCGGCCAGGAAGTCGGCCAGCTTCTGCAGGTTGTCCATCCCCGCGTCATCCTTGTGCTGGCGGTCGTATTCGGCCGTTACCGACTTGAATTCTTCCAAGTTTTCGCGCCGGGTTTGTCCTTGCAGGGTCCGATCCTTCTTCAGCTCGTCTAAGTAGCCTGAGCGCTCAAGAACCTGTTCAGTCAGGTCCGTGATTGACAGAACCTTGGCCTCTTCTTGCAGCGCCGCCATCAGTTGGCCAAACTCGTCAATCTTATTACGGGTCCGCGCCGTGATGGCATTGGCATTTTGAACGTTTTGGGCCGCCGCCAGCAGCGGTAGATTCGATTCCTGGGCAAACTCCCGTAACCGTTCAACCGAGGTCATCCCAATCCCCCGCTTCGGGGTGTTAACGACCCGCTCAAAGGACATTGAATCTAGCGGGTTAACGATCAGGGTCAGGTAGGCCAACAGGTCACGAATTTCCATCCGGTCGTAGAAGCGGTGTCCCCCCACCATCGTGTACGGGACCGTCGACTTCAGGAAGGTTTCTTCGATCACCCGCGACTGGGCGTTGGTCCGGTACAGGACGGCAAAGTCTTGAAACTGGTAGTTGTGCTTAGCCCGTTCCTCTTGGATCTTTTTAACAATGAACTGAGCCTCGTCGTGCTCGTTTTGGGCCCGGTAGTAGGAGATCTTTTCGCCGGCCCCGTTTTCGGTCCACAGGTTCTTATCCTTCCGCTCCAGGTTGTTGGCGATCACTTCATTGGCCGCTTTTAAGATCGTCTGCGTGGAACGGTAGTTTTGTTCCAGCATCACGGAATGGGCGTTGGGGTAGTCCTTTTCAAAGTTCAAGATGTTATTCATGTTGGCGCCGCGCCAACCGTAAATCGACTGATCAGCATCCCCAACCACGCAGATATTCTCGTACTTTTGAGCCAGCATGTGCACCAGCTCGTACTGAGCGTCGTTGGTATCCTGGTACTCATCGACGTGAATGTATTGGAACTTATCTTGGTAGTAAGCCAGGGTTTCCGGGGACTTCTTAAACAGCTCGATCGTCTTCATGATCAGGTCGTCAAAGTCCAAGGTTTGGTTGCGTTCCAGCTCCTTTTGGTAGGCTTCGTACACGCGCCCGGTCATCCGATCAAAGGGGCGCTGGTGGTTTTTAACAAAGGTCGCTGGGTCCTCCATCGCATTTTTGGCGTTCGAAATCGCCGACAAGAACTGGCGTGGTTCAAACTTCTTGGTGTCGATGTTTTGTTCCTCACAGATCCGCTTGATCAGGGTCCGCTGCTCACTGGTGTCGGCAATCGTGAAGGCCCGGTTGTAACCCAATTGTTCGATGTCACGCCGTAAAATCCGGACGCACAGGGCGTGGAAGGTTGAAACCCACACGTCGTTGCCGGCTTCCCCCAGTAGCTTGGCAACCCGTTCCTTCATTTCCCGGGCCGCCTTGTTGGTAAAGGTGATCGCCAAAATGTGCCACGGTAAGACATGACGCTCCTCAATCAGGTAAGCGATCCGGTGGGTTAAAACCCGGGTTTTACCGGAACCCGCTCCGGCCATCACCAGTAAGGGCCCCTCCGTGGTTAAAACGGCCTCGCTTTGTTTATCGTTCATTCCTTCTAACATCGGTTGGTTTTGCACGCCTGGTACCATCCTCTCTGTAGTAAATCGTGACTTCCATTATACCAAATTTCCCGGGAAATACCCCCGTGGATGCATCTGGGTTCCCCTTTAATTACTTATTCGTGATCGGACTCTTCCTCATCAGCCGTAGTGGTGGTTAAGGGACGAAGAATTTCCGTTGCGTCAACCTGATTTAAGAGGTCGTTAACCATTGCCGTCGGCCCTCCAGTCACCCAGGCCACTCCCTTAACATCCTTGCGACGGGGTTCATCATCGGGGAAGAAGGCGAACTGCCAATTCTCCTTTAGGACCTGCTGGTAGGCGGCCGATGCTAATTGATCATTGTAAAGAGGCACCAGCACGGCCGGTTGTAGTGCGTGCAGCTCGTGAAGGGCCATCCCCCCGACCACTCGTAAGAACTGTTCATACTGGTTAACCTCCGTGACCTGCTCGAAAATGTTCCCCGAGATGGTTGGCGCCAGGTCAAAGGAGCTAATGTATAAAGCCCCGGACGAAGTGACGTAGAAGCGAACCGTGATTACCCCCCGGTAGCCAAGCTTCTTGGCAATTTCGGTTGCGATCCGTTCCATCTCGTCTTTCATGGCCTCCGATACCTGGGTTGGGGTCGTAGCCTCGATCAGCTCACGGTCTTCGTTGAAGAACTCCTCCACCAGTGGGAAGGTCATTACCTGTTGGCCGTCAGTAGCCACCGTCAGGTTGTATTCGGCGTCGTGATCAATCCAGGACGCCAGGAGGTAGGCGCCACCCTGAATGTAGTTGTCCGCGTAGGCGATGTCCGCTTGGCGGTTGATCTGCAGGCTTCGTTCACCCACGCCCCGCTGAATGGGCTTTAGAATGGCTGGGTAGCCGATTGAATCGATTGATTGGTAGATATCATCAAGGGAAACCACGGTTACGTAGGGCGAGACATTGACGTTGATCTCATCCAAAAGGGCCCGCGCCATCAGGCGGTCCTGAGCGATTTCAAGTGCCTCTAAGCCCTGGGGTACCAGGGTGAAGTTAGTGAGGTACTTGATGGCGACCGGGGCGATCAACGGGCTGGCATAAACCACCAAATCACTGTTTTGGCCGAACTCGGTTAGTTTATCGCGGTCGCGGTAGTTGCCCACAATCGTGAAGTCCGCTAGCTTGGTCAGCTGGGGCTGGGCGTGATCAACGTAGACCCCCACCGTTAAGCCTAGTTTCTTGGCCGCCACCAGCATTGGCCAATCCTTACTGCTTAAACCAATGATCCCAAGTGTCTTTCCTTGCGATAAGAGGTTTTGTCCAGCCATCTTAATTATCCCCTTCCGTTGATTCAAAGCTTACCTTTCCATCCGCAAGCGACGAAACTTTGGCCAGTGCTTCCACTCGAATTCCCTTGGCTGCCAGTTCTGCGGCCCCGGGTTGGAAACTCTTTTCAATCACAATTCCGGCCCCGACAACCTCGATACCGGCCTGATCGGCAATTTCAAGCATCCCCTCAACGGCCTGACCATTGGCCAAGAAGTCGTCAATCAAGAGGACCCGGTCACTTGGTTCAACAAATTTTTGTGAAATTGAGATCCGGTTCGTGGTCTTTTTGGTGTAGGAGTAAACGTCAGCCGTGTACATATCAGAATTCAGGGTTAAACTCTTGTGCTTGCGGGCGAACACCACCGGAACGCCCATGGCCAACCCCGTCATCACCGCCGGAGCGATCCCGGATGACTCCACCGTCCATACCTTCGTTACGCCGGCATCCTTGAAGAGCTTGGCAAACGCTTGGCCGATGTGTTGCATCAACACCGGATCCACCTGGTGGTTCAAAAAGGCGTCCACCTTCAAAACGTTACCCGGTAAAACGGTTCCGTACTGACGAATCTTTTCTTCTAATTCTTTCATTGGTGGTGCAACTCCTTATTCATCATACTTGTCAAGGTTGTAGGACTTAATCACGTTAATTAACTTGGAGGCGTAATCAGGATCAGTTGCGTACCCAGCGTCTTGCAGGGCAACGGCCGCCTGTTGGTAAGTCGTGGCATTAACTACGCTTTGGTAATTCTGATTATTAGTGTCGGTCCCATTAAGCATCAGCTTGGTGTGATCAGCGATTGAATCGTCCCAGGAATCATAGACCTTGAACCGGCCCTTGGTCACGACCCACTTACCGTTAACGTATTCCTTAGTCGATAACTCTTTGGAATCGGCGCCGGTCCCTTTAATCCCAAACAGGTTGTGGTACTTGGCCGCCAGATCCGACGACCCCCAGTCCGACTCCAGGATTGCTTGTGCCATGGTGATTGAGGCCATCACGTGGTACTGCTTTTGCATTGCCTGGGCCTCCGGGGCGATCTCCTTGATAAAGAGTCTTTTAGCATTTTGCTGTCTTTCGATGATCTGCTCTTGTACGTGGCGTTGGTATAAATGGTAACCCACGTACCCCCCCATCAGGGCAATTAAGATGATCAGAACGGCAACCAGCCAATAGGCCTTCTTTTGGCCCCCCTTCTTCGTGCGTCTCTTTCGCTTAGCCACAAATTCTCCTCCTCAGGTTTATTCAGATAATCATACATTCATCTTACCGCATTTATTACTGAAAGATTACTAATTTTTACCGAAGTTTTATCAACTAAATAAGGGGGTGTGGCAAGGCTGTCACACTCCCTTATTTGATGATTGCGCTCTTTAATTTTAGTGGAATTGCATCCCACCATCGACTTCAAGGGTTTGCCCGGTGATGTAATCAGAATCCGGACCAGCCAGGAAGGCCACCGCGTTGGCAACGTCACTGGCTTCGGACAGGCGCTTTAAGGCGATGTCCTTGGCAAAGGTCTGCATCCCCCATTCATCACTCTTACCGGCGTTTTGGCCGACCTTGTGGGCGATATCGTACATCATCGGGGTCTTAACGATCCCAGGGGCAAAGGCATTGACGGTTGTCCCTTCTTCGGCTAGTTCCCGGGCCGTTACCTGAGTGATCCCCCGGATAGCAAACTTGGAGCTGGAGTAAACGGTCAGGTTCGGGTTCCCCACCACCCCGGCTTGGGAAGTAGCGTTGATGATCTTCCCCGGGTGGCCCAGCTTCTTGAAGGCCGCGTGGGCTGCTTGAGTTCCCCAGATTACCCCACCGACGTTAATGGAGTAAACGAAGTTGAGGTCTTCTGGCGTCACCGTGTCGATTGGCGTGGTCGGGGCAACCCCGGCGTTGTTAACAATCACGTTAAAGTCGCCGAATTCCGCAATCGTCTTGTCAACGGCGGCAAACACTTCATCACGCTTAGCAACGTCAGCCAAGACAACGAGGGCCTGACCACCTTCGGCTTCGATTTCCCGCTTAACCTTTTCCAAGGCCTCCGCATGACGTGCCACTAAGGCAACGGCAAACCCATCCTTGGCTAACCGCTTGGCAATGGCTTCCCCGATTCCTTGGCCGGCACCGGTAACTAAAGCAACTTTCTTTGACATATAAGGTTCCCCACTTTCTCTCAATCATGAATTGTGAACTCTTAATTACGGTTATGATTGTATCATCCTTCACAATGCTTAGCTAGTCATTTTTCATACTATAATTTAATTTGTGGATAACTGTCCGGCGCCCCTCGTTCTTTTGAGTCACGTGGCAAGCATTTCAAAACGGGCGCTGCCGTTTTACTTAATCCCTTCTTTAAGTCCCACCCACCAATCTGATATGATAGGGCCAAACAACAACGAGGAAGTTCAAATCAGTGAAAGCTTTTAAGAGGACCGTCACTACCCTGCTGTGCGTGGTGGCCGTTTTAACCGTGGCCATCCTAGGCTACGTCTTGTACATGCAACACCAGTACTACCGGATCCCTGACCACCAGAGTCTAAAGGTGGGCAATAACCAGGCAGCCAAACTGACGGTGGGTAAGAATTACACCACTACCACCTATAACGTTGGCTTTGGGGCATACAACCACCAGTTCAGCTTCTTCATGGACGAAGGTGAATTGAAAAATGGTACTAAGACGCGGGGCAAGCGCGGAACGGCGGCAAGTAAGACGACCGTTCTGAATGACACTAAGGGCGTTGTCAAGGTCATGCAAACCCAGCACCCTGACTTCATGCTCTTCCAAGAAATCGACACGAATTCAACCCGCTCAAAGCACGTCAATCAGGTCCGAATCCTCGAACAGTCGTTTAAGGGCTACGGCCATGTTTTTGCCAACAACTTCCACTCGGCCTTCCTGATGTGGCCATTAACCGATCCGCACGGAAGCGTCCAGTCCGGCCTCTTGACGCTCAGCCGCTACCAGATTACGACGGCAACCCGGCGTAAGTACCCGGTCACCACCAGCTTCATCTCACGCTTTACCGACCTCGACCGCTGCTTTTCAATTACCACCATCCCGGTCAATAACGGTAAGTCCCTGCTTTTGATCAACAGTCACATGTCGGCCTATGACAAGGGCGGCCAGATGCGAAAGGCCCAGATGAAATTATTGAACGCGGTGATTGAAAAGGCCTACCAGAACGGCAACTACGTGATTGTCGGGGGAGATTACAACCACGCCCTAGGCAAGGACATGCTGACCCACTTCGCTAGCCAAGAACGGGTCCCCGACTGGATCTCGGTGCTCGACCAAGACATGGTCGCCAAACACTTCACGATAATCAAGGCGACCAACCAGGAAACCGTCCCGACCGTGCGCTCAACCGATATTGCCTATCACCCAGGAGTCAACTACCGGACCGTTTGTGACGGTTTCTTGGTCTCCTCAAACGTTCGGGCCACCGCCACCAACCTCAACACCAACTTTGACTACGCTGACCACAACCCGGTCAAGCTAACCTTTACCCTTAAGTAGACAAATATACGACTACAAAAAAAGCACCGACACAAGTCGGTGCTTTTTGATAAGCGATAATAAATGATTAACGCTTGCTGAACTGTGAAGCCTTACGGGCCTTCTTGAGACCTGGCTTACGACGTTCCTTCATCCGTGAGTCCCGAGTTAAGAGACCCGCCTTCTTCAAGGCATCACGGAAGTCAGGGTCAACGGCCAGTAATGCGCGGGCAATCCCGTGACGGGTAGCACCGGCTTGACCGGAGAAGCCACCACCGTTTACGTTTACCAAGACATCGTATTGACCTTCCGTCTTAGTTACGGCAAATGGTTGGTTAACGATGGCACGTAAGTTGGCAAACGGAATATAGTCTTCGATTGCCTTGCCGTTCATAGTGATGTTACCAGAACCTGGCACTAAACGAACGCGTGCGGTTGCATCCTTACGACGTCCAGTACCGCTGTATTGTACTTGTTGAGCCAATTCCGTTCCCTCCTTAGATTAAGTTAGTGATGTCGAGTACTTCTGGCTTTTGAGCTGCTTGGTTGTGGTTTTCACCAGCGTAAACGTGCAGCTTCATCCCCATCTTCCGGCCGAGCGGAGTGTGAGGAAGCATCCCCTTGATAGTTTGTTCAACCATCTTTTCAGGATCCTTAGCGAGGAAGTCGCCGGCCGTACGTTGCTTCAAACCACCTGGGTGGTTGGAGTGACGGTAGTAGATCTTCCCAGTAGCCTTCTTACCAGTTAACTTAACTTCTGCGGCATTGATAACGATAACGTAGTCACCAGTGTCAACGTGCGGAGTGAAGGTTGGCTTGTTCTTACCGCGCAGAATAGCTGCAACAGTAGAAGCCAAACGACCAAGGGAAATGCCCTTAGCATCAACAACGTACCACTTACGGTCAACTTGACCAGGTTTTGCCATGTATGTCGTTCTCACGATTAAGTTCCTCCAATATTTGTCTTTCTTTTACAATAAATTGTGTACCGAGTAATTTATGGAAAAGAAATACCATTTAGTAGTTTACTCGTTAAACCGGCGATCGTCAATTATTTTGTGAATTCACCGGGGAATCGTAGGTGACCTCCATCAGGTAAAGACCGCTAGCCGGGGCCGTTCCCCGGGCCAGGTCACGATTCTTGGCCGCTAGCACCCGTTTGACGTCGCTGACCGGCCGCCGCCCGTTGCCAATTTCTAGCAAGAAGGCAACCATGATCCGGACCTGGTTGTACAAAAAGCCGTTCCCAACGAAGTCAAACACCACCTCGTCATTTTCCTCATCCTTAACTACCGTGACCTCATCAATGCGACGAACATTGCTCACGGCCTGGGATCCTGACGCGACAAAGGAGGTGAAATCGTGTTCGCCAACCAGGTCCTTAGCGGCGGCTTGCATTTTCTCAACGTTAACCGGGTACTTGAAGTGGCCGGTGTACTTGCGCTTGAAGGGGTTGGTAAACTCGCCCCCCACTACCCGGTAGCGGTAGCGCTTGTGGTGGGCGCCAAAGCGGGCGTGGAAGTCGGCGGAAACCTCCGTCGCTTCCTTGACCAATACGTCCAGTGGTAGGCTGGAGTTGAGCGCCCGGACTAAAGCTGGGCCCGGAATCTGGTAGGGTAAATCAAAGTGGGCCACCTGACCATAGGCATGCACCCCGGCGTCAGTCCGCCCGGAGCCAATTACTTGAAGCGGTGGCGTTGGCTTCTTGGCAATCTTATTGACCGCCCGCTCAAGAACCTGTTGAACCGTTCGTTCCCCGGGTTGGACTTGAAAGCCAGCAAAATTACTGCCGTCGTAGGCAAAGGTTATCTTATAGCGGTGCACAAAAAACCGTCCTTTCTTATGTGAACGCTAAAACCAAGAAGAAGAGCGCAGAAACAAGCACCACCACCGCAAGCACGATGCTGTCGGGGCGCTGCCAGGTTAATTGACGATAACGGGTCCGTTCCTGATCAGGGTCGTAGCCCCGGGCCTCCATAGCCATGGCCAGGTCTTCAGCCCGGCGAAAGGCGCCAATAAACAGCGGTACCATGATTGGCACCATCCGCTTGACCCGGGTGTAGAGGCTCCCGGACGCGAAGTCAACGCCCCGGGCCTGCTGAGCCTTAACGATCGTGCTTACCTCTTCCATGATCGTCGGAATGAAGCGCAGGGCAATTGAGATCATCATTGCAATCTGGTTGACGGGCACCCGAAGCTTTTTGAGCGGCCTCATCAGGGACTCGATCGCATCGGCCAGCCGCAACGGTGGGGTCGTGGCGGTTAAAACCGTCGAGGCCAAGACAATCAGGATGAACCGGGCCAAGATCACGAAGGCCTGGGCGATCCCAGCGCTGGTAATTGCCATCAATCCCCAGTGCCAGTAGACATGTCCGCCCGAGGAGAAGAGGATCTGGATGGCCACCGTCAGCCCGATTACCCATATAAGCGGCTTAATCCCCGTCCAATATAGACGCAGGGCAATCTTGGAGAGACCAATCATCCCTGCCAGCATGGCCACCAACATCAGATAGGTCCACGGTCCCCGAGCAAAGAAGACGAGCACAACGTACCAAAAGCAGGTTACCAACTTAAGACGGGGATCCAAGCGGTGTAACGGTGCGTTCATTGGGACATAACTCCCAAATAAGACCCGGCTATTCATCATTGTGGCCACCCCCTACTTGCGCGGCAATTTTAGCCGCCAATTTGGATAACGATAGGGGCGCCCCGATGTTAATCCCCGCTTGCTTTAAACGGTTGGCAAAGGCCACCGACTGAGGCGCCGCCAAGTGGTTTTGCTCCAACAAATCAGGCTGGGCGAACAGGTCGGCCGGCCGCCCATCAAAGGCCAATTTTCCCCCGTTTAACACCAATACCTGCTGGGCCAAGCGAGCTACCTGGTCCATCTGGTGGGTGATCATTAAGACGGTGATGCCCCGCTGGTGAAGGCCCTCCACCAGTCGCAAGAGTTCCTCTTGCCCGGCCGGATCAAGCCCGGCAGTGGGCTCATCGAGGATCAAGACGTCTGGCTCCATGGCTAGCACCCCGGCCAGGGCTACCCGACGCATCTGGCCGCCGGAAAGTTCAAGCGGACTGTGGTCTAGTTGCTCCGGTGGGAAGTTTAGTGCCGCCAGGGTTTCTTTCGCTGCCTGACGGGCCTCCTCTTCAGAGCGGCCCAGGTTGATGGGGCCAAAGGCAACGTCCTCTAAGACCGTTGGCGCAAACAATTGCTTTTCAGGGAATTGAAAAACGTAGCCCACTCGGCGGTGAACGTTAACCAGTTCCTTTTTTGGGGTCTGCGCATTGATCGTGAGGTCCCCAACCTGAATCTCACCTTGCGTGGGAAGCAGCAGGGCGTCAACCATTTGCATTAAAGTCGACTTACCGCTTCCCGTGTGCCCAATGATCGCCGCGGTTGTCCCCGAGGGAACCGTGGCTGAGATCTTCGCTACCGCCGTCGTGCCTATATTGTCTGATCCTTCGTACCGGTAGCTCACTTGGTTGAATTTAACTTCTGCCATATCCACGTCACCATTTCGTCTTCGGTCGTAACATCATCTAAGCCGGTTACCCCTTGGCTAGCTAACTCATCCTTTAGGGCCACCAGAAAGGTCGGGGTTAATTGGTGGTCTTCCATCAGCTTCTTGTCGGCTAGGAGTTTTTTCGGGTCCCCGTTGGCGACCAGTTGCCCACCATCGATCATGATCATTTGGTCGGCTAAGGCCGCCTCCCGGGTATCATGGGTGATCGAAAGGATCGTCAGCTTCCCCTCATTATGGAGGCGAGTCAAAAGCTTCATGATCTGGTCCTTCCCCTCCGGATCGAGCATTGCCGTTGCCTCGTCAACGATTAACACCTGGGGGTGTAAGGCAAGGGCCCCGGCTAAGGCCACCCGTTGCTTTTGTCCCCCTGAGAGCTGGGCTGGCTCACGATCGGCAAATTCGAGCATGTTGACCTCCTTAAGCGCCTGATTAACCCGCGCTTGCATCTCATTCCGGTCAAGGCGCTGGTTTTCAAGGCCAAAGGCGACGTCATCGGCCACCGTCGTCCCCACAAACTGATTATCCGGGTTTTGAAAGACGAAGGCCACCCGCTGATGAATCGCCGTCAAATTGGCAACGGTCACTGGAAGGCCGTCAACGGTAATTGTCCCGGTCCCCAGGGGAAGCAAGCCATCGATTAGGCGCGCTAACGTTGACTTCCCAGACCCGTTATGCCCCACAATTGCCAGCCAGGTCCCCACCTGGACTTCAAAGGAAACGTCCCTTAGTGCGGGGGTCTTATTGCCCGGGTAGGTAAAGGTTGCGCCATTCACTTCAATCATTGCCAAACCCAATTTCCTCCTCTTGAAACTAAAGTATCTTCACTATTCTAGCAAATTTTTACGCAAATAAAAAATCACTTACGAATGGGGCGCGCCGTTTCCGACCTTCAAGCTAGACTAGAAGCAGATGCTTCACCATCGTAGCGCTCTATACCACCAAACGTAGTGATTCTTTATTACGTATTTAACTTAATCCAGCTTAGACAAGTTCCAAGATAACCATCTTGGCACCGTCACCACGCCGCGGCATGGTCTTGAGGATCCGAGTGTAACCACCATTGCGGTCAGCGTACTTCGGTGCAAGGTCATCAAATAAACTTTGCAAAGCAGATTGGATCTTGATGTCATCGCCATCTTCTTTAACGTCAGCAACAACGTTACGAACAAAGGCAGCAGCCTTCCGGCGGGAAGAAAGGTCGCCCTTCTTGGCCAGGCTAATCATTTGATCCATGGTCTTGCGAACTTCCTTCGCGCGTGGTTCAGTGGTGGTGATAGAACCGTTAACGATGAGGCTCGTCGTTAAATCACGTAATAAAGCCTTCCGTTGTGAACTGGTCCGTCCCAATTTACGGTAACTCATGAAAGTGTTCCCTCCTTTAATTTAAATAATTAATTAATCTTCTTGGCGAAAACCAACGCCAAGTTCAGCCAACTTGAGCTTGATTTCATCCAGTGACTTAGTTCCTAAGTTCCGAACCTTCATCATGTCGGCTTCGGTCCGTTCAGTTAAGTCCTTTACGGTTTGGATGTCAGCACGCTTCAAACAGTTGTATGAACGTACAGACAGGTCAAGTTCTTCGATGGTCTTGTCAAGTACCTTTTCTTGGTGGGTCTCTTCCCGTTCAACCATCACTTGAGTAGCCTTAGCTTCTTCCGTGAGGTTAACGAACATCATCAGGTGTTCATTGAGGATTTTGGCAGCAAGACTAATTGCTTCCGTTGGCGTTAAGGAACCATTGGTCCAAACGTCTAACGTCAGCTTATCATAATCATTGCTTTGCCCAACCCGGGTGTTTTCCACCGTGTAGTTAACACGTTCGATCGGAGTATAGATGGAATCAATTGGTAAGACACCAATCGCCAAGCCCTCCATACGAGTCTTGTTATCATCAGCAGATGAGTAACCACGACCCTTATCAGCGGTCATCTTAACGTGCAACTCAGCACCCTCGGAAACCGTTGCAATGTGAAGGTCAGAGTTTAGGATGGTAATATCGCCGTCACCTTGGATGTCGGCCGCTGTTACTTCGGCCGGACCCTTAACGTCAATTTCCAGGTCCTTTGCGTCTTCAGAATCAATCTTTAAAGCGACTTGCTTTAAGTTCAAGATAATCTGTGTGACGTCTTCCGTAACTCCTTGAACCGTGCTGAATTCATGCAGAACACCATCAATTTGAATGCTGGTGATAGCTGCCCCTGGCAGGGATGCTAGCATAACACGCCGAAGAGAGTTGCCCAGAGTCGTCCCGTAACCGCGTTCCAACGGTTCTACGACAAACTTACCGTAGTTGTCTGTTTCTTCAACTTTGTGGATGTTTGGTTTTTCAAATTCGATCATTCTACTCTGTTACCCCTTTCAAAACGTGAATCATATTCTGTAAAAGGCACCTGGCCGATTAAAACATCGCCGCAGATGCACATTAAACACGACGACGCTTTGGAGGACGAGAACCGTTGTGTGGTACTGGAGTTACGTCCCGGATGGCCGTAACTTCAAGACCAGTAGCTTGAAGTGCCCGGATAGCAGATTCACGACCAGAACCTGGACCCTTAACTTCTACTTCTACCGTCTTCATACCATGTTCCATTGCTTGCTTAGCAGCGGCTTCAGAAGCCATCTGTGCAGCAAATGGCGTGGACTTACGACTACCCTTGAAGCCGAGGACACCAGCAGAAGACCAAGCAACTGCGTTCCCTTGAACATCGGTAATCATAATTAGAGTGTTGTTGAACGTTGAGTGGATGTGGGCAACACCAGTCTCAATGTTCTTCTTTACACGACGCTTACGCGTACCCTTTTTGGTTGCCATAGATTAACTAACCTCCTTTTCTAAATAATAATTACTTCTTCTTGCCGGCAATGGCAACAGCCTTACCCTTACGAGTCCGGGCGTTGTTCTTCGTGTGTTGACCACGAACTGGTAACCCACGACGGTGACGCATGCCACGGTAAGAGCCGATTTCTTGAAGACGCTTGATGTTGAGGGATACTTCACGGCGAAGGTCACCTTCAACCTTGATTTGGTCAACTTCTGCACGGATCTTTTCTTCTTGTTCCGGCGTTAAGTCGCGAACCCGAATGTCTTCGGAAACACCGGCGTTAGCCAGGATCTTTTGTGCAGTCGTGTTACCAATCCCAAAAATGTAAGTTAAGCCGATTACGATTCGCTTGTCACGAGGTAAATCGACACCTGCGATACGAGCCATTTTGACACCTCCGTCCTATTCTAAATTACTTGCCTTGGCGTTGCTTGTGCTTAGGGTTAGTGCAGATAACCATAACCCGGCCACGGCGCTTAACAATCTTGCAGTTATCGCACATTCGTTTTACTGATGGTCGTACTTTCATTGTAAATAATCCTCCTAAAAGATCTTTAGACTAAGTCTTATTTGAAGCGGAAAGTAATCCGGCCCTTGGTCAGATCATATGGAGACATTTCAACTCGAACCCGATCCCCAGGCAAGATCTTGATGTAGTGCATCCGGATCTTACCGGAAACGTGGGCGAGAATCTCAACCCCATTTTCCAATTCAACTTTAAACATTGCGTTCGGTAAGGTTTCAGTAACCTTACCCTCGACTTCGATAACATCGGCTTTTGCCACTGAATGGTTCCTCCTTGCCGTTTGGATTTAATATTACTATTTACTTACGTAAAAAGGGTGGAAGACTGCTGTCTCCCACGAAAACTAGATAAACCTTGTGTATTTTACCACAGTGATGGTGCATACGCAAGATTAACCTCGCTTACAGGTTCGTCAGAACTTCCTTAACGGCTTGGTAAACCTTATCGATATCTTGTTCGCCATCGATAGTGTATAAGACACCTTGCTTCTTGTAGAAGTCAATCAGTGGCGTATTCAGTTTAATGTTGACGTCTAACCGGTTCTTGACAGTTTCCGGTTTATCGTCGTCCCGCTGGTAGAAGTCATGGCCCCCGCAAACATCACAGGTGCCTTCAACCTTCGTCGGGTTGTAGAGACGGTGGTACGTAGCCCCACAATTCCGGCAGATAAACCGACCACTCAGTCGTTCAACTAAAACTTCTGGACGAACGTGAATATTAATCACCGCATCCAGTTGGCGATCACTGTCCACAAGCATCGCGTTTAGCGCATCAGCTTGGACGAGGTTCCGAGGGAACCCGTCCAACATAAATCCATCCTTGGTATCGTTTTGAGCAAGCCGCTCTTGAACGATTCCGTTGGTAACCTCATCAGGAACCAGTTCACCCTTGTCAATGAACTTCTTTGCTTCAACACCCATCGGTGTTTGGTTCTTGATGGCAGCCCGGAAGATATCCCCCGTTGAAATGTGCGGGATATCAAAGTCTTTAACGATTAACTGGGCCTGAGTACCCTTACCGGCACCCGGCAACCCCATTAACACAAGGTTCATTGTGCTCATTGTTGTGCCTCCTTATGGCTACTTTTCATGGATAAAACCAATGTATTCACGCTTCATCGTCAACCCGTTTAGTTGCCGGACGACGTCCAAAGCAATTTGGACGACGATCAATAAACTCGTCCCCCCGAGTCCAATTGACTGACTAAGGTTCCAAACATTGGATGCAATCAGTGGAATCAGGGAAATCAGTCCCAAGAAGAGGGACCCAACGGTCGATAGCCGCATCAAGAGACCCGAGACAAAGTCTTGCGTCCCCTTCCCCGGCCATACCCCCGAAATATAGGAGCCTTGCTTTTGCAAGTTTTCGGCTAATTTTTCCGGGTTAACCTGAACGAAGGCATAAAAGAAGGTAAACACAACGATCAAGAAGATATACAGGGTTATTCCGGGGCCCGATTGAAGGTTAAAGATACTGGTCATGACTTGGTACCAAGTATCCCCGGAATGATTTTGCTGGAAGGCCATTAAGATCGTTTGCGGCGTCGAAATAAAGGAGCCGGCAAAGATGACGGGGATCACCCCAGAAACATTGATCTTTAATGGAAGGTAGCTGTTAGCCGGCGAAACGGTCGTCCGCCGGGTGTACTGAATCGGCAGGCGCCGTTCAGCCTGTTGAACCCACGTTACAAAGGAAACGATGATCAACAGCGCTACCACAACCAGCGCAATGAACCCGATGCCTATCCAAAGGGCACTCCCGGATTCGCCAGTGATTTGATCCGTCCACAACTGTTGGATTGCGCTTGGCATTTGGGCAATGATTCCGGCGAAGATTAACATGGAAACCCCGTTCCCAAGTCCCCGCTCTGTAATCATGTCCCCCATCCAGGTCGCAAACATTGTTCCAGCAGTCAAGATGAGACCAATCATGAGGTAGGTCTTCACCCCCGGATTATTCACCAGTTTAATGGTGGAGAGGGCGTTGAACCCGGCGGTGATCCCGATTGACTGGACAAAGCCCAGAACAATCGTTAACCACCTGGTTGCTTGGTTTAACTTCCGCCGTCCAACTTCACCCTGTTTTGACCATTCAACAAACTTCGGAACAATGTCCATTTGAAGCAGCTGAACAACAATTTGGGCCGTGATGTACGGCGAAACCCCCATCGCAAAGAGGGAGTAATTTTCCAAACCCCCACCACTAAAGGTATTAAGAATAGATGCTAATCCCGATGACGAGAGTTGCTGCAGGGCTGCAGCGTTAACTCCCGGAACGGTGATCGAAGCTCCCAACCGGTAAACAATCAACACGAACAGGGTAAAGAAGATCCGGTGTCGAATTTCTTTGACCCGGAACGCGTTTTTGACGGTTGTGAACATTTAGATCACCTCAGTCGTACCACCGGCAGCTTCAATTGCCTTAACAGCTGAAGCAGAGAATTTATTAGCCTTGATGGTCAGCTTCTTTTCAAGCTTCCCAGTTGCCAAAACCTTAACACCACTCTTAACATTCTTGATTACGCCGTTGGCAACCAGAACTTCTGGCGTAACTTCAGCGCCGTCTTCGAATTGGTTAAGCATCGTCAAGGAAACGAGTGCGTAGTCCTTGTGGTTCATGCTAGTAAAACCACGCTTTGGCTTTTGCCGGTAGAGAGGCATTTGGCCCCCTTCAAACCCAAGACGAGTCTTACCGTGAGCCTTTTGACCCTTGGTCCCACGACCGGAAGTAAAACCGTGACCGGAAGAAAGGCCACGACCCTTACGAAGCCGCTTGAAACGTGAGCCTGCAACAGGCTTTAATTCGTTTAATTGCATTTGTTGGCACCTCCTTATTTGATTTTGTTTTTTACTTAACTTCCTCGATGGAAAGTAAGTGCGCAACCTTGAAGATTGCACCACGGGTAGCCGCGTTATCTGGGAGGATAACGGAGCTATGAAGCTTACCCAGCCCCAGAGCCTTAACGGTCCGGCGTTGAGTCGGCTGACGGTGGGCAACACTGCGGATTAAAGTAACTTTAACTTTAGCCATGTTTAGTGTCCTCCTATTCTGCCAGGTGGTCAACGGATACGCCGCGCAGCTTGGAAACTTCTTCGGCACTCTTCAGGGCCTTCAGACCTTCGAAAGTGGCACGAACAACGTTGATCGGCGTGTTAGAACCTAACCGCTTCGAGGTAACGTCGTTAACCCCGGCAAGTTCCATTACGTTACGAACCGCACCACCGGCAGTAACTCCAGAACCTTCAACGGCTGGCTTCAACATGATCTTACCACCGCCGTAAGTACCGATAACTTCGTGCGGAATGGTCGTCCCAACAGTTGGGACCTTGATCAGGTTCTTTTGGGCAGCGGCAGAAGCCTTGCGGATTGCTTCCGGAACTTCTTGGGCCTTCCCAGTACCGAAGCCGACGTGGCCGTTGTGGTCACCGACAACCACGAGGGCTGCAAAGCGGAGACGACGACCACCCTTAACAACCTTGGTAATCCGGTTGATGGAAACAACTTGATCGTCAAGATCCAACTTAGCTGGATCAATGTATGATGATGATGCCATTACGGGTAATTCCTCCTTTTCCTTAGAATTGAAGCCCGTTTTCACGAGCGGCTTCTGCTAAAGCTTGTACCCGACCATGGTAAAGGTAACCCCCACGGTCAAACACAACAGTGGTAACGTTCTTTTCAACCCCACGCTTAGCGATCAGGGCACCAACACCGGCAGCTTGTTCGGTCTTAGTCTTACCACTTACTTCAGTATCTTGGGTTGAGGCACTTGCGAGCGTCACACCCTTTACGTCATCAATTAATTGAGCGTAAATGTTTTTGTTAGAACGGTAAACACTTAAACGTGGGCGCTCTGCAGTACCAGAGATCTTACCGCGAACGCGCATGTGACGACGTTGACGGATCTTGTTCTTATCTGGTTTAGAAATCACAACTGTCACCTCTTATTATTTAGATTAATTTAGTTTAGCTTGCTGGTTGTAACCTGAGATTACTTACCAGTCTTACCTTCCTTGCGGACGATGTGTTCGTTTTCGTAACGAATACCCTTACCCTTGTATGGTTCAGGTGAACGAACGGCACGAACTTCGGCAGCGAAGTCCCCGACCTTTTGCTTGTCGGTCCCGCTGATTTCAATGGTAGTGTTGTCTGGAACGGCAATTTCAAGTTCAGCAGGCTTTACCATTTCAACTGGGTTGGAGTAACCAACCGTCAAGATCAGCTTGTCACCCTTGAATTGGGCACGGTAACCAACCCCGACGAGCTTCAAGGTCTTCTTGAAACCATTTACGACCCCTTCAACCATGTTGTTAACGTTGGCACGGGTAGTCCCGTGAAGGGCACGAACCTTGTTATCTTCACGAGAACGGTTAAACTTCACAACATTGTCTTCAACAGACATCGTGATCAGTGGGGAGATTTCACGAGAAAGGGTTCCCTTTGGGCCCTTAACAGTAACAACGTTACCTTCTTGAGAAATTTCAACGCCTGCTGGCAAGTCAATTTCCTTGTAACCAATACGACTCATGCGTACACCTCCTTTGTTAGTTTATTTATTACCAGATGTAGGCAACGACTTCGCCGCCGACCTTCTTAGCACGGGCAACCTTGTCAGTAACCACGCCGTTAGACGTAGAAATGATGGCAATCCCTAAACCGTTTAAGACCTTCGGCACAGCGTCAGCCTTAACGTAGGAGCGAAGACCTGGCTTGGAAATCCGCTTTAAACCAGAAATAACGCGTTCGCCGTTTTGGCCGTACTTCAAGAATACGCGGATGATGCCTTGCTTGTTGTCTTCAACGTATTCAACATCGCGGATGAAACCTTCTTGCTTCAAGATTTCGGCGATGTCCTTCTTCATCTTGGATGCAGGTGCTTCAACTGAATCGTGGTGTGCCATGTTGGCGTTACGGATCCGAGTTAAGAAATCTGCGATTGGATCACTCATAGACATCGATGTTTTTCCTCCTTTTGTCGGTGATTTGTTTACCAACTAGCCTTCTTCATACCAGGAATCTGTCCCTTGTGGGCAAGGTCACGTAAGCAAATCCGGCAGAGGTGGAACTTACGGTAAACGGAGTGTGGGCGGCCACAACGTTCGCAACGCGTGTATTCTTGCGTTGAGAACTTGGCCGGACGTTCGCACTTAGCGATCATTGATTTTTTAGCCAATTTTGTAACCTCCTAATTACTTAGCAAATGGCATCCCTAATTGGGCCAGCAATTCGTGAGCTTCTTCGTCGGTGTTAGCAGTCGTAACAATAACGATGTCCAAACCACGGACACGGTTAACGTTATCGTAATCGATTTCTGGGAAGATCAGTTGTTCCCGAACACCCAACGTGTAGTTACCACGACCATCGAAGGCCTTGTTGGAAACCCCACGGAAGTCACGAACCCGTGGCAAGGAAACGTTAACTAACTTATCCAAGAAGTCGTACATCCGCGTGCCACGAAGGGTAACCTTGGCACCGATGGCCATCCCTTCACGAAGACGGAAGCCGGCGATGGACTTCTTTGCCTTGGTGATCAGTGGCTTTTGACCGGAGATAAGCCCAAGTTCTTCAACGGCTTCGTCAAGGTTCTTGGAGTTTTGCGTTGCGTCCCCAACCCCCATGTTCAAGACGATCTTTTCGATCTTGGGAGCGGCCATAACTGAAGAGTAGTCAAACTTTTCAATCAGGGATGGGCGAACTTCGTTTTCGTACTTAGCTTTTAAACGGTTTTCCATAAGAAGATTGTTCCTCCTTTCGCTAATGATTAGTCGATTTGCTTGCCAGACTTCTTGGCAACCCGAACCTTCTTGCCATCAACGACTGCAAAACCAACACGAGTTGGTTCGTTGGTTGATGGGTCAAGCAGCATCACGTTTGAAGCATTGATTGGCGCTTCAGTGTCAATGATCCCGCCGTTAGGGCTCATGTTACTTGGCTTTTGGTGTTTCTTGATCATGTTAACACCTTCAACGATCACCCGGTTTTCCTTGGCGAAGGTCTTCTTGATCGTACCTTCTTGACCCTTGTCCTTACCGGTGATGACGCGAACTTTGTCACCTGTCTTTAAAAACATGTGGTAGTGCACCTCCTTATTTTTGGTAATCTTTACAGAACTTCTGGGGCCAGTGAGATGATCTTCATGTAGTCATCGTCACGTAACTCACGAGCGATTGGGCCAAAAATACGAGTACCCTTTGGGCTCTTGTCGTTGTTGATCAAAACAGCTGCGTTTTCATCGAACTTGATGTAGGAGCCATCCTTACGGTGAAGGCCATGCTTAGTCCGTACGACAACGGCCTTTACCACGTCACCCTTTTTGACAACGCCACCTGGTGTTGCTTGTTTTACAGTAGCAACAATAATGTCACCAATATTACCGGTCTTAACACGGGAACCACCCAAAATCTTGATGACCAGGATTTCGCGGGCACCAGAGTTATCTGCGACCTTCAACCGACTTTCTTGTTGAATCACGGTTAGTGTCCTCCTTCCGTCTATAAATAAGAATTAGAATACGAATTTAAGGTTTGTATTATAAGATAACAGCCTTTTCTACGACCTTAACAAGCCGGAAACGCTTCTTAGCAGACAGCGGCCGCGTTTCCATGATTTGAACAGTATCACCAACGTGGGCTTCGTTGTTAGCGTCGTGAGCGTAGTACTTCTTGGAGTACTTAACCCGCTTACCGTAGATCGGTGCACTCTTGTAGGTGTCAATTACGACCGTGATCGTCTTGTCCATCTTGTCAGAAACAACGCGACCTTGGTACACCTTACGTGCATTACGTTCGTCACTCATGCGTAATCCTCCTTTTCGTATTCTAGTTGTTTAATTCTTGTTGGCGAAGAACCGTCTTAACCCGTGCAATGTTCTTGCGAACAGTCTTAAGGCTTGCAGTGTTTTCCAACTGGCCGGTTGCTAATTGGAAACGTAAGTTAAACAATTGTTCCTTCAATTCCTTCTCACGGTTTAGCAATTGCTCAGTGGTTAATCCATTCAGTTCTTGTACGTAATCTTTAGTCTTCATTAGATTGTCCACCTACTTCCTCACGCTTAACGATCTTAGTGCGAACTGGCAACTTGTTACCGGCAAGACGAAGAGCTTCACGGGCAACTTCTTCAGGAACCCCAGCAACTTCGAACATAACCTTCATGCGCTTAACAGGGGCTACCCAACCTTCAGGAGCACCCTTCCCGTTACCCATCCGGGTACCAACACCCTTACTAGTGTAAGAAAGGTGTGGGAAGATCTTGATCCAAACCTTACCACCACGCTTCATGTAACGCGTCATGGCAATACGAGCGGCTTCGATCTGACGGTTAGAAATCCAGTGGGAATCGAGAGCTTGCAGACCGTATTCACCAAAAGTAACGGTCTTGCCACCCTTAGCTTCCCCACGCATCTTACCGCGTTGAATCTTACGGTGCTTTACTCGCTTTGGTACTAGCATGTTTTAGTTCCCTCCCTTAGCTGCGTTATTCTTCTTAGCTGGGAGAATTTCACCACGGTAGATCCAGGTCTTGATCCCAAGTACCCCGTAAGTGGTGTGTGCTTCATCCCAGGAGTAGTCGATATCAGCGCGAAGCGTGTGCAGAGGAACAGTCCCATCAGAGTAGGATTCGATCCGAGACATGTCGGCACCGTTCAGACGGCCGGCAACTTGAATCTTGATCCCCTTGGCACCGGCACGCATAGCACGTTGCATGGCACCACGCATCGCACGACGGAATGCAATCCGGTTTTCAAGTTGTTCAGCAACGCTTTCCCCAACCAGGTGTGCATCAAGGTCTGGCTTCTTAATTTCAACCACGTTGATGTGTACCCGCTTGTTGGTCAGCTTGTTGAGTTCCTTACGAAGTGCTTCAACTTCTGAACCACCCTTACCAATAACCATCCCTGGCTTGGCAGTGTGAATTGAAACGTTGACGCGGTTAGCAGCACGTTCAATTTCCACGGTTGATACAGAGGCGTCAGCAAGTCGCTTTTCGATGTATTTACGGATCCGAAGGTCTTCGTTCAGGTAAGCGGCGTAGTTCTTGTCTGCGTACCACTTAGCAGTCCAGTCGCGAATGACCCCAACACGGAAACCATTAGGATTAATCTTTTGACCCACTATTCATTCCTCCTACTTTTCTGCAACAACCACTGTGATGTGACTGGTCCGCTTGTTAATTGGAGAAGCAGAACCCTTGGCGCGTGGACGGAACCGCTTTAAGGTTGGTCCTTCGTTAGCAAAGGCTTCGCTTACAACCAAGGATGCTTGGTCCAGGTCAAAGTTGTTTTCAGCGTTTGCAACAGCAGATTTCAAAACTTTTTCGACGTCTGAAGCTGCTCCGTTTGGAGTGAACTTCAGAATAGCAAATGCTTCGGCAACGGACTTGTTACGGATGGTGTCAAGCACCAGGCGCACCTTGCGAGATGATACACGGACCATCTTAGCAGTTGCCTTAGCTGAAGTAACGTTTTCAGCCATTAATCAATTCCCTCCTTTACTTACGACCAGTCTTCTTGTCATCGGCAGCATGACCGCGGAAAGTCCGCGTTGGTACGAATTCACCAAGCTTGTGACCAACCATGTCTTCTTGTACGTAAACTGGCACGTGCTTACGACCATCATATACTGCGAACGTGTATCCGATAAAGCTCGGGAAGATCGTGGACCGACGTGACCAGGTCTTAATGACGGTCTTCTTGTCGCTATCTGCTTGAGCTTCAACCTTCTTTAATAAAGAAGCATCTGCAAAAGGTCCCTTCTTTAAACTACGACCCATTTTTGTACCTCCTCTCGGGTATTTGACGATTTATGAGTGATTAACGCGTGTGTGGACCACGCTTACGCCCACGAACAATGAACTTGTTGGAACGAGCCTTGTGTGAACGAGTCTTCTTACCAACAGTCTTCTTACCCCATGGGGAGAGTGGAGATGGTAAACCAACTGGAGCCTTACCTTCACCACCACCATGTGGGTGATCGTTAGGGTTCATAACAGAACCACGAACGTGAGGACGTTGACCTGCGTAACGGGAACGACCAGCCTTACCCTTAACAAGCAGACCGTGTTCATCGTTACCGATCGAACCAATCGTTGCCCGGCAAGCAGCCAGGATCATCCGAACTTCACCGGAAGAGAGACGTACCAAGACGTACTTTTCTTCCTTACCAAGAAGTTGAGCAGAAGTACCGGCAGAACGAGTCAATTGACCACCCTTACCCGGCTTAAGTTCGATGTTGTGGATAACAGTACCAACTGGAATGTTCTTCAGCGGCAGCGTGTTACCAACCTTGATGTCAGCATCGGGACCGGATTGAACAGTCATCCCAACCTTAAGACCCTTTGGTGCAAGGATGTAAGACTTAGTCCCGTCAGCGTAACCAAGCAATGCAATGTTAGCAGTACGGTTCGGGTCGTATTCAATGGCCTTAACAGTTGCTGGAACATCATCCTTGATTCGCTTGAAGTCGATAATCCGGTATTGACGCTTCGTACCACCACCACGGTGACGAACGGTCATCTTACCGGCATTGTTACGACCAGCAGTGTGCTTGAGCGGAGCCAGTAATGACTTTTCCGGCGTCGTCTTCGTGATTTCCGCGAAGTCGTAACCGTTCATATTACGGCGTCCGTTAGTGGTGCCCTTGTATTTGCGAATTCCCACTGTGTTTTCCTCCTATCCGCTAGATTTATTCGTTATCGTCGCCGAATAACTTGATTTCCTTGGAATCAGCAGAAAGCTGAACGATCGCCTTGCGACGACGCTTCGTGTAGCCGACGTAGCGGCCTTGGCGCTTTTGCTTTCCCTTAACGTTCATGATGTTAACCTTAACAACCTTAACGTCGAAGATTTCTTCAACGGCGTTCTTGACTTGCGTCTTAGTTGCTCGTAAATCAACGTCGAACGTGTAACGCTTGTTGTCCATGGCAGCCGTGGAGGCTTCCGTAATAACTGGACGTAAAATAATGTCGCGTGCTTCCATTATGCGAGCACCTCCTCTACTTGAGAAAGAGCTGACTGGGTAATGATGATCTTTTGTGCGTCAACGACGTTCAAGATGTTCACACCAGCAGGAGTCACAACAGTTGCCTTAGGCAGGTTGCGTGCTGATAATTGTGCATTCTTATCTTCGTCAGTAACGACAATCAAGACCTTTTCGTTAACCTTAAGGTTGTTCATTACACCAGCGAATTCCTTCGTCTTCGGTGCGTCAAAGTTTAACCCATCAACAACAACGAACTTGTCGTTAGCAACCTTTTGGGAAAGGGCTGACTTGATGGCCAATTGACGAACCTTACGTGGTAATGCGTAGTTGTAGGAACGAGGGGTTGGGCCAAAGACGATCCCACCGCCACGGAATTGAGGTGCGCGAATGGAACCTTGACGGGCACGACCAGTCCCCTTTTGACGCCACGGCTTTTTCCCACCACCGCGAACAGCAGAACGGTTCTTAACGGCGTGAGTACCTTGACGCATAGAAGCGCGTTGACGAAGAATAGCATCGAATTCAGCGGATTCGTTTGCTTCAACAGCGAAGATGCTGTCGTTCAGTTCAACGGTGCCGTTTTGACTACCGTCTTGCTTGAATAATGCAACACTAGTCATTGATTACTTCCTCCTTTCTTACTTGTTGGATTGCTTGCTAAGGCTCTTCTTGGTGTTAGCCTTAACGGAGTTCTTGATCGTAACAAAGGACTTGTTAGCACCAGGAACGTTCCCCTTGATTAAGAGTACGTTGTTTTCGGTGTCGACCTTGACGATCCGTAGGTGTTGCATGGTCCGGGTGTTGTTACCCATCCGACCTGGCAACTTCTTACCCTTGAACACGTGGTTGATGATGGCACCAAGTGAACCTGGGCGACGGTGGTAACGAGAACCGTGAGCCATTGGGCCCCGACGTTGACCATCCTTGTGGATGTTACCTTGGTAACCATGACCCTTGGTGATACCAGTAACGTCAACCGTTTCGCCTTCTGCGAAAATATCGGCTGCTACCTTATCCCCAACCTTAATGTCGTCTCCTAATTCAGCGTCGCGGATTTCACCGATGAAGCGCTTAGGAGTCGTGTTAGCCTTTGCTGCATGACCTTGTTCAGGCTTGTTGCTCAAGACTTCGCGCTTGTCTTCGAACCCAAGTTGAACGGCGTTGTAACCGTCATTTTCAAGGGTCTTAACTTGCATAACAACGTTTGGCGTTACGTCGATAACAGTAACTGGAACCAATTCACCGTTGTCAGTGAAGACTTGAGTCATCCCAACCTTCTTACCTAAGATTCCTTTGGTCATGAGTACACCTCCAATTTAATTTGATTTTTTTATTTGTTTTTAAGTTTTTAATTAAAGCTTGATTTCGATGTCAACACCACTTGGCAGATCGAGCTTCATCAAAGAATCAACCGTCTTAGGGGTTGGGTCGATGATGTCGATCAGACGCTTGTGCGTGCGCATTTCGAATTGTTCCCGAGACTTCTTGAACTTGTGCGGTGAACGAATCACCGTGTAAAGAGTCCGTTCAGTAGGTAACGGAATCGGGCCTGCTACTTGAGCACCAGTCCGCTTTGCACTTTCAACAATCTTGTCTGCTGATTCATCCAAAACGCGGTGTTCGTAAGCCTTTAAACGAATACGAATCTTTTGGTTTGCCATTGTGTTCCCTCCTTCGTCAAATTTGAAATATGACTAGCTCCATGGAAATTACCGCCACATCCTGTGGCAAAGCGGCCGGGTGTGTCGCAACCTTCCACTTCATCGCCTTAATGCTGAGATCCTTACGGGGGCGATACTTTACCCCTCATTTACTCAAGCACTTTTCTATAATACAGGAAAAAGCCTGGTGTAGCAAGGATTTTATGGGATTATTTTCAAGAAAGTGGTTTCGCCACCCATTTATTTATTAAAAAAAAACAGGTGCCGGAAATCGGCACCTGTTTAATTAGTGATTCAAGTTAATTACTTGCCACCGTTCTTTTCAATGATTTCTTCCTGGATGGACTTCGGCACAGCAGAGTAGTGGTCGAAGGTCATCGTGAAGGTACCACGTCCTTGGGTTGCGGAACGAAGGGTCGTTGCGTAACCAAACATTTCGGACAGCGGAACGTAAGAGTGAACCAATTGAGCGTTCCCACGTTCTTCCATCCCGTCGATCGAACCACGACGAGCGGTAACGTGACCCATAACATCACCCAGGTTGTCTTCTGGGGCAACGATGTCAACCTTCATGATTGGTTCAAGGATTACGGCACCACCCTTAGGAGCGGCGTTACGTAATGCTAAGGAAGCGGCAACCTTGAAGGCAGCTTCAGAGGAGTCGACTTCGTGGTAAGAACCATCGTAAAGCTTAGCGTGAAGGTCAACCAATGGGTAACCGGCAAGAACACCATTTTCCATTGCTTCCTTCAGACCTTGTTCAACGGCTGGGATGTATTCACGCGGAACAACCCCACCGACAATGGCGTCTTCGAATTCGAAGCCAGCCCCTTCTTCCAGCGGCGTAAATTCGATCCATACGTCCCCGTATTGACCCTTACCACCAGACTGACGAACAAACTTCCCTTGAGCAGAAACTTGCTTCGTGAGGGCTTCACGGTAGGAAACTTGTGGCTTACCAACCGTTACTTCAGCGTTAAATTCACGGCGAAGACGTTCAACGATGATGTCCAAGTGAAGTTCACCCATCCCGGCGATCAGCGTTTCACCAGTTTCTGGGTTCGTTTCAGCCTTGAAGGTTGGGTCTTCTTCAGCCAGCTTTTGCAGACCCTTGTCCATCTTGTCTTGGTCAGCCTTGGACTTTGGTTCAACAGAAACCTGGATAACTGGTTCTGGGAAGTCCATGGATTCAAGTTGCAGTGGGTGGTCTGGGTCGGTCAAGGAGTCACCAGTGGTGGTGTTCTTCAGACCGATAGCAGCGGCGATATCACCAGAGAAGACTTCTGGGATTTCGTTTTGTTGGTTGGAGTGCATTTGAAGCAGACGACCAATCCGTTCACGCTTGCCCTTCGTGGCGTTCAAAACGTAAGAACCGGATTGAAGGGAACCAGTGTAAACCCGCAGGAAAGTCAAACGACCAACGAATGGGTCAGTGGCAATCTTGAAGGCCAAAGCGGCGAATGGCTTGTCATCGCCGGCAGTCAGTTCAATGGCGTTACCTTCTTCGTCGTGAGCAACGAATGGCTTTACATCAACTGGAGACGGCAGGTAGTCCAAGACAGCGTCAAGCATCATTTGGATCCCCTTATCCTTGTAGGCAGAACCAGCCAATACAGGGAAGAGTTCTTGGTTCAGAGTTGCTTGACGGATGGCAGCCTTGATTTCATCAACGGAAATTTCAGCACCTTCAAGGTACTTTTCCATGATGTCGTCGTTTACGTCAGCCAACGTTTCGATCATTGCATCGTGACGGCTTTCAGCTTCGTCCTTCATGTCGGCTGGGATTTCAACAGTGTCCCAGTTCTTGCCGAGCTTGTCTTCGTCGTAGATGTAAGCAACCATCTTAACGAGGTCGATAACACCAGCGAATTCGTCTTCGGCACCAATTGGCATTTGGATTGGAAGCGGAGTAACGTTCAGGCGTTCCTCGATGGTCTTAACGGAGTAGTCGAAGTCAGCCCCCATCTTATCCATCTTATTAGCAAAGACCAGCCGCGGAACATTGAAGTCGTCGGCTTGACGCCAAACGGTTTCGGTTTGTGGTTCAACACCGGCTTGGGCATCAAGAACCGTTACGGCACCGTCAAGAACCCGGAGGGCCCGTTCAACTTCGACAGTGAAGTCAACGTGACCTGGGGTATCGATGATGTTAATCCGAGTGTCCTTCCAAACGGCCGTGGTAGCGGCAGAAGTGATCGTGATCCCACGTTCCTTTTCTTCTTCCATCCAGTCCATTTGTGAAGCACCATCGTGAGTTTCACCAATCTTGTGAATCTTACCGGTGTAGTACAAAATCCGTTCAGTGGCGGTCGTCTTACCAGCATCGATGTGAGCCATGATCCCAATGTTACGGGTCTTTTCAAGAGGGTATTCACGCTTGTTAGCCATCTTAAAAGTGTTCTCCTTCCGTGCGTGTGTTATTGTTTTTAGAAAAAGGGGTGACGAGTGGAGTTTCCGCCGTCACCCCTCATATATTGTAACTAGTTTAAAGACTAGTTTCAAACCGCTAACTTACCAGCGGTAGTGTGCGAAGGCCCGGTTAGCTTCGGCCATCCGCAAGGTGTCTTCCTTCTTCTTGATGGAAGCACCAGTGTTGTTGGAAGCATCGATGATTTCGCCAGAAAGACGTTCTACCATCGTGTGTTCCCCACGAAGACGTGCGTATTGCACGAGCCAACGAAGTGCCAGCGTCCGTTGACGGTCTGGACGAACTTCGATCGGCACTTGGTAGTTAGAACCACCAATCCGGCGTGCCTTAACTTCAAGGGCCGGCTTGATGTTTTCCATTGCTTGTTCAAACACTTCGATCGGGTCGTTACCAGTTTGTTCCTTGATTTGGTCAAGGGCTTGGTAGAGGATCTTAGAAGCGGTCCCGCGCTTACCGTCAAGCATCAAGTGGTTGATCAGGCTGGTAACCAGCTTTGAGTTGTAAATTGGATCCGGTAAAACTTCCGGCTTTGCTACATGTCCCTTACGTGGCATTGCTTAATTCCTCCTATTAAAAGATTACTTCTTCGGCTTCTTAGCACCGTACTTGGAACGGCTTTGCATCCGGCCATCAACACCGGCGGTATCAAGCGTCCCACGGATGATGTGGTAACGAACCCCAGGAAGGTCCTTAACACGACCACCACGGATCAGGACAACGGAGTGTTCCTGAAGGTTGTGGCCAATCCCCGGAATGTAAGCCGTCACTTCGATCAAGTTGGATAAACGCACACGAGCGTACTTCCGCAGGGCGGAGTTAGGCTTCTTTGGCGTCATCGTCCCAACACGGGTGGCAACCCCACGCTTTTGCGGTGACGGGTTCTTGATTTCTTCCTTCTTAAAACTGTTGTATACAAAGCCCAGGGCAGGTGACTTTGACTTACCCTTGTGGCTCTTGCGGCCCTTACGAACCAATTGGTTAATGGTAGGCATAATTGTTCCCCTTCCTTAATTTAAGTCCACACATCCAGGCGGTTCTTTTTTAGGAATAAAAAAAAGTGCCGGATGCTATTCATTTTTGTGCTATCGCTGCGCATGCCGTCTGCCCAACGACAGACTAATCCGTTGCTTCAAAAAGCACCTTTATTAAGGTACCATGCTATTTCCACAAAGTCAACGAGAACTCCGGGTAATTTCGTGACAACCCGTGGTTTTAACGTACTTAATGGGCAGGAGGTATTATCATGGAACACTTCATCACCTTTATCATCGGCGCCTGCCTGGCTTCCTTTATCATCACGATGACTCAGCGCCACCTCTTGCAAATAGGCCCCCTAACCACGCGTTCCCTATGCGACCACTGCAAGCATCCCCTCGCCTGGTGGCAGTTAGTTCCCTTGGTTGGCTTTACCATCCAAGGCGGCCGCTGCCACTGGTGCCGGCAGCGAATCGATCCCTGGTCCAGCGGGTGTGAACTTATCTGCGGAACCTGGCTGACCCTATATTCCCCTAGCGATTTAATAGAGTGGCTCGCCTGCCTGGTCGTCTTAAGCAGTCTTTTAACCATGGCCACCACTGACTGGTACGCCTGCTGGATCAACCCACTAACCCTAATCGGCCTCATCCCCTTACCTATGATCGTGCTTGTCCCCTTCTCCTTCACCAACCTCTGGGCCTACCTGCTGGTGACCTGCTTATTACTGCTGGTCGCCCTCTTCAGCCACGGGATCGGGCAAGGTGATGTCGAGTGGTTAGTCTTAGTTTTGGTCCTGTGCGGTTGGCGCTGTTACTGGCAAACGGTCCTAATCGGGTGCGGCCTCGCCTTCACTTCTCCTAAGTTATGGCGCCATCAGCGTCTTCCCTTCTTACCCTATTTATCACTGGGACTTCTCGTCTCCATAATTATTTAGCAACTAAATAAGGGCGCCGGACAGTTAATTAACCGTTCGGCGCCCTTACATTAATTCATTGATATATTATGGGCTGGATACCCGTCACTTTAGTGATGGGAGGAAAACCCCCACTCAAGCAATTACGGTGCTTCTTTTTTCACATCTAAATATGATATA